>NZ_JAWOTA010000016.1:0-100714 GCF_033338635.1 Vibrio sp. Vb1755 | reverse complement strand
CTTATCACTTTGAGCATTTATTCTAGATGTAATCATTTAATATGTAATAAAATTGTTTTTAAAATGTGAAATGAAATAGTGGTTTGATTATGTAAACTAGAAACTTTACATAATCGAGTTGAAGGCGTAAGTTTAACTAAGAGTAACCAGATAGGAGGTGTCTCATGATTGAACTCAAAGGTTTCAACCTCGCAAGAGTTGAGAAACGCATTGATTGGACAGGTGAGCTGTTCAGTTTGAGAATATCTGGCGCGCCTCTTTCATTTAAAGCTGGCCAATTCACCAAGCTTGCTTTGCTTGATGATGAAGGTAAGCCGATCAGCCGTGCTTACTCTGTGGTTAATGCGCCAAGCGAGCAATTCGATTGGTTGGAATTTCTAATAGTAGCCGACCCTCAAGGACAACTTTCTCCACGGCTCCAAAAGCTTAAATCTGGTGATAGCATTTATGTCGGTGCCACCGCACATGGCGATTTAATCCATGACTCTATTCCTAAACAGGCTCATGACCTGTGGCTGCTATCTACAGGTACGGGGATTGGACCGTTTTTGTCGCTGCTGGATGATATAAACCTACCGCCTCACAATGAGCGCATTGTGCTGGTTCATGCCGTTCGTTTCGAAAAAGATCTGGTTTATAAATACCTTATTGAACAGCTTCAGCAACGATATGAAGGCCGATTAAAGTATATACCGATAGTCAGCAGGGAAGTGGTTGACGGTAAATTACAAGGCCGAATTCCTGAACTCATCGAATCGGGTTTACTGTCCAACGCCGCTGATGCGCCATTCTCAGCTCAGCGTAGCTTTGTCATGATGTGTGGGAATCCACAAATGATCAAAGATACCGTGCCCGTTTTACAAGAGCTAGGCTTGGAAAAGTATCGCCATCAAACTGGGGGAAATATCATTTACGAACGTTACTGGTAGCGTTTTGTTAAATTGATACGGTTATGCTCAAGATGTAATGATTACTTTTGAGATACGATCGCGATTTAGTATGTTCTTAGTTGAATATTATGTTGGCAATACCTAAACTGCGCTCACCATTGCGCGTCTGTACACTCAGTCATTCTCGCTTAACCAATTACATTGAGGTGACTGAAGTCCATGTATGCTTTTATCGCGAGCAAGCAACAGAGAATCATTGCTGGTTTTATCGACCTGCTCTTTGCGATGGTGGTCGTGTTAATCATCGCATTGAGTATTAACTCTTTTCTTAACGACTTTCAGCTCTCTTTAGCAGATAACCTCACGCTTGTTCGTGAAACTCAGGCGTTTTACTTGCTTTCTTTACCAACGGTTTTAATGATCAACTGGAATGCATTGAGTCATGGGCAAACCATTGGTATGCGCATGATTGGTATTAAAGTTGTAATGAAAAATGATAGTAAGGCAACGAAAGTTACAGCAGGGTTAAGGCTTGTTATTAGCTACTTGCTGGAGATGCTCATTCCGGGGATCCCGTTGGTAAATTTGGCATTGTTGTTCTTTCATCCGGAGCGACGATTGTTGCATGACTTGATCGCCAATACTAAAGTTGTCCAAGCTTCCTAATTTTTGATCAAAAAAGCCACGTGAAGTGGCTTTTATAATATCGATAAAGTTAACCAGATTTACTGTTGATTAACATATTTCTTAAAGCGAGCTTTGGTTTCTGCGTCTGCTTTTTGGTACCAGAAGTGCAGCATCTCTTCAGCTGTCGAATCCGCTTTAACCGCAGTTGCTCTCACTTGCTTCATATCCGCAGGAACCTTTGCAGGAAGCGTGACTGGCTGCATGGTTGCTGCGCCAGCAAAAGCCACGGCTGCTGCACCGCCAGCTTGGTTATAATCTTCGATTTCACGTACGTAATCACGACCGATTTGCATACCCGGTTTGAGCAACTTGTCCTGGTCAACCGCGATTGCGTTGCCAGAATCATCAACCAGTTTCCAATCTAAGTCTTTGATCTTCTCTTCCGCATCACGTAGGTTGCGGTATTCTGGCATTTGTAGAGTGAGTTCGGCATTGGTCGCGTCAAATCGTGTAACGATAACATCGCTTTCAACACTTAAACGGTCATTACCTTGGTTGAAGTAAGGGGCGAAACGAAATACGACTTGGTTAAGGCCATCAGGTAACGTCAGTGTTCTTTCAGAGGCGAAAAAACCACCCGAAAGATCTGCTTTTTCACCGTTAGCCGCTAATACTGAAACGTTGTCAGGAACACTCACGGTTACATCTGCGAATGCCATGCCACTCATTGCGAGAGCAAGCGCACAAGTTAAAGGCTTGATCAATTTCATTGTTTTTATCCTAAGCAAATTAGTGGTCATCGAGAGTGCATCGTTCATTGCCCGATTGCAACTCCCAAGTGTAATAAGTATGAAAATTTAACAAGAACGTCATTTTTATCGCATTTATTACGACGAAACTGTGATCCAAATAGAATCAAACCGCTGAAATTCAGCGGTTTGATATTATAAGTTATAGATTAAATTTCTTTCTAACTTATTGATTTATTATATGCCTGCACCATGTCCAGATTCTGATTGGTCATCAGAAGCGTCTTGTTGTTCTGCCATTTCTTCTTGCTGTTGTGCTTTCTCAATGCTCAACCACCAAACAAATAACTCATACCAAATTGCTAGGATAACGGCACCTAAGAACAGACCAACGATGCCGTAGAAAAGCATACCACCGATGGCACCGAGCAGAATCACAGGCATTGGCACGTCGACGCCACGTCCCATCAACATTGGTTTGAACAGGTTTTCAGAAAGAGCCGCAACTACGACCCAAACAGTAAACATGGTTGCTGTTGAGGTGTCTTGGGTCATGTACATGAAGCCAATCACAGGTAGCACAGCGAGCAACGCCGGGAGCTGAGCGATACATAAGATCATTAGAAGCAGTGTGAGTAAACCTGCTGCCGGAACGCCAAATACGAAGAAACCAGCACCGATCAACAGTGCTTGAATCGCCGCTACACCGACTACGCCAAGCAGTACGCTTTTAATTGTCGCTGCGATAAGCGTGGTCCAGCTTTTTGCGTTTTCACCTGCGGTTCGAATCGCGATGGTTCTTAAGCCTGATGCCGCAGATTCAGAGTACGTCATGAAACCTGCTGCAATCGCAAGTGACAAGATTGAAAGCAGTAAACTTCCCAATACGCCCCCCAGTGTACCCAGTAAAGATGTGAGTCCTGCCTTTATTTGTGGCATAAAGGTTTGAATCGCTTGCTCAAGATTAGTAGCGAATAGGGTCCACACTTCGTAGAGCTTATCACCCACGATAGGCCAATCCGCTACGGAAGCTTTTGGCCCTGGTATTTTCACTTGTCCATTTTGTAGTACTTCAAGCGCGTGCGTTGCACCATCCACAATGGAGCCTGATACCATAACAAGTGGCGTGACAAGGAGGGCAATACCAAGTAAAGCAATGGTTGTGGCTGCCAAGCCTCTACGACCACCATATACACGCTGCAATTTTTGGGTAAGCGGCATTAAAGCGACGGCTATAATAGCGCCCCAAATAACCGGAAGGATGAAGGGTTTGATGATGTCGTACGTAAACATCAGCAAGACAAAGATCAAGCCAATGCGTATTGCCGATTCCACCATATTACTGATGAAAAGCTTACTGTCGATTTTTACCGATTGTTTATCCATTTTTGTTTACCTGATGATCAATGTTAGAACTGACGAGACTTGAAACAACAATCGCCATATAAAAAACACCTGTGATGGCCTCTAAATACACCACGACTTGAGCCAGTGGTGTTAGAGGACTAATGTCGCCATAACCGAGCGTGGTTAAGGTAACGAAACTGAAATACGCTGCATTGGAGAAGTTCTGCCCCCAAGAAATCGCTTCCATACCGGTAAAGGCTTCAGGCGAAAACTCAAGCAGAATGAGGTAGGCAATCGCCCACATCAGACCAAGCAGCAAGAAAAGCGCGACCGAGCCAATGACTTTGTTGCTGTTGACATGGCCGGTGAAAAGAATCTGTCTTGCGATGGATTTAAAAGTGCCGAAAAAGAACGCAAAGGTGAGGGCAAGCATCACCACATTCATCTCTCTGATGTCGAAAACGGTCTTGATCACAATCACAAGAACCCAAACACCAAACAGGCTATAGAGGAAACGAGACCAGGTTTTGTCAAAGCGAAGGCTCGCAAAACAGACGATAAACGTCAGAACCGTGAAAGCCTGAAGTATGTGTTCAATCGTCCCTTCACCTACGACTTGTGCCATCGCACTCCCTAGCAACAAAATCACTAGTGCTAAGGTTAGATAGAAGAAGTTGTTTTCTTCATTAATATTTTTGAGGTTTTTACCAATGACCATGGCTCTTCTCACTTAGTTATTGTTCACTTTCTGCGGATGACTCTTTCATCACCATGATGGACGCAGAAAGCCCGAATCGAAGATCAACATCTTCAGGAAGTTCTTGTAGGGAGATTCGCACCGGAATACGTTGTGCTAGGCGAATCCACTGAAAAACAGGGTTTACGTTTGGAAGAAGGTTGTAGCCGACCGTGCCGTCTTTGGGCGCAATCCCCCAACCAATCGAGTCAACCGTCGCGTCAATTGGCGTGTCTGGGTGTGACATCAAAGTGACACGCGCTTGGCTGCCAGGTTCGATTTGCGCAAGTTGGTTTTCACGGAAGAAACCAAATACCCAAAAGCTGTTTTTGTCGATCAGTGCGAGCAGTGGTTGGTTTGCGACCGCTTGCGTACCGTTTCTAATATCGAGGTTAGATACAAAACCATCGACGGTCGCATAAACTTTGGTAAAGCTGAGATTAAGGCGTGCTGATTTTAGTTGCTCTTCTGCAGATTTGATTTGCAGTAGCGACTCTTCGTAAGCGATTTCACGACGAATCAGATCCTTGTGAGAAACCGCGCCACGGTCTTTGGCACGAATGTCTTTTAAGCGGTCATATTCGATTTTTTTACCGCGAGAGCTAACAATGGAGCGCTCCAGTGCTACTTCGGCTTGAGATAACGCAACCTGGTAAGTCGCAGGGTCGATTTCAAACAGTAAATCCCCCGTTTTTACTTCTTGGTTGTCTTGCACCGCGACATTTACAATTGGGCCTGATACGCGAGGAGCCACTTTGATGACGTTAGCACGCACTTGCCCATCTCGTGTCCATGGGTTATTAAAGTATTCCTCAAACTTTTGATAGCCGAGCCAAGCTGCGCCACCAAGAATGACAAGATTGAGTGCGATTACGAATAGTTTTTTCATCTTGTTTGGCACCTAAAATTGAATATAAAAGCTGTCGATGGCCACCACATAACCGACCATGATGGCAATAAACGTCAGAGACGGAAAAGCGATGAAGCGAGACAAACGTGTCTTGTTCAATATCATCACCGTTATCCACGTGGCCGTGACGGCGAGAAAGAGCACGAGTAGCGTAGGAGAAAAGTAAACGTCTCCCCAAGAAAGTTCATGAGGCATTAGAGATCCTCCGTTTTGTTCTTATCGCCGTTTTCCGTCGGTGTTTCGATAGGCAAAGGCGGCAATACGCGGTTTTCTTCATTTAAATAACTTCCCCAGTCAGTGCGCTCTGTCATCTGCGTGGCAATCGATTCACTGATGAAAGGTTTGCCTGTTTGGGTTTGCCAGCCTCCACCGAGGGCTTTGTAGAGCGCGACAACTTGGTTCGCAACATTACCTTTGATCGTTGCGTAGCTGTCTTCTGCGCGGGTCATTTTTTCTACCGAGTTAAGCAGACGTTCGAATGAAATTTGTCCGTTTTCGTACTGTGTCATGGATATGTTGAACGCACGAATGGAAGAGTTGACCGATTGCAAGCGTAAATCTTTTTGCTGCAAATACAGGTCATATGCTTCGATTGCATTGGTGACTTCATTAACGGCTTGCAGTACCTTTTTGTTGTAGTTCGTCAGCGTTTCTTGGAAGCGAGCATCTTCGAAACGAATGTTATTTTTCACGCGTCCGTATTGGAAAATGTTCCAACTGAACGTTGGGCCAATCACCATGGTGAGCGAATCGCTAAAACTGAAACTGCTGCCATCGGGAACCGTACTGTCGATACCGATGGAACCGAACAACGAAAAGCTTGGGTACAGAGCGGTTTCTGCCACGCCAATCTGCGCACTTTGCGCGCGAGCTTGCATCTCAGAGACTTGCAAATCCGGACGTCGCATCACTAAGTTAGCATCCACTAATGTATCCAAAAGCGGTGGACGTGGCACAATGGAACGCTCGTCGGTGCCCGATAGCGCCGATTTTCTGCCCGTCGCTTTGAACTGGGCTTCGTACTCAGCGATTTGCTTGTGCATCCCATCCGACTGTAGCAGTCGATCTACTTCTTCTGGTAACAGACCCAGTAGCAAAGCCAACACAGTACGTGATTGCTTCATTGCCACTTCGAGGCTCGGTAACGCTGCTTTGGTGGTGTAGAGTTGGTTTTTAGCTTGTTGAACGTCCAATTCTGTAACGTTGCCAGAGTCGAACTGCACCTGAGTAATACGTACGACACGCTCTTGAATCTCGATATTGCGGCGAGACAGCAAAATACGTTCTTGGAATGTGCGATAGTTGATGTAATTGCGCGCCACTTCGGCGGTTATGGTGACCATGATGTCGTGATACGATGCGATGGATGCGTAGTAACCCGCTTCTGCCGACTCAATACCGCGAGCATACTTGCCCCAAACATCCATTTCCCAAGCAGCATCAAACGACAAAGTGGCGTTATTCACGCCCTGATCATTTACGTAGGCACGCGCTAGGTTTCCTGACACGCTTTGAACTTGTGGGTATTGCAAGCCAGTCGAAATACCAAGCAATGAACGTGCTTGGACAATTCGTAGCCCTGCGGCTTCTAAATCGAGGTTTTGTTTGCTCGCCAACTCAACTAGCTGATTAAGAGTTGAGTCATTAAATTGCTGCCACCATTGTTGTAGCTGTTGCTCTGATTGCTGCGTATCTTTGGCTGCTTTTTGCACCGACCAGTCACTTGGCAGTGGCGCCTGCTTTGGATGAACATAATCTGGTCCTACCGTGGTACACGCACTGAGTCCGAGCAAAGAAAGTATGGCGAGGCTTGGTTTGGTTAGTTTTGGAAGCATCATATCCCCACCTTTAAAAACGCTTCTGTTGTAAGTTCACCCAATCGATATCCTCGTAGGTTTGCTTGCAATGCTTGATTGCTTCGAACACGTTCCGTTTTAAATTCAGCAAGATATAAAAACCGGCTATCTCTGAATAAGCGTAGTCAGATAAATCCAACTCACTAAAAAAATCTTCCAGTTTATCTTCGAATGTTTGGTAATCCTGACTGTATTGGTCGAATACGGAGTCGAGTTCTTGTGTTGCTTGATGGCTGGCTAAAGCGCCTGCCATCAAAGGAATGATGGAATCGCGGTGTTGTTGACGAAGCTGAGTAATCAGCGGATTGGCCATCAACTTTTTCTCGGCGGCCATTAAGATGTTGATGTGATTACTGAGTACATCACACGCTTTGCTAAACGCGCCAATCGCTTCTGGCGTGGTTTTATCAAAGTGTTTGTGGTTGATTTTCGAACCCCAGACTTTGAGCTTTTTCGATGAGACATTGAGCGTCACCAAGTGCAAGGCCCGTTTGAGCGGCGTAATAACCGAGCTGGACTGCTGTTGATAGGTAGTGAACAGCTCTCGGGTATGTCGGAAGTAGCGTTCTTTTATGGTCAAAAAGAGGTGTTCTGGTCGTGAGCTAAACGGGAAGTAGTGCGCGAAAATAATCATGAACACCACCATGTAGAACAACAGCATGATCGTCATGAGGATCCCGAAGTGATAAAACATGTTGTTGTCTAAACCAAGAACAAACAAGCCAATCATATAGAAAATCGTCACTGGCCCGTTAAACAGATAAAAGCCGATAAAGGTGTAGATAAAGATGAACAGGCCAAGTTCTAACCCGAGATCCAATTGCGGAAGAATGAAGACGTAAGAAGGCACCGCGAACAAGAAGCCGAAAGTGAACAGCACAAGCAACAAAATTGGGTGCACAGGCACGAACGACAGCAAAGACATAAACATGGTCGAGAAGACCACGAATGAATAGCCGCCTGGTGGATTGAAATAAATCCAAATCAGTCCAGCAACCCAATAAGTGACAAAGGTTTTGACCGCGGTTTTAAAGTTTTCTGCGTCCCACCATAGAAACTTGCCTTTCGGTTTCGGCAGTGGCACGTCAAAGGAGACATTGTTCGTCACAGAGTCAATACAGCTAATGCTCTCCGCTAAACGCGACAAGTTTTGATGCATCAGTTCCAATAGGTGACCAAGCGTAAGCGCAGAGCCTTTCTCTAGGTGAGCTGCGTCTTCAAGCAACGCTTGGTTGTATTTGACTTTGAGTTCCTGGGCACGATAAGCGGGTTCTTTTTCGTCCCAGACTTGTTGGCAGGTATCAAATAGCGCGTCAATTTCCGCCACGGCTTGATCAAAGTTGCTGATGCTTTCACGGTCTTGCTGGTGGCTAAAGTGGCTGTGCGCCGCGACGGTCAATTGTTGCGTTACCTGCTTGTTCAAATGAACTGCCAAGCGCCACTCTTTCATGTAGGCCGACACGTCACTGCATTCCACACTGACCGTGGCAAAACGCTGTTCGAGCGCATTTTGAGCGGCAAACATCTGTTCGATGAGAGTGTCCACGCTAGGTTGTGGCTCTTCCGCTTCTGGATTTTCTTCTCCGCCTTCTTGAGGAGAGATTTGCCCTGCCGATTTTTGCTCGAAATTTTGCAAGATAGCGGTGAACAACGCGCGTTGTGCTTGGTTGAGTTGTTCGATGGGCTGTCTTAGGTTTTGTTCTGTTTTGGTCGGGAATAAGAAAGTTCCCACGAGTGTGTAAACCACCACCCCAAACACCGTCATATAGGCGCGGTCAACGCCATAAAGGAACGCACCTTCTGCGTCACCGCCATTGGACATCATCAACGTCATCACACCGGTCAGCATGAGTAGCGTAGGATCTTTTTGATAGGCATTACGGAAGTAAAAAATGAATGAGACCACAACCGACACGCTCAGCATGTACAGCAAGCGATCTTGAGCAAACAACCCCACCAGTAACAAGCCAACCACGGCACCAACCAATGTACCTAACACGCGTAAGGTACCTTTGGCGAGGGATTCACGACGACTGCCTGTGGATGCAATCAGCATCACTGTGGTTGCGGCCGTCGATGCTTGCGGCCAACCCATGGCAAACGGGATCAGATAAGCCAGAGTTAGGCTAAGCGATACTTTAATAGCGAATTTTATTTTGTCGTTCATAGTGTCAAAGTTTGCTCAGGCTTATCGTTATAAGTTGATGAATTTCTTATATGAATAATCAGAATCTTGTTCTGAATAAATTCGGGGGGCGGAATATAGCGGGTGAAAAAGTGTGCTTTGTAAACCCTTTGTCAAAACAAAAAGTGCGTATTTGGCTTGATCTCGTGCTAGCCCTTGGCGTTATTGGTGAAACGCCTAAAACGAGCAAATTCGCGATCTGTGATGATTCTCACTTTTGAAACAAAATCGCTGCATTGTGTGAGCCAATTCTCACCTTATATTCTTCGCCTGGTACCAAAGCAGACCACTTGTACCATCTGCAATGAGCTTTACTGCTTTAAAAAGCATAGATGATGAATGGGTATTTGAGAGGGAAAGTTATTACTTTTTATCGGCTTGCCGATTGTTCGTTTGTTTTTTTGGATCGAGATAAAAAAACCAAAGCGATCCCACCAAGAATGATGCCGCTGGTTAAAAGAGTATGCAGTGAAAGAGGCTCGTGGAGTACGATGCTGCCGAGTAGTAAAGCAATGGCTGGCACGGAAAGTTGGCTGACGGCGGCTTGAAGTAAAGAGAGCTTACGTACGACTTGGTACCAAAGTGTATAACCAAGGCCAGAGGCAATGGCACCAGATGCGATAGCGAGCAACACTCCGCTCAAAGAAAGGTGGATTGAGGACAAGATTAATGGCGAAAGGAGCACGCCAATTATTGATGCTGCGATGAATCCCCACGTGATTCCACTACTTGGAGAAGGCGCTTGTTTACCGAGCGCAGTAAACGCAGCCCAACAAACGCCAGAAATCAACATGAGAAGTGCAGAGCTAATATCGGGGCGCGTGGCAGATGGCAACATCAACCAAACAAATCCAACAATTGAAAGGCCGATACCGATGATTTCGAGAAACTGAAAGCGCTCACCTTGCCACCAATAGATTGCCAGTAACGTAAGTTGCACGGCACCAAACAAAAGCAAAGCACCTGTTCCTGTCGCCAGTTGTAAGTACGCGAAAGAGAAAAGGGCAGCGTAACCAAATAACGCCACGCCAGCAAAAAAGCGAAAGCGAGACGTTGGCCGATCGGTTTTCCACTGACCTCTCACGACAAGCAATGCGATTAAGATAACAGCGCCAGATATCAATCGAACGAGAGTGAAGCTTCCTGCATCAATTAACCCTTCGGCCAATGCAAGTCGGCACAATAATGAATTGGCAGCGAACGCCAGCATTGCAATGGCAGTGAGTAAAAAGGTCGACATCCTTGATCCTTAGCGTGTAAATGAACAGCTAGTGTAGATCCAAAAGAACATTTTTATTAGTTGATAAAGTGATTAGTTATAGCTATCAGAGCAAGAAAGTCATTAAAAATAACCAGAGAAAACCTGACCTTAGCCTGAGTCTTACTGTGGTTGGGAAGGTTGTTTGTACAATGACTTAATGGTGTTTTTCAACCATAGCAATTTGGGATTGTACGCATTGCGTTTATGCCAAATCATGGTAAATGGAATCAGTAACTTGTCTTGTTGAACTTGGTCTAATGGAATTGGCAAGCACACCAAATCGAGATGCAGCTTTTCTGTGTAACTTTTGCAATAGTGCGGCGCGGTGGTGATCATGTCATGCGTCGGCTGCGCTGCCATAAAAAGGGATTGCTCAAAGTTGGACATCGTCAGCCCGATAGAGCGCTGTAGCCCTAGTTCCGTTAATACTTCATCCAACGCCCAAGTTTCACTTTTTTCCCAAACAATATTGATGTGTTGGTAGCTCAGAAAGGTCTCGAGATTCCACTCTTGCTGTAATGCCGGGTGATCTTTATGCAAATACACCATCGGCAGGTCATAAAATAGAATCTCAAAATCCAAGAAATACGGCAGAAGATCCAACGACTCTTTCGATCTCGGGTGACTTTCTCGGCCGTTAAAACCGATATCCGCCTCGCCTCGAATGATGGCGTCGAGTGAATCGTAATCCCAGTTACTGGTTTTTACTTTCGCTTCAGGGTATCGCTGGTGGATAGCGACGATGAGTCTGTCCAACACCGTGAGCACTAATGGCGACTCAATCGTGATATCAAAACGCACTCCTTTAGGCGTAATATCGCTGCGTTTTTCTGCAATCTGGCTGCCAATTTGCAGCCATTCTGCAAGATCTTGCTCCATGCTTTGCGCCAAAGGCGTTGGCGCAAGACCTTTAGGTGTTTTGACAAACAAAGGATCATCGAACCAATGACGAAGTTTGTTGAGCGACTTACTTACGGTAGAGGGCGTAACGTTCAGCTTTTTTGAGGCTTTCGAGACGCTTTGTTCTTGCAGCAATAATTGCAGAGTGAACAGTAAGTTTAAGTCAAGTCGCGCTAGGGATTTCTTCATAATGGGTATCGTGAACAGGCTTTGGAATCAATAGTATTAGAGCAAGGCTGATTACGCTACCTAACACTAAGATAAACACCAACATATTCAGAGCACTAACGCCGATGAAACCCATAAACCAAATATAGAACGCTGAACTACAAACTTGAGCAATGCCCAGTAACGAGCTCGCCACGCCAGCTTGTTGAGAGAATGGGCTGAGCGCTTGGCTCATGGCCACGCCAAAGCCACAAGCGAAGCCAGCGCAAATCAGCCCAAGTCCGAATACATAGTAAAGAGATTGTCCATCATGGAAATGGGCAGCACTGAGCACGATGGCTGCGCAAGCGAGCAATACTTGAGAGGTGATCATTAAGGTTCGCTGCTTAAAAATCCCCAATGCCAATGGCGCCGAGAACGAAATCAACATACTGATCGTCGCAGTCCCTGCCATGATGGAAGAATAGCCGCCGCGATCAAAACCAAGCATGCTCATCACGACAATTGGTGAAGCGTTAACAAAGGTCAGAATGGTGGTCACTCCAAGCGCAGTAATGATCAGCCTACTGATAAAAAATCGCTCGAAGAAAGTCTCTTGATGGCTCTCTGGCGCTGTCTGTTCTTCACGTTGTTGGCTGGGTAGTGATTCCTTGAGAACAAAAATGGCCAATACACTGACGAGAATGCCCATTCCTGCCATCGTGGTAAACAAACTCGGCCAAGGAAATTTCAGCATAATCAAGTGACCAATCACGGGGGCGATCACTGGAATGATACAGGTGATGCCATTGAGCATCGACAATACTTTCGCGCGGCGTTCATCGTCTAACGTGTCGCGTAAAATCGCGAATGCGACGACATAGCAAGATCCAGCCCCGATGCCTTGGCAAAAGCGAGCAATCAAAAAAGTGTTTGGGTGCTCAGCCATCCCGCCGAGAAAGGATGCGAGCACGAAGATCATCGCGCCGACGACGGCAACAGGTTTTCGTCCCACAGAGTCTGCAATTTTCCCCGCGAATAACATGGTGGTAGCCATGCCAGCTAAATAGATCGAAAACGCAATATGCAACTGAGATTCACTGGCATTGAGATCTGACGCAATTTGAGGCAAACCAACAAGATACAAATCAATGGCAGTAGGGTAGAGTAAAACGAGTGCAAAACTACAAAGTAAAAAACGGGACATGGAAACCTCTCTATCGAATGGTGAGGATAATAGAGTGCTAAACGTTTGCCTGCGAGTGGGAAATACGACACTAGGTATTTCTATTTACGACATACCCTGTATGAATTGAGCATAAAAACAACAAGGAAGATTATGATTACTATTGAAAAGTATTCGCCTGAGCGACATAAACAAACTTGCGAACTTAGCGTGCTAGAAGAGCAATCGCAGTTTACGGTCGCGGATGTGGGTGAAATGCTTACATGTCTTGAACCTACAGAACTTCCGCATCTGATTTTGGCAGACGATGACGTGGTTGGCTTTTTTCTATTTGATGCAGCTTACAGCGAGAAATACGATTTTTGCCCGAAAAACAGTTTAGGCGTGCGTGCTTTGCTGGTGGATCATCGCCATCAAGGTAAAGGCATCGCCAAGCAAGCAATTCGCTTGTTTGGGGACTTTGTTAAATTGCACTATCCAACGTTTGAGTTTCTCTACCTAACGGTTAACTGCCGAAATGTGCCAGCTTATCAGTGTTACCTCAAAGCTGGTTTTGAAGATACTCATGAGCTCTATCATGGTGGTCCAGTTGGACCCCAACACATCATGCGTCAGGCGCTGTAAAAAGGGCTTAGTAAAGATTGTATCCACTCAGCTTTTGCAATAAATTCGATGCAATTAAATGAATAAATCAAGGAAGATATGTGAAGATTGAAGTCGATAATTTAGAAAGACCAGAAGTCATCGCGCTGTTAGAAGAACACTTACAAGATATGTATGCCACGTCACCGCCAGAGAGCGTACATGCGTTAGACCTGGATAAACTAAAACTACCAGCCGTAACGTTCTGGACTGGATGGAAAGATGAGCAGCTGTTGGGGTGTGCTGCGATTAAAGAGTTGGATGGCCAACACGCGGAGCTGAAATCCATGCGCACCACGCCAGCGGCAAGAAACCAAGGAGTGGCATCTCAATTATTGATTCATGTGATTGAGCAAGCGAAGCAAAAAGGCTTGCAGCGCTTGAGTTTAGAAACGGGCTCGATGGAATTTTTTAAACCTGCGCGCCTGTTGTATGAAAAGCATGGCTTTGTGTACTGCGAGCCGTTTGGGGATTACGAACTCGATCCGAACAGTCAATTCATGACCCTAGAACTGAGCTAGGGCCATGAATTTTTAGAAGCTAAATCCAATCGATTTAGAAATTCAGATTCAAGTTGATGGTTGGCGACAACAGGTCTGAACGCTCGTCAGCCAATCGCTTTCTCTTCTCTTTCAGACGTTTGGCATTGTCTTTGTCTGGGTTGCCATCAAGTTGATTATCGATGACGGAGATTTCAGTATCGATTTCTTGGATGCGTTGCTGGCGTTGATATTCTTGATGACCTAACTGGTAGTTTTCAATGAACTCTTTGCTGCTGCACACGCCGTAATATTCTTTGCCTTCGATACCGACAGTGTAACCATTGTCTGGTGAGCAATATAGGATAGTGCCTTTATCAAAGCCTTCTTTCCATTTCGCTCGGTCTGGTGTCACACCCGCTTCACCACAGTCTTCGGTATAGCTATTGATAACGTTTGGATCGTTGCCGTCTCGGCCATCTTGATAACCTACCTTGTACCAGTTCGCCGTCTTGCACTCATCCGGAGACATGCTGGCGCAACCAGAGAGCAAAGTGAGTAAAGCTAGGGGGATTAGCGCTCTTTTCATCAGTTACTGTCCTTTAAACAAAATCGAATTGATAACTCGAGTGTAAAATGAACACTGTTCATATCAATGGTTGAAATCATTGTATTCACAATTGTAGTGACTCATCAGTGTGAGTGATAAGTCCACCACGCTGAATGAGAGGGTGTTTGATTAATATTATTCACGGATTTTGCCTTTGTGGTATCAATCCGATAGCCTTTGCGCCAAAGTAAGTGAACAAGATGTGCATCTAAACAAGTATCGTCAGTGAGGTTAGAACATTGAGCGACCAATCAACCGTCGTCATTATTGAGGATGAATCTGCCATCGCAGAGAACCTGATTCATGTATTAGAGATGGATGGCTACCACGCAGAGTGGTTTGTAACGGCAGGAGAGGGCTTGGCCTTTTTGCAGCATAACTCTGCAGCGTTACTTGTGTTAGACGTAGGCTTACCGGATGGCAATGGTTTTGAATTATGTAAAACCATCCGTGAGTTTTCTGATATTCCCATTATCTTTCTCACCGCAAGAAGCGATGAAATTGACCGCGTAGTCGGCTTGGAGATTGGCGCGGATGATTACGTGACTAAGCCATTCAGCCCGCGTGAAATGTTGGCTCGCATTAAACTTCGAATCAAAGCTAAAGCGCCAATGATGGAGCACAAACCAGAGCCTGTAGCTGTTCCAGAACAACCTCATTTGAACCATGATTTAGTCGCGCAAAACTTCGATTATGGTGTTGGCGGGCAAATGCTTGGGTTAACTGCGGTGGAGTTCAAGATCCTCGATAAACTGATTTCTGTCTCTTCCAATGTATTGAGCCGAGAGCAGCTCATGGTCGCGGCAGACATGGCGCCAGAGGCCGCATACGAGCGCAATATCGATACTCATATCAAAGCTATTCGCCATAAGTTGAAGCCGTTTGGGATGTCTGAACGCATCTGTACCAAGCGTGGCTTTGGTTACTTCTACTGCATTAAAGGTGAATGATGAATCGCTGGCCGAAGATCCCTCTTGGACTCAGACTGTTTTTTCTCTACTTCATCTTAGTCGGGATGACGGCTTACATGGTGAGCAAAACTGTCGTCCAAGAACTTAAGCCAACCGTGCGTCAAACCACTGAAGAGACGCTGGTGGATATGGCGAACTTGCTCGCGGTATTGGCAGAAGAGGACGTTGCAAACGGAAAGTTGTCTGAGAGTCGCTTCTCCAAACTGCTAGCGGCTTATGGGCAGCGAGAACCTCAAGCGCGCATTTGGGAAATTGGCAAAAAAGCGATTAACCATCGAATTTACATCACCGACAAACAAGGCATTGTGATTGCGGATTCTTGGCAGCAAGATGTTGGCAAAGACTATTCGCAATGGAACGATGTGTATCTCACGTTGCGTGGTCAATACGGTGCGCGCAGTACCATCGAAGACCCGAAAGATCCGCTCTCAACCGTTATGCACGTTGCTGCACCCATTTATCACAAAGGCGAAATCATTGGCAGCGTGACGGTGGCAAAATCCAATCGCTCAGTACAACCCTTCATCGATCTTTCTAAACGCAATGTGCTGTTTTGGATGGTGTGGATGAGTGGTTTAGTGCTATTGGCAGGGGCATTGTTTGCTTGGCGAATTCACTCGGCACTGAACAAGCTGGAAGATTACGCAACCAAAATGGGTGAAGGTGAAAAGGTCTCTAAGCCGACATTTCGTATCTTTTATGAGTACGGCACGCTAAGTGATGCATTAGAGAAAATGCGCAATCAGCTCGATGGTAAACAGTATGTGGAAGAGTACGTACAGACGCTGACTCATGAGCTGAAAAGTCCGTTATCAGCAATTAAAGGCGCGAGTGAAATATTGCAAATGCCATTGCCTGAAGAAAAGGTCACGCGCTTTGCTGGCAACATTGAGCGAGAAAGCGATCGCATGCAGTCATTGATTGATAAGTTGCTAGAACTGGCTCGTCTTGAAAAGCGCCCTGAACTAGAACAAGTCGAAGCTATCTCGCTAAAACAAATGGTCAATGAAGTGGTTGAATCGGCGGATGCGCGTTTGAGTGCTAAGTCTGTGATTGCCAACACTCAAATTGATGAACATTTCACCGTGCTTGGTGATGCCTTCTTGCTGAAACAAGCCGTTTTTAACTTGATGGACAATGCGCTGGATTTTGTTGATTCGGAGGGATGCATTGAATGGAAAGCTGAGGTCGCGAAAGAGAAAGTGTGCTTGTCGATTTTCAATTCAGGTCCTCACATTCCCGACTATGCAATGCCTCGTTTAACCGAGCGCTTCTACTCCCTCGCTCGGGAAAATGGTGTTAAGAGCACTGGGCTCGGGCTGAATTTTGTTGAGCAAGTGATCAAACTGCACAAGGGTAAGTTGCAAGTCGAAAACGTCGATTCTGGCGTGAAAGTGACGCTGGTTTTACCAACTCCATAGAAACTCCACATTAGCTCCATTCGTTCTCCAAATTGCTGATTTAGATTACTCCCATCAGCAAATGGAGAATGAAACATGAAAAAGATCCTCAATAACCAACTCGGCACGAAGTTCGCCTTCGTGCTGTTTTTGTTTGTTTTACTGCAAATCCCGCTTTCAATGGTCACAGGGCTGATCTCAGAACGCTCATATCGCCAAGATGAAGTCAGAAATGACATCGCACGCAGCAGCAGTGGCGAACAGCGCATCATTGGTCCATTCATCATGGTTAACTACACCGAAACCAGTTACCGAGATGACAAAGTACAGATTAAAGAGCGCCGTAAATTCCTTCTACCCAGCACTTTTGATATGAGCGCGAATCTGGACAGTTTTGAAAAGTACCGAGGCATTTACCGTGCGCGTTTATACAAAGCACAAGTGGCACTGAAAGGCACTTTTGATGCAGACGATCTCGCGGCGTTGCAGGGGCTTGATATTGACAACATGAGCCTAGTCGTTGGCATTGAAGACAGCCGTGGATTGATTCGTTTGGATGACATGACCATGGCGAGCTCTGATATCGAAGTCGCACCGGGAACGGGGTTAAATCAGTTACCACAAGGCCTCCACAGTGATCTGACACTTGCAGACCTAAACCCAGCACAACCTTTGGCATTCGATCTTAACTTCTTGCTACAAGGGATGGGGCAGCTTCAAGTCACACCAATTGGCAGTCAAACAAAGGTTGAACTCTCTTCAACTTGGGCACATCCAAGCTTTATCGGTGATTACTTACCGGTGTCATCAGAAGTATCTGAAGATGGATTTAACGCGCAATGGGCGAGCAACAACTTCTCAACCAATATCGCGCAGCTGTTCCAAAGCTGTTTGTCATCGAATCACGCTTGTCACGAGCTTGAACAGCGACAAATGGGCGTAGATTTGATTGACCCCGTTGATCACTATTTGAAGTCTCACCGAGCTGTGAACTATTCACTGTTGGTTATCACATTAGTATTTGCGAGTTTCTTCTTACTGGAGTTGTTCCAAGCGCGTCCGGTGCACCCTGTGCAATACGGCTTTATTGGTCTGGCTTTAGCACTTTTCTATCTGTTGCTGATTTCGATGAGTGAACACCTCGGCTTTAACTGGGCGTATGTGGTGTCAGCAGTTGCATCGACGGGGCTTTTAAGTGTGTACGTGAGCGGTATGTTGAGCAACACCAAGCACGGCGCGATATTCGGAGCGTGTTTGCTCACTCTCTACGGATTACTGTTTGGCTTGCTACAAGCAGAGAGTTACGCATTGGTCATGGGGACATTACTGTGTTTTGCGATTTTGAGCTTCACTATGGTCATTACACGCAACATCGACTGGTACGCACGAAATAAGAAAGCAGAAGAAAGCGCAAAGGCGAATCATGAAGATGTTTAAACGAGCAATTCTCACTGGTCAGCCAAGCGAAATGATGGAAGAGACGTCCGCTATCCACCTGCGATTCTCTGCATCCGCCATTCCAAACGAGGTATTCGTAAGAGGATCAAAATCAGTTTACTCAAGCGCGTGTACCTTTGGTCACTGACTAATAGAGAACTGCTGTAAACCTCACCTCTTTATATGAAATACAAAAGGGAATCTTAAACTCACCGACGCACAGGGTGAGTTAAGATTCCCTTTATTATTCATTGAGACGTCTAGCTGCTACTTTTAATTAGCTTTCAAATGAAAGTTTCTCGCCGAACGTCTCTTTCCAGTCTTTATCGAACTGTTCAACCGCCGGTTTTACTGCTGGATGTGCGAACATTTGTGCCGCCACATCAGTTGGCAATGTAATGGCTTCGATGCCCAGTTTCATCACCTCCATCGCTTGTTGAGTATTCTTGAAACTGGCTGCCAAAATCTTCGCTGGTAGTTGGTTTTGATCGAGCAACAATTGAAGATCCGCGACCACTTCAACACCGTTGCCGTTCATCGTATCAATGCGGTTTACGTAAGGTGCTAGGTAGTCTGCACCGCACAGTGCTGCAAGGAAACCTTGTTGAGCTGAATAGATAGCGGTAGCAAGAACCTGAATTCCCTCTTTTTTCATTAGCTTAATTGCAGCTAAGCCTGTTTCTGTTGCTGGCACTTTTACCACCATGTCGTAAGGCAATTCATTCAATTGGCGTGCTTCTGCCACCATGCCTTCGACGGTTGAACTCACTACTTGAGCGTGAAAGCGAGGTGTCCCGCCAAGTGCTTCTTGCATGCCTGCTAGGGTTTCATTCAGTCCCTGTTTTGACTTCGCCAAAATGCTTGGGTTTGTCGTCACGCCTTTTAGCGGTAGGCACTGGTTAAAGCGTTTTACTTCTGCCACATCAGCAGTATCTAAATAAAGTTCGATCATGGTTTCTACCTTAAACAAAATCTTCGTTTTGATGATGGGATCACTATAGATCTGACAATCGAACGAGATCTTGTTTTTGATCAATTGAAATTTCATTTGAAACTATAATAATTTCATTAAATGAAAGTTAAGTGAAACTTGTAAACGCTCAAATCAAGCTTTCAGTTCGAACAAAGAAAAGCCGCTGATAAAACTTAACCAGCAAGAAACGGATTAAGTACACAGCGGTAGCACAGACCAAGAGGCAAGCAGAGATGTATTTCAATATCCAACGATTCTCTACCCATGATGGCGATGGCATTCGTTCCATTCTTTTTCTTAAAGGATGCAGCTTGTCTTGCCCTTGGTGTCAAAACCCAGAAAGCCGCAGCGAAAAGCATTCACTGTTGTTTGATCAGCGAAGCTGCATGGAAGATTGCCAGCTGTGCGTTTCTGCTTATCAAGCTACAACTCAATCTACTGCGGGTAGTGAAACGGTGAACGATGGTATTCAACGCATCGACAACCAGATCATCATCAATCGCAAAGCCATCAAAGAAGACCAACTGATCGCGCTGCGAAACGTCTGTCCTACGCAAGCACTGACCGTCTGCGGTGAAGAAGCAAAATCAGACATGCTGTTCGACACCTTGATGAAGGACAAACCTTTCTACGACCAAAGCCAAGGTGGCGTGACCTTCTCCGGTGGTGAGCCTCTCATGCAAGCGGATTTGGTGGCAGAACTCGCGCAGCGTCTGCATGACAACCAAGTCTCTACCGCTATTGAATCGTGCATGCATGTGCCGTGGAAGTACGTCGAAAAAGCCGCGCCGCATATTGATTGCTGGTTGGCGGATTTAAAACATACCGACGAAGAAAAGTTTCTTAGCTGGGCGAAAGGTTCACTAAAACGCATCAAAGACAATTTCCGAAAACTGGCACCTATCGCGAAACGCATTGTGATTCGCGTTCCCGTTGTGCCGGGGTTCAATGACACCATCGAAGAGTTGAAAGACATCATCGATTTTGCGGCTTCACTAGAGAGCTGCCAAGAACTTCACTTGCTGCCGTACCACACGCTCGGCATCAATAAATACCGTTTGCTCGATATGCCTTACGAGTGTTCTGACAAGCCATTAAACAAACCAGAACTGCTAGAAAGCGCCATGCAATACGCAAGCGAAAACACCCAACTTAACGTGATTGTAAGAGGTTAACTATGGACCTGAATTACCTTCCTGAGCGTATCAAAGCGCACAAATCGGCACTGGTAAATATCGTAACGCCACCTGTCTGTACCGAGCGTGCAGAGGCATACACTCGTGCTTATCAAGCGAACGAAGACAAACCTGTAATTGTCCAACGTGCGCTAGCACTGCAAGAGCACTTACGCACTCGTACGATTTGGATTAAGCATGATGAGTTAATCGTCGGTAACCAAGCGAGCAAAGTACGCGCTGCGCCTATTTTCCCGGAATACACTGTACGTTGGATTGAAGCGGAAATTGATGAGCTAGCCGACCGTCCTGGTGCAGGCTTTGCGGTCACTGAAGAAGATAAACAAAGCATCCACAGCATCACACCGTACTGGCGTGGCAAAACCGTTCAAGACCGTTGTTATGGCTTGTTTACTGATGAGCAGCAAGAAATCTTAGCCAGCACCATCATTAAAGCCGAAGGCAACATGACTTCGGGTGACGCGCACCTTGCGGTGGACAACGAGAAAATCTTGAAGCTAGGCATGAACGGTTTGTTAGAGGATGTTCGTCAGCACCGTGCTAACAATGATGTTTCGACCTTTGAAGGCTTGAAGAAAGAGCAGTTCTACAAATCGGTCGAAATCGTACTGCTTGCGATTCAAGATCACATAGTGAGCTACGCTGAATTGGCGTCAAAAATGGCGCTAGAAGAGACGCGCCCCCTGCGCAAAGCTGAATTAGAAAGCATTGCTGCAAACTGTTGTCATGTAGCAAGCCACGCACCAGAAAACTTCTGGCAAGCACTGCAATTGAGCTACTTTGTTCAGTTGATGCTACAAATCGAATCGAATGGTCACTCGGTTTCTTTCGGTCGTATGGACCAATTCCTAAACGAATTTTATGTTCGCGATATCGAAAACGGCGCGATTGAAAAAGACTTTGCACTAGAGCTATTACAAAGCTGCTGGTTGAAGCTGCTTGAAGTAAACAAGATTCGCTCTGGCGCGCACTCAAAAGCCTCCGCAGGTTCTCCGTTGTATCAAAACGTGTGTATCGGCGGTCAGAAGTTGAATGACAAGGGTGAGCCTGAAGACGCAGTGAATCCACTTTCTTGGGCGATTCTCGAATCTTGTGGTCAGTTGCGTTCGACGCAACCTAACTTGAGTGTGCGTTACCATGAGGGTTTGAACCAAGAATTCCTGATGGGCTGTATCGAGGTGATTAAGTGCGGCTTCGGTATGCCTGCGTTCAACAACGATGAGATTGTCATCCCTGAATTCATCAAGCTTGGCGTAGAGAAAGAAGACGCTTACAACTACGCATCTATCGGCTGTATCGAGACGGCGGTTCCGGGCAAATGGGGTTACCGTTGTACGGGCATGAGCTTCATTAACTTCGCTCGTATCTTGCTTGCCTCATTGAACGAAGGTGTGGATGCAACAACGGGTAAAGCTTTCTTGCCGCACGATAAGTCATTAGCAAAAGGCAACTTTGAGAACTTTGAGCAAGTGACAGCTTCTTGGGCAGAGCAAATCCGCTACTACACCCGTAAATCGATTGAGATTGATACGGTAGTCGACAGCGTACTTGAACAGCAAGCACAAGACATCTTCTGTTCAACGCTGGTGGATGACTGTTTGGCTCGTGGTAAAACTGTGAAAGAAGGCGGTGCGAAATACGACTGGGTATCTGGCTTGCAAGTCGGTATCGCAAACTTGGGCAACAGCCTAGCCGCCATCAAGCACCTTGTTTTCGATGATGCGCAAATCACCCAGCCCCTTATCTCACAACAACAGCTAGCAAAAGCATTGGCTGAAGATTTCGATGGCATGGAGAACGAACAGCTTCGCCAACGTCTTATCAACTTTGCACCAAAATACGGTAACGATGATGATGCAGTAGACCAACTACTGGCAGACGCTTACCAAGTGTACATTGATGAGCTAGAGCAGTTCGTTAATACGCGTCATGGGCGTGGTCCAATTGGCGGAGGTTACTACGCAGGTACATCAAGTATCTCGGCAAACGTCCCATTCGGTGCTTCAACCATGGCAACGCCAGATGGTCGTAAAGCGAAAACGCCGTTAGCTGAAGGTGCAAGCCCGTCATCTGGCTCAGACCGTTTAGGTCCAACGGCTGTGTACAACTCGGTTGGTAAGATTCAAGCGAATAAGATCCTTGGTGGCGTGCTGCTTAACCAGAAGTTAAGCCCGGCAGCGGTTGAGTCTGAAGGGGATAAGCTCAAGCTTTCTATGTTGATTCGCACCTTCTTCAACCACCACAAAGGTTGGCACGTGCAGTACAACATCGTCTCTCGTGAGACCTTGCTAGCTGCGAAGAAGAACCCTGAACAATATCGTGATCTTGTTGTGCGAGTCGCAGGCTACTCAGCCTTCTTCACTGCACTATCACCAGATGCGCAAGACGACATCATCGCACGTACTGAGCACGAACTGTAAGTACACTCACTAAGTAAAACAAAAGGCACCGATTGGTGCCTTTCGTTTGAATACTTAATCCGCAAATGACTATACCTGACCGCATTACAGCTTGTGCAAAATGGTCACGCATTTTTTCGTGACGTTGTCGTACTCTTTCGTCATGTAAGCGGTAGTGATCGCGCCCTCTTTCATGATGCAAATGGCATCGAGTAATGCAGCGTTGTCTGATTTGAGATAGCGTTGAATTAGCTCTCTGACTTGCTGCTTATGGTAGCGGCAATACGTTGCGATCTCGCCACTGTCGTCACTGAATTCCGCGGACGTATTGATGAAAAAGCAACCGCGAAACTCGCCCAATTTTTCTTCAGAGCCATGAAACCAGCCGTTGAGTGCAGTAAATAACTGATCGATCACCTCCGCGCACGTTTGTGCTGAAGAAAGCTTTTCCTCCAACCATTCCATAAATATTTGGTGGCGTTGTTCTAATGCGGCGATGATAAGCGCTTCTTTGCTCTCAAAATGGTTATATAGCGTGCGTTTAGCCACGCCGGAAACATTGAGAACTTCATTGATGCCAATAGAGTTGATGCCTTGTTTGTAAAACAGTGACAAAGCTGTGTCGATCAATAACTGTTTCTTTTTGTTCATAACTACGTCCTCAAAAAGTTCCATAAACACATATTGACAAAGGTAGACAGGTTTGTCTATTTTATTTTGTAGACAATTTGGTCTACTTTTGAGGTGTTTATGAATAATTTAATTTTATCGTTGGTTGCCGGACTTGGCGCTACGCTGGCTATTGGTGTGTTGTCTTACGCCGAGGTATCTCTTACTGAGGTAGTACTCCTGATGGCACCATTTGGTGCTACCGCAGTACTGGTGTTTGGGGTGCCAGGCAGCCCTCTTGCTCAACCCAAAAACGTGATCATTGGTCACTTCATCACGGCCTCTATCGGTATTGCGTTTAGCCAGTATGTTGACGTCACGCCGGTCACGCTCGCGATTGCGACGGGGCTGGGTGTGTCTGCGATGCTGATTACGAAGACCACTCATCCACCTGCGGGTGCAAATCCAATTTTGATCATGGCGTCTGGGCAGGGATGGAGTTTTCTCTTCACGCCTGTCCTGATTGGCGCGATAGTGATTGTTCTGGTCGGTAAAGGGTTACAGTTGCTACAAAGTCAGTACTTAAATCCTCGATTGAATGGTCAGAAGACCTAGTCGGATTGTAGTTAGAGCCGCGAAAGGGAGTGATCTCTTTTGCGGTTTTATCTTTTGTCGGTTTGCAAAAACAAAATCTGATTCTCTCTTGGTATTCAGTCGTATACATCAACATGGTAGTTAAATTGGTACAATGCGATGAACAGAATCCACCCTAAGAAACTATTGCACAGTAAATGGACGGCAATTTCACCTAAAAACAAAGAGAAGCATTTTGTCGTGACGGAAATGGAACTAGATGAAGATGGTAACGTTGTGAGATGTGTCATCGAGGCAGTCATGAGTAAACGCGACCAAGAGATGAACTGGCAAGACCTAAAAGACTCTGAGCAATGGATGCAAGGGTGGAAGTGAGTGACGCTTCGTTGTTGGGCGAATCAAGCAGAAACGTGCGTTGCGAGTAGGCAAAAGTGGTGCTATCTGATACGTTGATAATTCGTTCTAACGCCCACTCAAAGGATTAATTATGATTGATTTCGACAATTCCTCTGTATTTAAGCTTAAGCCGATTGACGTTTCTAATGCCAGAGAAGACTTCCTTAAGTTCTTGATTGATGGTGAGACTATTTTCGCTGCTTTTAAAACAGTTCGTGACCAAGTGGTGTTTACGAACAAGCGAGTGATAGCGGCAAATGTGCAAGGGATTACCGGCTCAAAAGTGGATTACACTTCTTTGCCTTACAGTAAGATCAATGCATTTTCTATCGAGACCTCTGGTACTTTTGATTTGGATTGTGAAATCGAGTTCTTCATGAGTGAGGTGGGAAGAGTGCGTTTTGAAATTAAAGGCTCGTTTGATTTGATTTCTTTCAACCGTATGGTTAGTGAGTATGTACTAGGTTAAGGGGTTAGAAATGAGAGCTTCGCTGAGAGACAAAATTATAGAGGTCTGTGACAAAAAGATCGCGAGTAAAGGTGAATTGGTTGGTCTCTCATTTTATGCGTTTTTCGCTAATAAAAATGACGACCCAGAGCTGTTGATGGAAGCGGCTACGTGGTGGATTCAGACTCATCAGCTCGACCACTTCGAAAAAGCAGTAAAAATAAAATCAATGGTCGAGTCGGGGAGCTAAATTAAAAAAAAGAAGTAAAGAAAGCAGACAAATGCTAATAACGTTGCGGACAAAACAGGGTAGATAATGTAAGAGTCCTGCTTGTTGGTTCGTTGAAAACATAGCGAAACAAGTAAGACGTTATAAACAACAAGTAACAAGCTGATCATGGTTCCGCTGTTTAGTGTCATACTTGATAGCTGAGTTAAGAAAAACGCCAATAAAAGGTAATCGAAGACAATGAGCCATAAAAAGGCTTTCTTCAGTAAGTCGCTTTTTCTTTTTTCGGATGATGTTATGTGCATATAGAACTCAACTAAAAAGTCACAGTAACAGAGGCTTTGGTTAGAGAGGTCACCATCAGAGTGGTGACCTTTTAAGATTATAATTCTTGAATTTTTACTTCGCTGGTGGCGGTATCGCCGGAGTAATTGATGACTTCTTGACGAATGACTGGTTGGTTAAATTCAGCCTTATCTTTCGCTTTTTGCAGTTCACTTTCTTGGTGGTTGCCAAAAAGGGTTTCAAGCACTTTAGCGGCAGGAGTCGTTAAAACAAACAGCTCAATACGACGGTTTTCGCTAGAATCTGGCTCATCAGGATTAAGCAGCGCTCTATCTGACATACCCGTTACCTGCATTACTCTATCGTCCGGCATACCGCCTTCAACTAACGTATTTCTTGCTACGTCTGCTCGAGAGGCTGATAACGCCCAGTTAGATTGACGACCAAAACGCTTTTTAAATGGAATTGCATCTGTGTGTCCGCTGATGATCAGAGGGTTGTTAACACGATGAAATACAGGTGCTAGTGCGAGCAGTAAATCTTCAAAAAAAGGAGTAAGTTCTGCACCACCACGGCTGAACATATGCTGTTTGTAATCATCTTGAAGGACGATACGCAAACCTTGTGGTGTCACCGTGACGTTTACATTTCCCTGCGCATTAATTTGGGCAGTCATTTGCTCAATTACTTTTGCTAGTGCGGCAAGTTGCTCTTGAGTATCGAAGTTACCAGGAATCAAAGAATCAATTTCTGGTCCATCCCCATCACCTTTAAAGTAAGAGCTTACTACATGGTTGGAGTTGTGTTTACTTGGCACAGAAGAGTCCTGTGCCAAGTCGATAGGAGAAATACTTTGTGACGTATCAAATGGGTTGCCGTAACTCTTGTCGAATACGCTTGAACTATGCAAGTGGGCAACAATCGCTTTACGCTCTTCTTTGTCTACCACCTGCATAACCCAAAGTACAAGAAACAGCGCCATTAGGGCGATCATGAAGTCAGCAAACGCGACTTTCCACGCGCCGCCATGAGACGACTCATCATGGCTGTATACTTTGGCACGTTTGAACACTACATGCTCTTGTTTTTGCATTATCCCTCCTGTTCAGCTAACCACTTCTCCATTTGGTTGAATGTTGGTTTGATGTCTAGCTGAATATGTTTACGACCAGCGTCAATGGCGAGCAATGTCGGCTTTTTCGCTACGTAGGCAACCAAGGTTGCACGAACGCACTCAAAAGCAGTCATATTACGTTTTACTCGCTGAGCCATGGCGTTACTTAGTGGATCTAAGCCACAGTAACAACCGAAAATACCAATGAATGTACCAACGAGAGCTGCCGCAACGTGATAACCAATCATAGCGATTGAGCCATCAATAGCTTGCATGGTGATAATGATGCCACCAACTGCTGCAAGAATACCGAAGCCAGGTAGTGCTTCAGCTGTACGCTGTAGTGAGCGTGAAGGTAAAAGCATTTCGTTCTGTATTGCTTCGATTTCTTGCTCTAGCAGTCCCTCTAATTCATGAGGCGACATCTGTCCCATTGCCATTAAACGTAAATTGTCAGTAATGAAAGAAATTAGGCGATGATCTTCTGCGATCGTCGGGTAAGCGAGGAACATAGAGCTTTGCTCCGGAGCCTCAATATGAGAATCCAGAAACTTGTATCCGCGGTTTCTCGCTGTCTCTAGCAAGTTGTTGAGTAGTGCCATTAATTCCATGTAGTACTCATGCTCTTCTGTTGGACCTTTAATGGTCGCTGGCACTTGGCGACGCATTTCTTTCAGTACATGAGGCGGATTACCGATGATCAAAGAACCAGCAGCGGCGCCAATAATGATAAGGAATTCGGCTGGCTGCCAGATAGCACCTAAGCTACCACCGGCCCACATATATCCACCGAAGACGCACACCAGGATAGTGAGCACTCCAAAAAACTTTTGCATCTTGTGACTCCTAAGAGGACATTAATTGGTTGAGTTGTTTCAGCGCTTGTTTGTGAAGCTGACATATACGAGGTGGTGTCAGATCCAATACCAGAGCTATTTCGTGTAAGTTGAGTTCATGTTGATAGAACAGAGTCAGGAGCAGTTGATCGCGCTTAGGTAACTTACCCAAAGCACTGTCTAAACTACGACGAATATGTTCATGTTCCATGCCATCGTATTGCCCGCCAATGTAGCTATCACCGCTGCTCTCCATCAGTTGGTCAAGGCTTTGCATCTCGCCTGCGAGAGCGGCATTTTGGCGGTTGTAATAATCTTGCTCATTCGTCCCTAAAGCCTGGATGATTTCGGCATCCGTTGGCATTCGACCTAACGTTCGAGTGAGATCTCGAGTCACGTCGTTGAGCTCGTGGGCTTGTTGACGAGTCTTACGTGAACGCCAATCTAGTCGGCGTAATTCGTCTAAAATAGCTCCCCGAACTCGACAAACGGCGAAAGCAGGAAAGTGAGGATCGTCAACATCGCCATATCGGCGTCCAGCCTCGACTAGAGCGATAAGGCCTATCTGCTGCATATCTTCAATACTACAGTGAGAAGTGGCATGAACGCGCAGCTGGTTAACTACGCGTTTTACCATGACCTGATGACGTTGTAGCAATGCGTTTTCATCAATTGGTCGTGACGGTGTTGTCACTTCCTCTTCTGTGGTGTAAGTGTCTTGTACATTCATGTCTAACATGGTTGTGCTCCGTTATTGCACAACATATTTAGTCAACAAAACATCGTCGATTTCTCGGACGATGTCTGTTTTAGCAAAAGCGAGTAGAAGCGTTTGCTTCACTTCGTCTTGCAGAATATCGATGGCACCCGCTTGCTGTAACTGATCAAACGTTTTGTCGCTAAACAGTTTTAATAGAGAGTTTTGTACCATAGGCATGTATTCATCGATCTCTTTGATACGCTCTGGACGGCGTGTCTCAATTGCCAGTTCTAGCATCACAAAGTGAGTCTGTTTCTTGCCTTTAACGGTCAAAACGACTTTGTCCAAAGGATGGAAGCTAGGACCTTTACTTGTCGGTTGTTCTGTGACCAAAAAAGACAGTGGAGAGTCTTCGATCAGTGAACCAGAGTCAGGTGACTCTTGAGCGTGTTTGTTTAAGTACCAGATTCCGCCCATAATTGTGACGGCCGAAACGAGGGCACTGGTGATGATCATGGCGATAAACAGGGCGATCATTTGTTGTTTGGTCATAACCTTTTTCCTCGAAGATTCACTAAGCTTGAGTGCTTAGCCAGTGTTCTGAATAGTTAGTTGTTGTCGTGGTTTGGAATGCACCAGATTCTCGTGCGGCGAAAATATTGGCGTCTTCTTCGTTTGCATGTGGGTCATTTCGACCTTGGTTTTGATCAGAGCCAACATTGACATCGACATGAACGAAGTTTTGCTCTTGTAACTCAGTACGCAATCGTTCCGAAACTTGCATTAAAGCTTCTCGTGTTGCTGCGGCATTGGCGTTGATGTGGACACTCAATCGGTCACCTTCAACACGTACAAGTAAATCCAATTTCCCTAAGTCTGGTGGGTCTAGGCGGATTTTTGCTTCTTGTACATTTTGTTGAGCTTGGAGCGTCACGCGATCATGTAAAACTTGCATCATTTGCTCGCCCCACTTTCCGGCAGTGGTATCAACACGCACTGCTGCCCACTCAGAGCCTTGAGCTTGAACATGACTCGTCGCAACCGGTGAATGTGCAGATTGTGTTGTAGGAGCTTGTGCTTGAAGTAGAGATGCGGTTGGTTGCCCTTGAACAGGTTGATTCAAAAGAGTTTGAAACTCAGCACCGGAGATAGGCAAACGCAAACTCGATGAAGTCGGCAGACTTTGCTTCACATCTTGTTTTGATGATGTGTTTAACATAGCGTTAGACGAATCTTGAGTAACAGACTTAACTTCGCTCGCAGTCATTAAAGATGACGCTTTTCCTAGTTTCTCAGCCTGCTTCTCTGCCATGGTAATCATACCCTGGGTTAAAGCTTGAGCTTGCGCTGCAAGATCAGTCGATTCTGTTAACCCTAGTGTACTGGTCAAGTTGGCATCCGGATCTGAAGCTGAGCGGTCATCAGTATCAAAACCATGACTTTGTACTTTGTTTGCGCTGTTCAAAGTAGAGGCCGTAAGGTGAAAACTCGGTACCGCTGACGCAGAGTTAAAGTCTTGCTCACCATTCTGCTTGTTCCCTGATTTAAAACCATGAGAAAAGCCGTGTACCGAGTTCGCTTGCTTGATGTGACCCTCATTGTTAGCTGGCGAATTACCCGAGTGCTGAGTTGAAGAAGGTATGATCATTGAGTTAGCTCCATGGTCATTGCTAATTGATAGGCCATAGCGCGTTCTTGATGGTCATTGACCATGTTCATCTCTTTTTTCAACTCGTTGGTCGACTTCTCTAATACTGCGAAGGCATTAGCGTGCACTGTTTTCGCTCGCTGGATTTCAGGTGCAAGCTTAGGATCTTTCAAAAAAGGCTTGTGACTGATCAAAAGCTCTCGCAACTGCAAGTCGTACCGCTTGAGCGCATGCCAATCGGCCGTTTTTGCGGCGAACTGGATGAGCTGAGATAAATGACGGAATCGCTCTGGCGATACTTTATGCTTGTTGTCCAAAATTCATCCAACCTTCACGAATGTTACCCATTACACGCTCAACGTTAACCAAGCGATTTGCATCGTTTTGCACGCTAGCGTAATAAAGTTCGACTTGGCAGAAGTCATACAGCTGGCGTAGGTTTTCCGCAATTTCACCGCCGTTTTCATCATCTAAAGCACTTGTTAGTCCAATCAAGATGTTCATGCATTTGTTGATTCCATTCCCTTTCTCGGCCAAACGATTTGCGGCTAGGTGGCCGCGAATACGTTCAACTTCATCGAGTAGGCCATCGATTAACATGATGACCAATTGGTGTGGATTTGCTGCTGCCGCTTGAGCGTCGAGATCGACTTGTTGGTACGAATCGTAACCAGAATCCATAAGCATGAATATTTCTCCTAAATTTGGAACCAAATGTCTTATTTTTGAGCATTAAACATGGACATGGTTTGGTTCATTTGGGTCATAATTGAATTCATTTGAGTGAATTGTTTGAGATAGCGGTTGTACGACATTTCGTACTTACGCTCTAAATTGGTTTGTTTATCTTTGATTCGGTCTAAGCTTGACTGTATTGCGTCTTTACGCGTGCTGAAGGTACCTGATGAGAACTTCAAGAAAGGCTCTACCATCGCGTCAAGAGAATCTAGCAAAGCGTCATCCCCATTAAACAACGCCTCTAAGCCTGCGCTGTTTGTTTGTTGAGCTTCTTTGAACTTTTCTTGATCAACTTTCATTTTACCGTTGCGGTCTAGGCTCACGCCGATTTCGCTTAGGCGCATACCATTGTGTTCACCTCGGATTAACCCCGTTAACTGACTCTCAATAGAACGCAATGTCGAGTCGCTAGCGAGCACGCCGCGTTTCTGATCTTCGCCGCCAATTTGGGTGTACTGATCGATAGTCGAAACAAGGGCATTGTAGGTTTCCACAAACTTATCTAGTTGTTCTTTAGTGCCTTCGCTATCAGCTCCAATTTTTAAACCGATTGGCGCATCTCCCGCGGCTTGCGGTTTAGATACGGTAATGTCAACACCGTCGATGACACCTTCAAAAGTATTACTTGCGTTGGTTAGTTTCAGGCCTGAGTCTTTTGCACCTAGCCACATAACCGCATCTTGTGGAGCGTTAATTTGCTTGAGGTTGGTGAAGGCGTCTTCAAACCACGCTTGGCCAGTACCCGATGCAGATACGTTGATCTTATTTTCGACACCAGTCTCAGTGCTCGATAGCATAAAGTGTGTTTGACCATTCGAGCGAACTAGAGTGGCGTTAACGCCAGGGTTATCCGTGTGATTGTTAATCGCACTGGCTAAATCACTGATCGTTGCAGTTCCGTCACCATTAACATCAACGGAGGACAAGTCTAGAGTCATTGTTTCACCGTTGATGGTGAATTCTAAAGATCCAGTTGTTGGTACTTCTGTCGTTGCCTCAAGGTCTACAGGCATTCCTGTAGATACTTGATGTGCTGTTGCCACTTTTTCTACAAAAATCTGATAGTTACCCGTTAGCGCTTTAGCATCCGCGTTTGCAGTAAAGTTACCTTCTTGAGAGAGTGTCGCACTGTTTTTGATGATGCTGTTTGTGCTGTTATTCATCTCTTTCATTGCAGTACGAAAATCACGTAGTGCGCTTTCAACTTTATTAAAAGCTGACAGTTGTGACTGGTACACATTAGCTTGCGCTTGGTAACGGTTTTTGAATGGGTTTGTGTCCAATTGTGCGAATTGGGTTGCCATTTTTACTGGGTCTAAAGAACTCATGAGGTGTGCTCCTCTCATCTCTTATTGGCTTGAATACTTTGAATGCTACGCCTTAGTTTAATTATCAGTGGCAAGATGCGTGCCGTATATTAAATTCAATTAAAACAAAGGTTTAGAGCTATTTTGTTTTCTTGGGAGGAAGTGGTGTTTCCACCTTGTTTGTTCCGCCTTCCTCCATGGAAAAAGTAATTTCCTTATAAGAAAAGGCGACCTAAACAAAGAAAATATTTAATTGTATTGACGGTTCTAATTAGGAGAGATGTTTTAATTAGACGTTATATTCAGCCTTTACTTCAGCTTGATTCAGATAATTCTTACAGAGTACATTAATTACGTTCTGATATTATTTTTGATAGTGTGACGTGCAAGTGTTCTCACTAAAAATTAAATTTTTTACGTTTCAAAGAATGTCAGTTATGAATGAATTTGCGTTACGATTGATGAAGTGTGCTCGTGCATATGAAGAGTTCATTAACAAAAAACTATTAAGTAAACAGAGCATCAATTCTGATGAGATAGCTAGTATCTTAAAGGAAGCTAAGTTCAATTTCCCTGAACTTAGAGATAGTAAAATAGGAAGCAAATTAGAGACGATAGAATTAGAACTGTTTAATAAGGTTTTATTTAATATTATGTTGAAATTCGGATTCAGAGTGCCTGAATCTCACAAAGATAATACGAGCTCTATTTATATTCGTAGATAAAAATAAAGCCTTCCATAGGAAGGCTTTATAATTAAGACGATTTAAATTAAGCGCACTATTAACTAAGTAATTAGCGTAGTAGTGACATTGCCATGCTTGGAAGCTGGTTAGTTTGAGACAGAACAGTTGTACCTGCTTGCATCAACATTTGGTTCTTAGTCATGTTTGAAGACTCTACTGCAAAGTCTGTATCCATGATACGACCTTTAGATGCTGTAACGTTTTCTACCATGTTACCAAGGTTAGCCATAGTGTGCTCAAGACGGTTGATGTTCGCACCGAAGTCTGCACGAGAGCTACCAATTTTTTCTACTAGACCGTCAGCGCCGCTGATTTTGTCTAGTGCTGCTTTTGCTTTAGTCGCGTCATCGATACCATCTGTAATTGCTGCATCAGCAAGAATAGTAGTGATTTCACCGATACCTGCGCTTGCGCTTACAGTCAATGTTTCAGCAGAAGATGCACCGATTTGGAATGTTACGTCACCTGCACCGAAGCCGCCGCCTTTAAGAAGGTTTTGACCACCGAACTTAGTGTTGTCTACGATGTTGTTTAGTTCTGCAGTAAGCTGTGTGAACTCTTTGTTAAGAGACGCACGGTCTGTTGCACTGTTTGAACCGTTCAACGATTGTGTAGCAAGGTCGTTCATACGGTAAACGATGTTTGTCATTTCATCCATCGCACCTTCAGCAGTTTGCATCATAGAGATGCCGTCTTGTGCGTTACGCATTGCTACTGACATGCCGCGTGTTTGCGCTTCTAGACGGTTAGCAATTTGAAGACCAGCAGCGTCATCAGCAGCTGAGTTCACACGGTAGCCTGTGCTTAGACGTTCCATTGCTGTGTTTAGAAGTCCGCTTGTTGTGTTCATTGTGTTTTGAGTTACAAGCGAAGCGTAGTTAGTGTGCATTGATAAAGCCATCTTAGTCTCCTTAGTTAGTCACTATATCTTTCAGGCCTCGGGATATTCCCTTGTCACTAACTAGAGGCGGTCGGTCGGCTTTAATGATTAATTTGAAAATTAAAAAATTTCTAAAAAAGATAAAAATTGATGATTTTTAGTGATTTGTATTCCATGAAAACCGGGAAAATCATCATATAAGCCTAAATTTTTTAGTTAAGTTAAAGAAACTATTGCCCAATGATCTTGTGGTTATCCGTTATAAATAAAAAAACAGCACGAATAAATCGTGCTGTTTTAAATATAAATGGTTGAGTTTCAACTATTCCTCATCAAAAGACTGAAAGGAGAGAGAGGTTGGGATATCGCTGAAATAACCAAAATAATAACTGGCACCCAATAAACGATAGCGGTTAAGTTCCGTTTGACTCGCTACACGTCCGGCAACCCAAGTATATTTATGCTTTCTTAAGAACTTAGCAATAGGTAGGAAAGCGTGTCTTTCTTCTTTATCCTCTAGTGTGACTGACAATTTGATCATATCGGGACTAAAGTCTGCGACGCGCTCGAAGTTCACTTGCGATGTCGCGACTTCAAACCAAAGTGAATATGCATTCTCTTTTAACTTTTTGGTGAGTGTGGCGACTTTATCACGATCACATAACGTTTCATCAGCTTGAAGAGAAGGAATCACATGTTGAAAAGCAGAAGAGTGGAATTGAATCGTCTGTTCGAGGAAATAAACCCCAGGCTCCCACAGTAATGCATCCACGCGAATCGGCACGACAACATTACTAATCAAGTCGTGATGAAAGGCTTCTAACTGAAATTGTGTTTGTCTTAGTGCAAGGTAAAGACTGAACAAATCCAGGCAGTACTGCATTTGTTCAGAGAGTTTGAATTGATAGACACTTTGTTCTCCACGCATACCAAATCTCAACGTCAGGTGTTGGAATTCTACTTCTCCTGATTGAGCTTCCCTAATTGCTTGGCATGCGTGTTGGACATCATTGTGTTTTAAAGCATCAAAGACTAATTGATCGTCATCCGTGACGATATGTTGTACTGCGAGACCAACCAAATGTTCGTACATCGCATGTGTTGAAATAAGATTAACCAAGGTTTCCTACCACATTGATTTGTTTGTTTTCTGGGATTTCGTTGTAAGACAATACTGCCAGCCCTTGTGTAAATGTACGAGCGTAACGCGCTAGAAGAGGGCGCAGCTGTGGCATAACGAGAAGGATCGGAGGTAGCCCCTGTTGCTTAAGCTGTTGTCTGATCAATGGCAAGTTTTGTTGGAACTGACCAAGAATGTTTGGCTCAATTGGGAAGCTATCTAGTGTTACCGTACCAGAAGATTGTGCTTGTTGCAGTGAAGTTAGTAGCATTTGTTCTAGCTCATCAGACAGTGCGTAGACATTTAACTCGTTCTTTTGTCCTGCAATTAAGTTAACAAGCGTACGCTTTAGTGCACAGCGCACATCAGATGCAAGTAGGATCGGGTCCTTTGTATTTTCCGCGGATTCCAACATTGTGTTGGCAATCGTGCGAATATCTTTTAGTGGCACTTGGTCTAATAAAAGCTGACGATATACTTTCAGCTGCTGCGCTGGATTAAGTGCTGCTGCTAATGCTTCTGCTAGTTTCGGGGCTTGTTGTGTCAAACGCTGGGTTATTGCTTCCACATCGTCGTGCGTAAACAATTCTGCAAGGTTTGTCTTCATGATTTTACTAATATGAGTGGCAATAACAGTGCCATCATCGACAACTTGGTAACCCATATTAAGTGCTTTTGCTTTATCTTGATGCTCAATCCACACAGCTGGCAACTGATAAGCAGGATCGCTACCCAAAATGCCATCTACCTCACCGTAAGTTTCGCCAACCGCTATCGCCATTAAACGCTCTGGTTCAATAAAGCCTTGCTCAATGACTTCGCCATTTAGAGAAATTGTGTATTGGTTTGGCTTAAGGCTCAGGTTGTCACGAATACGAACTTCAGGTAATAAAAAGCCAACTTGTTCAGAAAGGTTTCGACGCACACCGCGAATTCGTTGTGATAAGGGTGCCCCTTGTTCTTTGTTGACTAGATGGACGAGTCGGTAACCAAGCGCAAGTGATAATGTTTGGACGTGAGGAATATCATCCCATGTCAGCGGTGTATCATCGTCTTGCATTGCTTGTGAAAGTGCTTCGACCTCTTCGATCTGGGAGTCTTGCACTGGCTTCTTGGTTTGACGCCACCCTGCGAACGCTAATGCGCCAGCAAACGCAAAAAAGGCTAGGTGTGGCATACCCGGTACCATACCGATTACCGCCATAATACCTGCGACAGTAAATAGCGTTGCAGGAGTTGCCAGTAATTGCTTTTGCATGGTTTCCGACATGCCATTATCGCTATCATTAATTCGCGTAACGATAATCGCGGCAGCCGTTGCCAATAGTAGTGAAGGAATTTGAGCAACTAGACCATCACCGATTGTGAGTAGGGCATAAGTTTTAAAGGCGTCAGACGCAGCGAGTCCATGCTCGAAGACACCAATACTGATACCACCAATGATATTGATAAACAGAATCAACAAACCTGCGATGGCATCGCCACGCACAAACTTTGATGCACCATCCATCGAACCATGAAAATCGGCTTCGTTGGCGACTTCTTTACGGCGTAAGCGAGCCGTTTCCTGATCGATAAGGCCAGCGTTTAAGTCGGCATCAATTGCCATTTGTTTGCCTGGTAAAGCATCCAACGTAAAGCGGGCTGAAACCTCAGAAATACGTTCACCACCTTTGGTGATTACGACGAAGTTGATGATCATCAAGATGACGAAAACCACCATACCAACGACGTAGTTACCGCCAATGACGACTTCACCGAATGCTTGAATGACCTTACCCGCTGCGTCACCACCATTATGTCCTTCTAGGAGTACAATTCGCGTAGAAGCCACGTTCAATGTGAGACGTAATAATGTTGCGACCAGCAAAATAGTTGGAAAAACAGAGAAATCTAATGGTCGCTTTGCGGTTGTGCTGACCAGCAATACTAGGATTGCTAAGACGATATTAAAGGTAAACAGCGCATCCAGTAGCAGAGGAGGCAAAGGAAGAATCACCATTGCTAATATCATTAGCAAGACGATTGGAATGCCAACGTAGCCTTTGGTTGATGTTTGAAGTTGTTTTAACCGGTTAAGCATACTTTCGTGTCCTTGGATAAACGCGGGTTAATCAGTGCTGCAAATGTTTTGGAATCGAAAAATGAGGTAAAGGAATTGGCTCTTTTCCCTCACCTTTACGAAAGGCTTTCAATTGCAAAACGTAAGTAAGAATATGTGCCACTGCGATGTACAGTTGGCTTGGGATTGCTTGTTCAATCGCCGTCGTGTGATAAATCGAACGGGTAAGTGGCGGGGAGTTAATGATTTCCACTTTGTTTTCTCGGGCGATCCGTTGAATGTGCATAGCAGTTTCGTCTACGCCTTTTGCGACGACAAAGGGCGCGTCAGAAAGCGAAGGCTCGTATTTCAGTGCGACTGCGTAGTGCGTTGGGTTTGTGATGATCACGTCAGCCGTCGGCACCATTTTATCGATCTTACGGCGCGCAAACTGTTGCTGTATTTGACGAATACGTTGCTTTACTTCCGGACGACCTTCATTATTTTTAAATTCCTCTTTCAATTCTTGTTTCGTCATGCGGAGTTCTTTTAGGTGTTCCCAACGCTGATAAGGAATGTCGATAACCCCAAATAACAACAATGCAAAGCCCATTAAGAGTAAGCCTTCAAACAGAATTGACATTACTAGAGAAAAACCTTGGCTGAGCGGGAGATTTTGCATGCCAAGTAATGGCTGTAAGTGGTTGTCTAAGTAGCCATATAAGATGCCGAAGATGACCGCTACTTTGAACGTCGACTTTAAGAGCTCAACCACTGAGCGGGTCGAAAAAATGCGCTTTATCCCGCTCAAAGGATTAATTTTGCTGAGCTTTGGCATTACGTTCGCGGGACGGAACATCCAGCCGCCTAGCACAAGGCTACTACCACAGGTCACGATAATAATGACGGTAAACAATGGTAATAGCATGTCTATGATGACCGCTAAACTTTGTCCCAATTGCTCGACAAGTTGTTTAGGATTTTCTAGGTCGGCTCGCGTCAGCATCATGTTGTAGCGAAAGATACCCGACATGCTTTCCCAAATACTATTAAGCTGAGAGTAAAAGTAGAGCGCCACCGCTAGAAATATCACCGCAGTAGTAAACTCTTTCGCGCGAGGAATTTGTCCTTCCTGGCGGGCTTTCTTTACCTTCTGCGGTGAGGCTTTTTCAGTTTTGTCTTGAGAAGATTGATCGCTCATGCTCCCCCCAACATAAAGTTACTCAAGTGTCTAATGGTGTCGTGAACGAGCGCCGTGTAGCGACCAGGAACACCAGAAACTGAGATTAATACGCTGAATAGACCCAGCAGCATCGTCATAGGAAAACCTAACGCATAGACATTAAGTGATGGTGCGGCTCGGTTCATTACACCAAAACTGATGTTGGCTAGAAGCATGGAAACAATAGCGGGCAAAGCCAAAGCGAGTGAAGAGGCAAACATCCAACCGAAAATGTTGACAACACCTTGCAGAGAAAGCGATGTGATACCAGATCCGACTGGCCAAACAACAAAGCTTTGAATCACGATATCTATGACGAGTAAGTGTCCTTCTAGCGCGAGGAACAACAAGGTTGAGAAAATCAGAAATATGCGTCCCAAAATGGCGACAGAAAGCCCGTTAATAGGATCATTCATCATCGCCATACCTAAGCCCATTTGCAGAGAAATCACCTGGCCAAGCATGGTGAAAACGTTAAAGAGCATGTGCAAAATTAACCCAAACATTACTCCCCAAATAGCTTGCTCAAAAGCAAGGAACAGGGAAGTCATAGAGAATAACTCGACTTGTGGCATGGGTGGCATTAACGGTCCAGTAATGACAACGATCGAGAGGGCCAGTAAAGTACGAACCCAAACAGGAATAATCGCATCACCAAAGAAAGGCATTGAAATAAATACGGCTCCCACACGAAAAAACGGCCACCAGAGTTGACCGAGTATCGCCGAGAGCTCTGCAAATGTGATGGCCATTAGCCAATCATCCCTGGTATGTTGTGGAACAAGAAATCAAACAGTTCCATGATCTTACGTAGCATCCAGTGACCTGCAAAAATCACCATTAATAAGGTAACGAGCAAACGTGGCAAAAAGCTGAGTGTTTGCTCGTTGATTTGTGTGGCAGCCTGAAATACGGCGATACACAAACCGACAATTAAGCCTGGAACAACCAATACGGCAACCATCAAAATGATCAGCCATACTGCATCGGAAAATAACGTTACGGTTAGTTCTGGGGTCATAACTGCTCCTAGTTAACCGAAGCTGGCAGATAAGGTGCCAACTGTCATTGCCCAACCATCCACGAGTACAAATACCACCAACTTAAAGGGAAGTGAGACAATCAAAGGTGATAGCATCATCATACCCATTGCCATCAGGACACTGGCGACAACCAAGTCGATGACCAAAAACGGGATGAAAAGCATAAAACCAATTTGGAAGGCGGTTTTCAGTTCACTAATGACAAATGCAGGCAAGACAACGGCAAATGAAATATCCTCAACGTTTTGGTCGAGAGGCTCATTGGCAATACGTAACATTTGTTCAAGAGAGCTTTGGTGCGTCTGTGCCAACATGAACTCTCTCACTGGTTTCTCTGCAACAGAAAAAGCCTGTATTAGCGTGATTTCGCCGTTGTCGTATGGCTGAAACGCATTTTCATAAATATCGCTCCAGACAGGGCGCATAATCAGTAACGTCAATGCGAGAGCGATCCCGACCAACACTCTGTTAGGTGGGCTTTGTTGAAGACCAAGAGCTTGGCGCAAAATCGCAAGGACAACGACAATTCGAGTAAAGCTCGTCGCCATCAAAATAAATGCTGGAAGAAAACTGAGCGCCGTCATCAACAACAGAATTTGCAGTTTAACGCTGTATTCTTGTTGTGTGTCGCCATCAGAAACGGACAAGATAGTTAAGCCGTTGTCAGCCGCCATTGTTGGGAAAGCAAACAAAAGTGACACCAATACCAAAAGAGGTAACCAACGGTGCCAAGCGCTCAGATTTTTCATTGTGATGCCTACCTAAGATTATTGACCAACGCCACTCAATGCAGAGTCATGTACATCGATCAGACGAAGTCCATACTTATCATTGACAACGACAACTTCAGCGTGGCCCATAAGAGAACCGTTTACTTTCACGTCTAAAGGCTCGCCATTGAGCTTTTCCAACTCGATAACCGTGCCTTCACCCGCTTTCATTAAGTCCCCAAGTGGGATCTCCTTACTCGCAACTTCCAGCGTGACTGTGACAGGAATGCTTTTGAAAAAGCTAAGGTCACGTTCCGCAGTGGCTGGTTCTTGTTGGAGCGTATCTTCGGCTTCAAAGTCTTCTAATTGAAAATCATCAAAGTTCAGTTCTTCTGCGTCGAATGCATTAGTTTCTAGCGCTTCGCTCATCGCTGCGGTTCCTTATCAGGGTTAAAGATCAAAACAAGTTGGCCGTCTTGCTCGGCAATACGACCTGTAAATAGAGATTGGTTGCCAATGCTTACTGGAACCGTGTTAAGAAGCTCAATAGGTAAAATATCGTTGGGTTGTAAGCCAACCACATCACTTAAAGGCATCTTCTTTTTACTTAGAACAACGTTCAGTCGAACGGGGGTCGTCTCTAAAGAACGACAGAAAGGTTGAAACAAATCGGTATCAGGTTGCAGTTCAAGCTGCTCGATCAGCGTTTGAATAAGATGACCATCTAGCTTGAGATGAATTGAGCCTTGATGATCGTCAAACGCAATGTTTAATTGAACGTTAATGCCAATTCCTCTAGGGGTCTCATACTCACCCGTGTCCCACATTTCACCAGGAGCAAGCCAACCGATGATGATTCGACTGATGCGCTCTTGTAAACGTAAGTCACTGGCCGTCAGAGTAGCGGCTGAACGCTCTGCACTTGCACCATAAAATCTATCAGCCAACTTTATTAGCGTGTGAGGGTTACCATGGATGAATACCATGCCGCCTTCCTGATGTTGATAGGTCGACGTTTGCTCTTTGTCCATCTCAACCGATGTAAAGCGGTGCAAGTCTACTGAGGTTAAGCTAGCTTCCACTTTTCCTGTGCTGAGCCAATTTTGTAATTCAGTCGTAAGGTTTGAGCAAGATTCTGAAATTAAATTATCGAGCTTCTCACGAATGATATGAATAGGTTTGCCTAATAATTCTACATCAAGTAGTTGACTATCAGAAATAGGCTCGCTAACTCTATTTTCCATTTATATTTTACCGTGCGTTAACAATCGAAAGTGTTTTAACTTAATGGCGTGTAGTCTACACAGAAATTTTAATGATCTTTTAGCTCCAAACTCTAAGATTGTGACTTTAGTTCACATGTTGCTTTGTTCATATAGTCATAATCTTTTAATGAAATTTAAAAAGAGTTAGTTTTCTTTATAAATCGCTTAATAAATAAAATAACAATGTTGAGCGTTTTAGTTGTTATAGATTTTTTAAATTGCCTTTATGGCGTAACAACAATTTCAAATAAATAAATTATAAAATACTGTTTTTTATGCTTAAAGCTTCCGTTGGAGGCTAAGCGTGCTCTCTTGAGCGTTTTGTAACCAATTTTAATATTCAGAATAGGTAATTAAAATGATTAGCTATGCCAGTTCTCTCGGCTTGGTGGCATATTTAATTAAACGGTTTAAGTCATGGGAATGTAAGATATACATGAATCATGTCCGTTTGATAATTTGTAACACAATTATTGTTATCAGTTTTATTTTTTCAAAAGTGTCATATTCAGAAGAAGTCTTAACAATCCCTATGGACCTCTCTAAATGGACATATGAGGGAAATAAATTCAAATGCAACTTGTTGCAATCAAATAAAGACTATGGGAAGTTTTATTTCCTAGCGGAACCTAATAATAAATTCTATTTTATTTCCGATATGGAATATGAAAACAATAAATGGAAAACGATTGCTTTAACAACTCAAAATGCTCCTTGGGGTGATGAGCTTTATAGAAAAGAATTTGGTTCCCTTGAATTTACTAAGCCGTCTCAGCGTTTCATCTTTAATAAAGGCGCTGAAGAATTCATGGATTCAATTGCTTCGGGTAGTTGGGTGACGCTGTCACTTAAAGGAAGTAATGCTTCCTCTGTTTCAGAGATTGTGATTCCTACTCTTCAAATTCAAAACGCATTGAAATCATTTAATGCGTGTCGCGCGCGATTGCCTAAATTGTCTTTTTCAGAGGCAAGGGATATGGCGCTCTCATTTGAGTTTGGTCAGAAGACGTTAAGTCGTGGACAGAAAGCAACACTAGAAGCGCTGTATAGCTATGTATCTGTGGATGATCGAGTGACCAAAATCCTCATCGACGGTCACACCGATAACGTTGGTTCAAGTTTAACGAACCTTTCTGTGTCACGTACTCGAGCAGAGCAAGTCACCAATGCTTTGATTGAGCTTGGGGTCGACGAGTCGATGATCGAAACACGAGCTCATGGTTCACGTTACCCAATTGCCAGCAATAACTCGGTTAATGGCCAAGCAAAAAACCGACGTGTCACCCTGCGTTTAGTGAGGGACAACGAGTATACGGCTACGAAACACCACCCAGATCTACAATCACAAAATCAACAAACGAAAGTTAAGGTTCAATGATGACGAAAACGAAAATTTTGTTGGTTGAGCCAAATGAAGCTCTTGCTCAACCAGTATTGGATGTGTTGCAAAATGCAGGTTACACCGCGAAACACACTCGTACTGGTCGAGGCGCTTTGCTTGAAGAGCGAGCAGAAATCACTTTAGTGAGCTCTACGCTGCCGGATATGTGTGTTCGTGAGTTTGTCGCGTGTCACCAAAAGCAGCGAAATTCGGGTGTTGTTATTGCGATTGTCGACCAAGAACAAGGCATCTTGGCTGCTGAGACGATGAAAGCGGGCGCTACTGATTATCTATTACGCCCATTTGAATCTAATCAGTTGGTTAATCTGCTTAAACGTGTTGAAGCGTTAGGTAAGCCAATGGCCAACATTGTTGCAGAGTCTTGGAGAAGCAAACAAGTTCTACAATTGGCGCATCGTGCAGCATGTACTAACGCGAGTGTGCTTATTACAGGTGAATCGGGAACGGGTAAAGAAGTGCTGGCGCGATATGTGCATGAGCACTCTCCGCGTATCAATGGTCCATTTGTGGCGGTTAACTGTGCCGCCATTCCAGAGTCAATGTTAGAGGCTGTGCTATTCGGTCATGTAAAAGGCGCGTTCACCGGAGCGACAAATTCTCAAAGCGGTAAGTTTGAAGAAGCAAATGGCGGGACGATTCTGCTTGACGAGATTGGTGAAATGTCACCTGCGGTTCAAGCGAAATTGTTACGCGTCCTTCAAGAGCGTGAAGTAGAACGTGTTGGTAGCCATAAAGCCGTTCAGCTCGATATTCGTGTTATTGCGGCAACCAACAAAGACTTACGTGAGGAAGTTCAAAAAGGCACGTTCCGTGAAGATCTTTATTATCGATTAGATGTGCTGCCTCTGCACTGGCCGCCTTTGCGTGAAAGAAAAGAGGACATTCTACCGATTAGCCAATTCTTTATTGAAAAGTATCAAGATAGTAGCCGCTGTCACCTATCCCAAGATGCGATTAGTGCGCTGAGTCAGTATCACTGGCCGGGCAATATTCGTGAGTTGGAAAATGTCATTCAACGCGCTTTGGTCATGCGTCATGGTGATTACATTACAGCCCATGACCTGATGCTGCCTATTGAGCTTGTCGCGTCAGTTCCTACAGCAGAGCCAACTTCAAGTTTTGGTCATGTAGAAGCGAAGAAGCAAGCTGAATATCAGTTTATTTTGGAAAAGTTACGTCAGTTTGGTGGAAACCGAACGAAAACCGCAAACGCGCTTGGAGTCTCTACTCGAGCGCTACGCTACAAGCTCGCAGCAATGCGAGAACATGGTATTGATTTACAGTCGGCACTAGGCTCGGCTGCCTAATAGGAGAAAAAATAGATGGCAAGTCAACCTACTCATGCGGTCTCGGCAGAGCAACTTATGTTGTCAAAAATGCAGGCGATGCAGGCACAAGTGCAGCCGCCAGAGTTTATCGTGAGTGCAAATCCTTTAGATCAACAATCACTAAACGCACCTTTATCGTTCTCACAAGCGATGACAAATGTGTTGGATACAGTGAATCAACATCAATCAGTGGCTAGTCAAAAAATGACGGCCGTAGAAACAGGAAAAAGTGATGACCTAGTTGGTGCAATGGTCGCGAGCCAAAAAGCCAGCTTGTCCTTTAATGCTTTGATGCAAGTGCGCAACAAAGTCGTGACCTCATTTGAAGATATTATGAAGATGCCGGTGTAATTCATGTCAGAACTAACCCCCCAAGTCGCCGGAAACACAGCTATGGCTACCGGCACAGCACAGACATTTTCTACTGCCAACGGCATGGACGATGTGACAACGAAGCTGAAGCAAATCTGGTCTAGCAGTCAGAGAAACTTAGTGCTATCTGCGGTGTTAGCTGCGATTGTTGCAGCGATTATTGTGGTTGCACTATGGAGTTCCTCGCAGAGCTTTCGTCCGCTCTATAGCCAGCAAGAGCGTTTTGATATCGGCGAAATTGTGTCGGTATTAGAAAGCGAAGGCGTAAGCTACCGCATGCAAGAGCAAAATGGACAAGTTCTTGTACCAGAAGGTGAGGTTGCGAAGGTACGCATGTTGCTTGCATCAAAAGGTGTTAAAGCTAAGCTGCCGACAGGTTTGGATTCGCTCAAGGAAGATAGCTCTCTTGGTACGAGCCAATTTATGGAAACGGCGCGTTATCGTCATGGTTTAGAAGGTGAGTTAGTACGTACTATCATGTCTTTGAACTCAGTAGCGAACGCGCGTGTTCATTTAGCAATACCTCGTCAAACTCTATTCGTCCGCCAAAACAGTGAGAATCCATCAGCATCTGTCATGCTTGAGCTCAAACCTGGTGAAGACTTAAAGCCTGAACAAGTTGAAGCGATCATTAACCTAGTGGTTGGCAGTGTCACGGCAATGAAGCCAGAATTTGTTTCTGTCATTGACCAGTACGGCCGTCTTCTTAGTGCGGATGTCGCTTCTGCGGAAGCCGGTAAAGTAAACGCGAAATATCTTGAATACCAGAAGAGTGTTGAAAAACAGATCATCCAACGCGCAGCAGACATGCTTACGCCGATTGTGGGGCCGAGTAACTTCCGCGTACAAGTCGCTGCCGATCTGGACTTTAGCCAAGTTGAAGAAACACAAGAAATTTTGGATAACGCGCCGGTTGTGCGTAATGAGCACACCATTCATAACAACTCGGTTGATCAAATTGCGTTGGGTGTTCCAGGTTCTCTAAGTAACCAACCGCCAGTGACAGGATCTGGTGAAGTGGAAACGAACGACAGCCAAAACACGAATGCGCGATCTGAAGTGAATCGTCAATATGCTGTAGGTAGTAGTGTTCGTCGTACTCAATACCAACAAGGCCAAATAGAAAAGCTTAGTGTCTCGGTTCTGTTGAACTCCAAAGCTTCGCCAGATGGTGTTGCGTGGAGTGAAGCCGATAAAGAGCAAATCTCAAACATGATCATGGATGCTGTTGGTATCTCTGCCACACGAGGTGACAGCTTAAGTTTAATGAGTTTCAACTTCACCCCAATCGAAATTGATGCTCCTCCTGCACTGCCGTGGTGGCAAGACCCTACAGTACAGCAGCCAATACGCTACGTTATTGGTGGCTTGTTAGGCTTGGCGATGATCTTCTTCGTACTGCGTCCATTAATCATGCACCTGACTGGCGTTGATAAACCTGTGCCTGAGCTAAATTTTGCTGAGCCTCAGGAAGAGCCTGACTACGAAAACTTGCAAACGCGTGAAGAACGCGAGCATGAAGAAGTACTTGATCGCCGCCTATCTGAAAAAGGCATCTCAGCCTCTTCAGGTTTAGATGTAAACAGCGACATGCTACCACCAGCAGGTTCGCCATTAGAAATTCAATTGAAACACCTACAGCTTATTGCTAATGAAGAGCCAGAGCGCGTAGCCGAAATACTGAAACAATGGGTAAACATCAATGAACACAGTTCTATCAAAGCAGACGCTTAGTTATGTTGAACAAACCGCGCTCGTGCTATTAGGCATGGGCGAGGATGCCGCAGCGAAGGTTTTGCAACACTTTAGCCGTGATGAAACCCAGCGTGTGACTCGTGCAATGGCGAAGTTAAATGGCATTAAGAGCGATTCTGCTCGTGGTGTTATTCAAACTTTCTTTGAAGATTTCCGTGAGCACAGCGGTATTCGAGGAGCCTCTAAGGAATACCTATCTAATACATTGCGCAAAGCGTTGGGTAACGATTTGGCAAAAGGGTTATTAAATACCTTATATGGCGATGAAATTCGCAACAATATGCAGCGCTTACAGTGGGTGGAAGCAGAAACTCTCGCTCGTTTCATTGTGAATGAGCACCCACAAATGCAAGCAATTTTTCTAGCGTATTTGCCAGCGGACAGCTCTTCAGCGGTATTGAAGCACTTGCCACAAGATTACCATGACGAAATATTGTTCCGTATTGCTCAATTGCAAGATATCGATCATCAAGTTGCCGTTGATTTGCATGAACTCGTTGAGCGTTGCATCGAAAAAGTATCCGCAAGTCAAAGCACGCCGTTATCAGGTGTTAAGCAAGCAGCAGATATCATTAACCGCTTTGAAGGTGACCGTGGTTCATTGATGGAAATGCTGAAGTTGCATGATGAAGATGTTGTTAATGCAATCGAAGAAAACATGTTCGACTTTATGGTTCTTGGCCGACAACGCGAAGAAACTATGGATATGTTGGTGCAGCAAATCCCGCTAGAGTTGTGGGCAGTTGCGCTAAAAGGTTCCGATATTACCTTACAACAAGCTATTAAGCGTTCAATGCCGCAACGTATGGTGAAAGCGCTAGAAGATGACATGGACGCACGCGGCGCTGTTGCGTTAAGTCGAGTTCAAAAAGCACGTCAAGACATCATGCAAATGGTACGTGAGCTGGATGAATCTGGTGAAGTTCAGCTGCTTCTCTATGAAGAGCCAACGGTGGAGTAAGGTCATGCTAGAGACAAAATCAAGTACTATGCGATTGCCTCCGAGCGGGTATCGTTTACACCGTTTTCCGCCTTTAGCGCAACCTAAGACTATCGAAGACGAATTCGGGCTAGATAACCAAGGCTGGCAAGAACCTCAAATAGATATCCAACAGCAACTTGAAGAAGGTTTTCAACAAGGTTTGCAACAAGGACATGAGGAAGGTTTACGCCAAGGTATCGAACAGGGCAAGCAACAAGGTCTGTTGGAAGGTCAAAAAGAAGGTTTCCAAAAAGGCTTTGTTTCCGGTGAGCAGTCTGGAAAGCAAGGCTTTTTGGAGGCGGCGAAGCCTGTCAATGAACTTTTTCACGCCCTTTCTCGTTGGCAAGATGAAAAAGAACAGCAACAACGCCATATGATTTGTGAACTGGTACAAAAGGTTGCTCAGCAAGTGATTCGTGCTGAGCTCACTTTAATGCCTCAGCAGATCCTAGCTTTGGTGGACGAGACATTGTCTGCCATGCCTGGTAAAGCGGAAACAGTAACTGTGCATTTAAATCCGCAAGATTTAGAGCGCATTACTCACATCAATGCTGATTTGCCGCAATCTTGGAAACTGGTCCCTAATACGGAGCTTCCTATTGGTGGCTGTCAGTTAGTGACTGATGACGCAGAAGCGGATGCGAGCTGCGACTCTCGTTTGGAAGCCTGTATGGACAATGTAAAGCAACACCTTTTGGATGAAGTCAGTATTCCACAGGTAGAGTCTGAGCATGAGTAATACCCTAAGCCATGAACTATTAAGTGAGCGTTTGAGCGAAGCCTTGGCTTCGCTCGATTCAATCCCTGTTGCTCGCGTAACAGGGCGATTGATAAAAGTAAACGGCTTAATGTTACAAGCCGTAGGGTGTCGGTTTAAGCTTGAGCAGCGTTGTCTCGTAGAAACCGCGGAAGGCGATATGATCGAAGCGCAAGTTGTGGGCTTTGAACACACTATTGCTTACCTCATGCCTATCCGCCGTTTAGGCGGTCTGTTTGCAGGTGCAAAAGTCATCCCTCTTGATGGTGACAGTACCGTGCAGCTAAGCTCTCAGTGGTTAGGACGCGTACTGAATGGTTTAGGTGAGCCGTTAGATGATGGGGCACCGCTTAAGGGGGGGGATCGAGTTTCACTTGAACCAAAACCGATTAACCCACTGAAGCGACGCCCAGTTGATACACCACTCAACGTAGGCGTGCGAGCGATTAATGGACTATTGACGGTAGGCAAAGGCCAACGTATTGGTTTGATGGCTGGCAGTGGCGTCGGTAAAAGTGTGTTAATGGGGATGATCACCAAAAACACGGAGGCCGATGTAATTGTGGTCGGGCTTATCGGTGAGCGAGGCAGAGAAGTACGTGAGTTCATCGAGAGAAACTTAACCCCAGAAGCGCGCAAGAAAGCGATTATTATCGCGGCTCCTGCTGATGAATCCCCGCTAATGAGGTTAAGAGCGACACTACTTTGTCATCGCGTTTCAGAGTATTTCCGAGACCAAGGCAAAGACGTTCTACTTCTGATGGACTCTCTAACCCGATACGCCATGGCACAGCGCGAAATCGCTCTTTCGCTCGGTGAGCCTCCAGCTTCTCGTGGTTATCCGCCTTCTGTCTTCAGCGTGTTACCTCAACTCCTAGAGCGAGCGGGTAACAGTGAAAATCAACATGGTAGCTTAACGGCAATTTACACCGTATTGGCAGAAGGAGACGACCAACAAGATCCTGTCGTGGATTCCGCGCGCGCCATCTTAGATGGGCATGTCGTTTTATCGCGTCAACTGGCTGAGCAAGGGCATTATCCCGCGATAGATATCAACGCGTCTATTAGCCGTTGTATGAATACTTGTACGCAGGCCGCACACAGCACGATTGCGAATAACTTCCGTCAAATGTACTCCAACTACCTTCAGGTTAAAGAGTTACTGCCATTAGGGGGTTATCAACCAGGACAAGATCCTGAGTTAGATCAATCTGTTGCTATGTATCCAAATTTGCGTGCATATCTACAACAAGCTGCCAACGAGTCTGTAGATTACCCAACCAGTTTGACCGAGCTCGCGCAGCTTTTTCAAAGTGCTTAATCAAATGGGAGTGACAAGGCTGAAATGAAATCCAAGTTAAAAGCCGTAGGCAAGTTACAGCAAATGGAAGAAAAACAGCGTGACCGTGTGGGTCAACAACTTGATGCCATGCGTCAGCGTCACTCCCATCTTTCAATGCAATTGGAACAGTTGTCGGCGTTGAAAGGCCACGCTGGACAATCAACCCGAACCGGTCCGACGCTGACGAGCGCGGCTTTGATGAACTTTAATCGTGTTGACCAAATGCTACAAAGAATGCTTCGTCACCACGAGCAAGAGCAAGCCGTTATGCAAGCGGAATGTGCATCTGTACAGAAAACGCTAGAAAACAAGCACGCACGCGTTCAAGGGTTAGAAAAAGTGCTTGAACGTTGGCGTACTAAGCAGAACTATGAAAAAGCGAAAAAAGAGCAAAAGATGATTGAAGACATCATTAACTCTCGCGTTAAGCGCAAGATATTATGATGTCTTGTTGACGCTACTAGGAGCGCGAATAATTTCTGCGGTGTCTTAGCCAACCAAACCAGCCTCCAAGCATGATCAACCCTGATCCGAGAGCACCGCCGCCACTGCTGCCGTTGTTACCAAAGCCAGATGTGTTGGTATCGACAGGCTCAAAGCCAGAGTCCCCTTCGCTATGATAATCTTCCGAACTTGCTAAGAGGGCGTTATAACTGGTTTTTACACCTGAGCTGGTTTGGGTCTCAATCCATGTTGCATAGTTCAAAATCTCGGTAAACACACTTGGAATCGCAGCGGATTCGCAAACTGAAGAACCGTAGCTCACAATGCCAATTTGCTGATACATACCATTATTGTCTTGATAGGTGAGAGGACCGCCTGAGTCACCACGACAGATGCCAGTGTAGCTTCGTTCAGGAAATCCATTCGCACATAAACTTTCTTGAGCGTTAAACCCTGTTACCAACGAAGCGCATTGGGTGTCGGTAAGGGGTTTTACTTCTGCCCAGCGTAAATAGTTAGGGGGGCTTTCATCATTGGTTGAGGTCTGACCTAAACCGAATATCTGATAAACTGACTTGCTGCTGTAGTCTCCAAAGTCTTGCGGTAAAGTGATGGATTGGACGTTATCGGTGATAGGTCTAGTCAATTCAAGGACAGCGATGTCATTAATCCATAAATCGCTAGGCACATAATCAGGATGAATCGTGATAGAGCGAACATCTTTGAATTCTTCAACAAACACGTCATTCATCGTAGGGTTTTTGACTAGCACTCGTAGATCGTTGATTGTCCAGCCATCAGTAAAAACGCTTGGTTCTACGCAGTGGGCCGCAGTTAAAATGAAGCGGTCGTTTACAATGGTTCCCCCACAAATATTGGCAAACTGATTAGCGCCAGTTTTATGTAGAATAAGACGTGCAAAAAAAGGAAGTTGGTTTTGGGTAGCCTGCTGACCCCCAATAATTGCCGTGGAGATCCCTTGTTCTGAAAGGCGGTTATCATTTTCTGCTTCAGCGGTCGTACTCAAAGATACTGCAAAACAGAGTGCGCTTAGCCATATTTGATACTGCTTCATAAACCATCCTTGGATGAAAAGTGCTCTTCTAACTTTATACTAGTTTTTCAGTGAATGTGCTTAACAAAAGTTTCTAATAGTTGAATGATTGTTGTAGCCAAGATCGCAACAGATGAAACGATTCAAGCTTTAGCTTGTGTGGCGGGCATACAAAGTAAAGCTGTTGATGAGGATTAATGACGGGTTCACCCAGCTCGATTAGCTGACCATATTTGATGTCATCCTTCACAAACAAGCGATGAGTGACCAATAACCCCAAACGACGAGTTGTGGCCTGGACGGCTTGTATCGACATGTTAAAAGTGATTGGTTTTTTATTTTTAGGTCGCTGGATACCCGTCGCGTCCTGCCACACGTTCCAGTCGTTTTTTCTTCGCTCGTTAGTAACTTCAATGATGGGATACTGCTTTAAGAGTTGAGTGATGTTTGAGTCCTTTGTCGTCGCTAACAATTCAGGGCTGCACACCAAAACCAGTTCATCTTCACTGAGCTTTTCGCAGTAGTAATCCTGCCATTCTTCGGGATTTCCATGCACCAAGGCCGCGTCGATACCTTCTTGTTCTAAATTGAATCTGCCAGACAGGTTTGATAAACGAACGTCTAATTGAGGAGCAAACCCTTGTAAATCTGACATTCGAGGAATCCACCAGTGAAGAGCCAATGAATTCACCATATTGAGCGTAACACGTTGCAAGTTCTGATCTTGGATGAGTGCTTCCGTTGCATCGACAATTTGCTCTAAAGCGGGTGCCACCTTTCGGTAATACTTTTTACCGTCCGCATTGAGTTGAACTTGTCTGCCTATGCGATCAAACAAAGGCTTGTTGACTTGACTCTCCAGCGATTTAATCGCCTGACTTACGGCTGAGTGGCTCACACTTAATATCTGTGCTGCTTCTGTCATGCTGCCAGACTCAGCTACTGCAACAAATGCGTAGATGGACTTTAAGGGGACTAGTTTCCGCATAATTTAAAAACCGTAGCTGGTGATAGATAAGTTAAACTGTAAGTTTTTCTTACATCAATGGTTAATATTACTCGCTATTTACGATAAGTGATGTCTTTTAAAATGCTCCATATATTAAGGAGTATTGAATGAATGCTGTAAATAAATCTATCCTTTTCATGTTGATGTCTACGTTAAGCTTATCTGTTACTGGACTGTTAGCAAAGCAGTTGTCAGGCGAACTTTCCGTCACACTATTTAGCTTCTTACGTTTTTTGGTGCCTGCGCTTATCTTGCTTATCTTACTTCGTGTGAAAAACCTTACCTTTCCTAAAGCGGGCACGCTAAAGCCTATTTTATTGCGTGCTCTTTGTATCGGTTTGTCACAACTTTGCTTTATCGCGTCATTACAAACGTTAACGCTGGTAGAAGGGGTTGTGTTGTTTGCTACTGGCCCATTATTTATTCCCTTGGTTGAAAAGCTGTTCATGAGGGGGCGCATTCGTGTTTCAACATTGGTGGCTTTAGCAATGGCGTTCACTGGTGTGGTTATGTTAGCGGGCGGTGGAAGTGAGATTACATGGCGAGCGGATTTATTGCTCGGTTTGGCTGGGGGACTCTTCAATTCTGGTTCTCAGCTTACGTTATATAAAGTGAGTAAAACAAATATGTCGCCGCTAGAAATCAACTTTTGGGCGTTTGGATTTGCTGCCGTATTTCTGTTGCCGCTAACTTTGTTTAACGACTTCGACGTGTTACTTAATATGAGTGTTATGGCGCCTGAGATTTCTTCAAATACGCTGTGGATCGGTATGATGTCTCTGATGATCATTAACACCCAAGTTTTTCGCTCCAAAGCATATAAACTGGCAAGCAGTGGCTCTCAACTTGCGCCACTCATTTTTACTAACTTATTGTTCACTGCGGTTTGGCAGAGCCTGTTTTTTGAAGACCGAATGAGTCAAAGTCAAATTGTTGGGATGAGTTTAATAGTGCTCGCAATCATACTGAACACATGTTGGGTTCGCTTTAAGGCGCATCGCAGTGGCGGTTTACAAGCGAGAACTTCTTAGTCTGTCGAAAATGAAGGGGGCAGGTAGATAAATTGGTCGTGTGGTTTGATTTTTCCTGAGTATGGGCTAGCGTCAAGAAAGGTTCAGGGAGAGAAATCATGCTTACGCTAAATTATTACGTCGAAATTTCGGCGACACCGCAACGAGTGTGGGAAGTGCTAACCGATGTTGAGTTGTATAAACGTTGGGCACAAGCCTTTTCACCGCAGTCTCAATTTGAAGGAGCTTGGGAAGAAGGAGGTGGCATCACTTTTTTTGATCCAGATATGGGCGGGACAAGGGCGATCATAGATACGGTGCTACCGCTTCAAAAACTTGAATTTCATCATGTTGCCATTTTTAATCCGGATAATCGTCAACAACTCGATGCTGACCTAGCATCTAGGTGGATCGGATCGCGAGAGATCTACCAGATCGATACCAACAACGATCGTTTACTACTCAATGTTACCATTCATACTCACAACGACTTTGTTTCTATGTTTAATCACGGATGGGAAAAAGCCTTACCCTTGATAAAAGCCATTAGTGAAGAGCAAGCTTAGGGTTCTTGCTTATCTTGGGCTGACGATGCGTTGCCTGAAGGTATACAATAGCACGCAAGATAGCGCACCTTAGAGAGTGGATGATGGAATTTAAAGTTGATACCCATACACATACGTACGCAAGTGGTCACGCGTACAGTACCTTGATTGAAAATGCAAAGTTGGCAAAAGAGAACGGGCTGGATATGTTCTGCACGACCGATCACGCAGAATCAATGCCGGGTGCGCCTCATTACTGGTTCTTCTCTAACCAGAAAATTCTGCCTCGCTTTCTTGAAGGCGTTGCGATTATTCGCGGCGTTGAATCTAACATTATGAATACCGAAGGCGACATTGATATTCCACTGAGTGTGGACCGCAACTTAGATTGGGTGATTGCGAGTTTTCATGAACCCGTTTTTCGTCCTGCAAACAAGCAAACTCACACGGAAGCACTTGTTAATGTCATTCAGAGTGGTCGTATTGATGCGCTCGGTCATCTTGGTAATCCAAATTTCGACTTTGATTTTCAGACCGTTTTAGCGTGCGCGAAAGAGCACAATGTCGCGATTGAAATTAATAACACCACGCTGAAAGGCAACAGCCGAGTAGGCAGCGTAGACCGTTGCCACGAGATTGCACAAATCGGGAAAGATCTCGGTGTTTTCTTCACCACGGGCAGTGACGCGCACTTCTGTCACGATGTTGGTAATCTGGATTTGGTTGGAGAGTTAATGGACAAAGTGGGTATTGATAGCAAGAAAGTGATTACTCACACCGCTCAGCAGTTTTTGTCTTTCTTAGCTTTGAGAGGCCGTAAACCAATTGCAGAATATGACAGCATTCTCAACGCATAAACTTGATTACATTTAAGGTATGCACCCGACGCCAGATTGCTTTACACTGCGACCCGGAAATACTCAACTAAGCTAGTTTTTCGCCTTTTATGGCGTAGGTTATTTGGGTGAATAAAGCCGACACAGAATTCGGCACTATAAATGGAGAAGTGAAAAATGTTACGTCCTTTAGTCCTAGGGTGTGCGATTGCGTTTGGCTCAACATACGCAATGGCAGAAGCGGTTGATTTAAAACAAAACATGAAACAGATGAAGATGGAATTCAAACAGGCGGCAGAAGCATCTGATGTCGAAACCATGAAATCTGCGATTGATAGCTTGCAAGCGATTGTTGAACAATCTAAGCGTGGTAATTACCCACCAGAGAAGTTTGATACTTACTTAGAAGGCTTTAACAAGCTGACGGTAACGCTAGATAAGATTGAAGCGGATCTTGATGCGGGCAAGCTACAAGAAGCAAAAGCTCAACTGCGTGAAATCGATAGTCTTCGTGAAGAGTACCACGACAAGCGCAATCCAAGCATTTGGAGCAAGTTGTTTGGCTAATTATCTACTGAGCGGAGCATTTGCTCGTGGCAGTGGATTACGCGTTATCTCTAAGTAATGAATGAACACATTATCAGCCTGCCATTTCGGCGGGCTTTTTTGCGACTGTCAATCGATGCATTCAAGAAAACCTGTGAGGTAGCAAGCACTTATTGATCCTGTTTTTGAGCTATCACTCAAAATTGGTTACGCTGTGTGAAATTTGTTAAGTCACCGTTATGCGTAGATTAATTCCTTTTTACCGCTCGATGTTATTTGCTAGTGCTCTCAGTTGGGTGCTAGTGACGCTGATGCCTGTTATCAATGCTCATGGTAACAGCATGGGCGTGTGGGCGACGTTATGTACGCTTAACGGTTTTGAGTTGGTCCAAATAGAAGAGGGCGACAATTCGGTCAGCCACAAAGGCAAGCCTTGTCCGTTTAGCCACTTCTCGACTTTTCATCACGATACACTTCCAACGACACCGATACTTTCAAGACAGAGCTTGGTGACTTCTGACAGGCACGCTTATTTGGCTCTAAGTGTGCGATTTGAAACACCAGTTCCTAGAGCGCCGCCAGTTTCCCTTTTCTCATAACGAAAACAATTACACGATACCCAAGTAACCTCGAGATGCTTGGTTCAGCGAGAATGACTTGGTTTGTAGACGCGGCGGCGATTTAAAGGTCTAGTGGGTCTAAATCAAGATATCGACAACAAAGTATACAAGCCAAGGCAACTCGCCCTTCGGGAGCGTGTCATTGCTCCGATTGCTGCTTCAAACAACTTGGAAAGAGTTGTCTATTACACAGCGTTGTTTTCTTTGCACTCGAATCAATGACAACGCTCTGAATCCAGCATCTTGAAGTCACTTGGGTATATAGTCAGCAACACTGCCACTTCGAGCAGTGGTACTCCTGAATCTAAGTCAATTAGCGCCGCATACGAATGCGTATGTGCAGGATGCGTTTGGCTCAATTTGGGTGTTCAATAATGAAAAAAGGAAAATACACATGTTGAGAAACTCGGCAAAGCCTCAACTCAAGGAAGCCTCACGCTTAAAATCCATCTACTTTATGACGTGGCGATGGCACTTTTACGCAGGTTTGTTCGTCATTCCATTTATGCTCATGCTTTCCCTCACGGGGTTGGTGATGTTGTTTGATGACGAAATCGAATTGGCTCGATACGAAGCGACATTACAAGTTTCACCACAAGAACAAATGGTTCCTGTCTCTGCACAATTAGAAACCGTAAAGCAGGCGTATCCCGATTTTAATGTCACTCAATTTGTACCTGCTAAAACGGCCGATATTGCCAACCGATTCTCGATTCAAAACCAAGAAGGCAGCTCTCTGATTGTTGCAGTAAATCCTTACACAGGAGACGTACAAGGCACCATTAATCGTGGTGATAGCATCTATGAACTGATGAACAGCATTCACGGCACCTTGCTCATCGGCGACCTAGGTGACCGCTTAATTGAAATCGCCGCAAGTTTGGGGATTTTGCTGTTGGTGTCTGGTTTGTACCTTTGGTTACCTAGAGACAATGCCAGCCGCGCCGGCTTTTTGAAAATCCGCTTTAACAATGGCCCTCGAATTTTGATTCGTGACCTGCATGCGAATTTAGGTGGTGTGCTGTCGATTGTGCTGTTGTTCTTTTTGATTTCAGGATTGTCGTGGGCAGGGATCTGGGGTGCGAAAATGGTACAAGCTTGGAATACCTTCCCAACCTATTACACATGGGGTGAGAAACCGGAATCCACACTGACACATAAAGATCTTAACCATGGTGCATCAGAAGAGATGCCATGGAACTTAGAGCTTGCTGCTGTGCCAGAGTCGAAAGATAAGCCCGCTCATGATCATGCCAATATGAAGGAAGAGACGGCATACGCAGGCAGTCATGATGCGCTCTCCATTGATGATATCATCCTCAAGGCTGAAATGATGGGCTTCACTGGCTATAAGCTGTTTTTGCCACGCTCTGAGACGGGCGTTTACACCGTTGCAGCTAACTCTATGGGTGGCGATATCTCTGACCCAAGACAAGATCGCACCAGCCACTTTGACCAGTATTCCGGTCGCTTGTTGGTGGATGTAACGTGGCAAGATTACAGCCTATTTGCCAAGTTCATGGCGGCAGGTGTGTCATTGCATCAAGGTGATGTGAGTATATTGAACAAAGTACTCAACGTAGTGTTCTGTTTGGCGTTCATCTTAATCTCAATCACAGGCGTGGTGATGTGGTGGATTCGTAGACCAAGTCGCAGTGCTGCATTAGGGGCGCCACCTAAGTTTCAGCAAGACAGTATTTGGAAGCTTGGCTTAGTAACGTTAGTGATATTGTGTCTCGCGTTCCCGATGGGCGGTTTCGCGATTGTTACGGTTCTTGCACTGGATTGGCTGTTGTTTAACCGCGTTGAGAAGCTGAAAACAGCGTTGAATTAGTAACAGACAAAGAATGGAATGGTAAAAGAGCCAGCGACGTGCTGGCTCTTTTTATTTCTGGTAAATCTCCAATGGCAAGCCATCTGGGTCTTGGAAGAAGGTAAAGGCTTTGCCTGTGAATTCGTCAATACGAATTGGCTCAACTTCAACGTCATTCGATTCTAGGTAGGCTTTCACCTGTTCAACATCATCAACCAAAAACGCGAGATGTCGTAGCCCTTGTGCTTCGGGAAAGCTCGGTCTCTCTGGTGCGCCCGGAAAGCTAAACAGTTCAACTTGGCGGCCGTCGGGTAAAGCGAGGTCAAGCTTGTATGAGTCTCTGGCTTCACGATAGTTTTCAGCAATGACTTTTAGCCCCAACACTTCAGTGTAAAAGCGTTTTGACCTTGGGTAATCGCTACAAATGATCGCGACGTGATGAATGGCATTAAACATGGTTAGCCTCTTCAAACATGGCTCGTATCCTCAAGCATGGTTAGTGTCCTCGGAGACTAAATGCTCCTTAACGAAGTCGATAAACACGCGCAGACGAGCAGGCATGTATTTGGTTTGTGCATACTGCATCGCGATAGCGCCGTGGTAGTTACTCTTTATCATCCAATCCGGCAGAACCTCCACCACTTCCCCTTGCTCTAACGCGTCTTTGATCACGAAGTCATGGAAGATCCCAATTCCCAAGCCAGACTTAACCCCGTTCAAGCGCATTTGAGAATGGTTGACGGCGTAGCGCCCACTCACGGCAATCGAATGAAAGGCTTCCTCTTTAAAGAACGACCAGATGTTGTCTTTGTCGTTCTCGGCAAGGTAAATGCAGTCGTGTTGCTCAAGCTCGGTTGGGTGCTCAGGCATACCGTGTTTGGTGAGGTAATCTGGAGAGGCACATAAAACGAGATTGGTCTTGCTGATCTCTTTGAGTACCAGATTCTCATCGGGTTTGTCGGTGAGCTTAAACGCGACATCAATGCCTTGGCGGAACAGATCGATCTCACCATCTGCTGCACGCAGCTTAAGCTGAATATTTGGATAACGTTCTAGGAATGGCAATACAAACGGTTGAAGCACCGAATTAAGAAATGCTTCAGGGGCTGCCACTGTGAGTGCGCCTGTTGGCTCGGCATGATCTTCCGCAGATAGCTCAACGGCTTGCTGCGCGGCATTCACCATTGCGATGCTTTGGTCGTAAACCTTTTGTCCTGCTTGAGTGATGATCAACTTACGAGTCGTGCGCTCAAACAATTTGACCGAAAGCGCTTGCTCTAATCGTGTGATCAACTTACTTAAAGCCGATGGCGTCACGCCGAGTTGTTTGGCTGCTGCGGTAAAACTGCCTTCGTTTACCACTAAGATAAACGAAGCAAGATCAGGAAGTAGGGCAATGAGTTTTGGATTAACCATAATTGTTCAGTTCTGCGCAGCGGAATAACGATATTGTCTGGTACGGTTTCACGAGGTTCAAGTGTCACTGTCTCGCTTTAACGATATTTTGCCAAAAATGCATTGAGTTCAGGCAAGCCAGATTCACCAGTATGGTATTGCTGCCAACAGTGATAAATGGCCGTTTCGTGGTCTGCAATCAACTCGATAGCTTCTCGCTCAGCGATTGAATACTGCTGTGAAGCTTTCACTTCTTCATGCCACTCTCGATACTTGACCTCATAAGGTTCTACCCATTTCAGAAGAGTCGCCACCAACTCTTGCCATGGTAAATCAATCCATTTGGTTGCATCTTCCAAGCCTTTATCCAGCATCTCTTGGTATCGACTTTCTATATCCATCCCATTTTTCAGCAGTACAGGTTTGAGCTTTTCTGCGGTGAGTTCTTCCACTTCAATCAAGGTTTGCCACAGCGTTTGTTGTTCACTTTGGGCGTAATGGCTCAAGTAGTGGTTGAAAAAAGCGATGCCGTAGATTTCGCCATAGTAGGCAGACAGAACGTTATGAATCATGGTGAGAATCGTGATTTAAACAGAGAATACCGCATTGTAGGAGGGGAAAGCGCGAAGTGTAAATATCTGAATATACTCAAGTGACTTCAAGATACATGGTTCAGAGCGTTGTCACTGATTCAAGTTCAAGGAAAACAACGAAGCGGAATAGCGAGCTCTTTCCAAGTTGTTTGACGAAGAAATTGCTTCAGTGGCACGCTCCCGAAGGGCGAGTTGCCTTGGTTCGCATGCTTCGTTAACAATTTTCGATTTAGAACCACTAGATTTTCAAATTGTTGCCTCGCCTTCAAACCAAGTCATCCTCGCTGAACCAAGCATCTCGAGGTTACTTGAGTATAAATAAAAAAGTGCTGCTGACAGAATTCGAACAGAACTTGTGAGAATTTTATGAGAATTCGATGAAGTTGCTGATAGATTTGCTCGTCATTCTTAGAGGCAAGAACGCAAAACGTTCGAAACGTAATGCTTAACCTACTCAAGTCACGAACAAAGAAGTAAAGCCGTATACATGGGCTTGGGTAGTTCAACCCTCATTAAAGGATGGAATCACAATGAAAAAACGTACCCAACTCGGACTCGTCATGACTTCAGTCGCTATGGCACTAGGCTCTGCATCAGTGAATGCGGCGGAATTGGAAATCACCGTGACAAACGCAACCAAAGGCATCTACTTTACGCCTCTTATTGTTGCTGCACATGGCTCTGATCTTCAAATGTTCAGAACGGGTCAAGCAGCAACGCCAGAACTAGAAGCAATGGCAGAAGGCGGTGATATCTCTGGTCTTGCTAGTGTGATTGGTAACGCTGGTGGTGCGGTGGTTGAGAACCCTGCTGGTGGTATTTTGAATCCGGGTGTGGCAACCACCTTCACCTTGGACAGTGGCGACCACGGTTATCTTTCTCTGAGCGCGATGTTGCTGCCAACCAATGATGGTTTTGTCGGTCTGGATAGCTGGAAGATCCCAACGGAAGCGGGTACATACCGAGCAACGCTAAGAAGTTACGATGCCGGTACAGAAGCGAACGATGAACTTGCGTCTAGCATGCCAAACCCACCTTTCATTACCTTTGGTACTGGCGGCACAGGCGTTGAAGCAACAGTAACTAACGACAAAGTTCACGTGCATCCGGGTAACCTTGGTGATAGCGATCCAACCGGCGGCATCAGTGACCTAGACAGCAGCAGCCATCGTTGGTTAAACCCAGTTGCAACCATCACAATCGTTGTGAAGTAAGGGGGATGTATGAAATACAGAATCTTACTATTAGCAGCTTCAGTCGGCTTGCTCGCCGGTTGTCCAAGCGATGATGATAATGACGTAGTGAAATCGTACCGCTACACCGTCAACGTGGCGAACTTGACTGCGAATCAACCTATGTCTCCGCTCGCGGTACTCACTCACAATGCTGACTACCAATTGTTTGAAATTGGACAAGCCGCATCTGTTGAACTTGAGCATCTTGCTGAAGGCGGTAGTAACGCCGAGCTGATTGAATTGATGAACAGCAATGACAGTGTTTACCAAGGTATTTCGGGTAATGGATTGGTGTTGCCGGGTGCATCGGACGAAGTCACCATTACGGTTGACCCTAGTCGTTACGGTTACTTGTCTGTGGCGTCTATGTTCGTGAATACCAATGATGCCTTTGTTGGCGAAACGGGGCTATCGCTCAAATCGCTCGCAGTGGGTGAAAGCTACGAAATGAGCATGAACGTTTGGGATTCCGGCACAGAGCTGAACGATGAACTTGCTGCAACCATTCCGGGCCCAGCAGGTGGCGGTGAGGGTTTCAATGCCGCTCGTAATGACAGTAATGACGTTGTTGCATTCCATGCGGGTGTTGTTAGCCAAGATGACGGATTAGCAAACTCAGCACTTTCTGCGAACCATCGTTTCTTGAACCCAGGTGCGAAAGTCACCATCACTCGAGTCGAGTAACACAGGCTCCGATGACGTCTCCTTTCCAAAGCGCTTGTAGCCGAGCGCTTTATCCCTCATGGCGTCATCGGAACCTTTTTTGAAAGAATTTCTAATTTGTTCCGGTCATGTGCAAAGTGAGGATACTCGAAGGCAAGGAAAGGACCATGGAACAACAGGCAATCAATTTAGTCGCGAACATCTTGTTGGTGGAAGATGACGATGATTTGGCAGAACTGGTTCAGATGCATCTTAAGTTTCAGGGACACCAAGTGTCGCGAGCCACAAATGTCGCCGATGCTAAAACGCAATACCAGCAACAACCCTTTGATTTATTGATCCTTGACCGAGGTTTGCCAGATGGTGATGGTCTAGACATCTGCCATTATTTGCGTCAGCAACAAGATTGGAGCCCAGTGCTTATGCTGACAGCCAGAGACGGTGAAATGGATAAGGTTGACGGTTTAGAAGCAGGCGTTGATGACTACATCACTAAGCCATTTAGCGTATTAGAATTTCAAGCACGAGTGCGAAACGTGCTGCGCAGAGTCAGCCAAACCGCTGAAGCAAAGGTGGCAGATGAAGTCCTCGATGATGCGATGGATTTTGGCCCGCTGAGAATCATTCCGGAGTTGCACCAAGTATCCTTAAACGACAAGGATGTCACGCTCACCGCGACAGAGTTTACTTTGCTGCAGTTTCTCGCGACTCGTCCGGGCAGAGTCTACAGTAAAGATGAATTGCTCGATCACGTTTGGAACACCAGTCATTCTGGTTATCACCACACGGTGTGTAGCACCATAAATCGTTTACGCAGCAAGTTGTCGTTGTCTGATTCTGATCATCACTTCATCCAAACCGTGTGGGGTGTTGGATATAAGTTTCAACCAAGACACTAATGCAAGAAAGTAAGTCAAAACATCAAGCCAAGACAGTAAGTCGGCAGTTGTTTTCACCATCATTTTTCAATCATCACGGGTGTTGCAAAAACACCGCTGTTTAAGGAGGCGATAGGATGAGCTTCAAATCTCGCTTAGTGGTATTTACTAGCTTGTGGTTCTGTCTCGCGGCGGTGGTGATTGCACTGACTTACAATTGGCAAAAAGAAACCATTGAGTTACGCACCAAGCAAAGCCTGCATAAAGAGCTAGCCAGCCACATGCGTGATGATAATCCGCTGATGATCGGAACGGATTACAACCCTAAAGCGCTCAAGTCGATTTTTCACACGCTCATGCTGATCGGCCCTGATTTTGAAATCTACTTCCTCGATAGCCAAGGCAATATCACCACTCATGCAGCACCGGAAGGGGCGGAGATCATGGGGAAGGTGGATCTCAATCCCATTAAGCAATTCTTAAATGACCAGCCTTTTCCTATTTTGGGTGAAGACCCACGTAATCGTGGTGAACACAAAGTCTTTTCTGTCGCCGCGATAGAGGAATTAGGCTCTACGGTCGGTTATCTCTACGTGGTGATTGGCAGTACCCGACATGACGCCATTGCCAATGCTCAAGTCGATACTCCTTATATCGCGCTGGCAGGATTGGTCTTAGTCTCCATTTTAGGCTTTGCTCTTGGGGCTTATGTGCTGGTGAAACGTAGCCTATTGAACCCGATTGAGCGTGTGACCAAGCAACTTCAACAGCAAGCCGAACATGATTTCCGCCTGCAACCTGATTTTACTCACCAAGTGCCGGAGCTCGTGCCGATTGCGCACTCTTATCAGATGATGGCGAAGCACATTCAGCAACAGTTTTTACAGTTGGAGTATCAATCGTCTCATCGTCGTCAAAGCTTGTTGCAGCTTAGTCATGATTTAAAAACGCCGTTATCGAGCGTGCTGGGCTATTTGGAAACGTGGCGTTTGCAACATCCGGAATCCGATCCTTTGATTGACGTTGCTTTCCGAAATTGTGAGAAGCTCTCAACTCAACTGCATTCTTTATTAGACGCCGCACGCAAAGAAGCTCCAATGCCAAATTACGAGTACCGCCCCGTAGATCTGGGCGCTTTGATGGCAGAATGTGCTGAAACGATGCAGAGCCAGTTTTCTCGTAAAGAAGTGGTATTGAAAGTGGATATCGATAGCGAAATCCAAACCGTGGGTGACAAGGGGCTATTGGAGCGATTGGTATTGAACCTGCTTGAAAATGCATTGCGCCACAGCCCAATCGGTTCAGAAGTGCATTGCCAAGCGCATTTGAGTGAGGATAAGTCGCGTATCCATTTTACCTTCGTCAATCACATCGAGGAAGAAGCGGAGGGCGGTTCTTTGGGGATCGGGACGAAGATTGTTCAATCGATCTTAATGCTTCACCACAGCTATCTTGAGACCAATGCAACCTCCTCTCAGTATCAACAGAAGTTCACACTTCTCGCAATCTAAAGAGAAGTGTGAGACATAAAGTTAATGTTTATTCAATAACACCACATACGACGCGAGCGCCACCACCACCTAGCTTATTTGGGTGATCGGAGTGATTGTCACCACCTGCATGGATCATTAACGCTCGACCTTTTAAATCCGATAATTTTAGGCGAGGAGCGACAACGGGCTGATTGGCATTGCCGTCCATGTCCACATAGAGTGGAGGCAAGTCGCCTAAATGATTGTCATCGGTCCAAGGATAGCCATGCTTCCCTGTGTTGTTAGGATCATAATGGCCACCTGCTGCGCCGCCTAATACGGTTTTGTCATCCTTTTCTATGCTATCGCAAGATGGATTAGTGTGAACATGGAAACCGTGCACACCTGCTGACAAACCTGATAATTGAGGCGTAAAAACAACGCCATAATCACTTTGTGAAATCTCAATGGTACCAGCGCTCTCATTGGTGTTGAGAGCAGTCATTTCTACCGTTTTTGCTAGCGCGTTAGGGGCGGCGACAAGAGCGGATGCAACTGAAATGCATAGCAATCCTTTTAACATGGGACCTCCTTCTTTTAGGGTGTACGCTCAAGCACATATTAGTGAAAACCTGTTTTACTTATGTCTGTTGAGCGGTGAGTTTATGTCATAGAGTGATGTGTATCACTTTATAGTCTTAAACTGATATCTCGATCCGAAATCAGCTTTCTTTTATTTAGTCTTAACATGTTGAGATCGTTAAGATATAAAAAGAATAGACGCCAATCTTAAAATAGCCTGAATATTTTTAAATTAACGCAAAGTTAAATTTTTAATGACTTTATAACAAAGCTCATAATTGTTTTATAAAGAATTTGGTGGAATTGTCCGCAATAAAGAATAATCAAATTAACGAATATATTAATGTGAACATTGTTGTTTATAGATTTGTGGTCAAACTGTTGCTTATATCATCAAATAAGATAAAAAATTGGAACTAAAGTCACTTAATGGCAGAGGAAAAAATTAAACTCTGATTGTAATGGGTAATAATGTTTTAGTAACAGATAGTTACGCACTTAAAATTAATAATATGGCTAATTTCCGACAAGGATTGAAAAAGATGAAAGACAAGGAATCTATTCAGACTAATAGCAGCCGCCGTAATTTTCTGAAAGGCGCAACAGGAGCTGTTGTTGCTGGTGTGAGTGCTTCCGCTTTCTCAGGCGTAGCTCAAGCACGAGAACAGAAAATTGATTGGAGCAGCCGCGGGCTAGGTAGAAAACATGATAAGCGCTTCTGGCGTAAAGTGCGAAGACAGTTCGTTTTGGACAAACGAACCACTTACATGAACATTGGTACAACAGGTTCAATGCCAAAACATGTTCTTGAAGATTACGAGTATAACAACAAGCTGGTGGCTAAATATCCTTGGGACATGAAAGGCAAATTTGGCTCTTGGCCTTATGTTTCAGAGATGGTTAAAGACGTCGCACCAGGTTTTGGTGCTAACCCAGAAGAGATCATTCTCAGCCGCAACACTACTGATGGCTTATGCTCGATCATTAATGGCTTACACTTTGAACCAGGTGATGTGATTCTAACGACACACCATGAACATATTGCTGCAACATCACCTATGAACGTAGCGAAACATCGTTTTGGTGTGGATGTGGTAGAAATTCAACTACCAGTATTTACTGGTACCGAAAACGTTTCTGAGCAAGATTACATTCAAGCGTTCCGAGACGCGCTTGATGCGAATCAAAACGTTCGCCTAATTGTTTTCTCTCATATCACATACAAAACAGGAACCGCGCTACCAGCAAAAGCCATTTGTGCTTTAGCAAAAGAGTATGGTGTACCTACTCTTGTTGATGGCGCGCATACGGTCGGTATGTTTGACCTTGATTTCCACGATATGGATTGTGATTTCTATGCAGGATCTGGTCATAAGTGGCAGTGTGGTCCGGGCGCGACAGGTATTCTGTATGTTCGTGATAACGGTAACCGTTTGAATGAGTATTGGAGTGACCGAGAGAACCCGTTATGGTTGATCAACTCCTCACTTTCTCATGCTGATTACCTAGGTAAACAGCTGCAAATGCAATACATTGGTAACGATAACTATCCTGCGAAACAAGCACTAGTTGATAGTTGCAAAATGTGGGATGAGATTGGTCGAGACCGTATCGAAGAGCGAGTTGTAAGCCTTGGTAGTTTATGTAAAACCTTGCTTCAAGACTACTTGCCACAAGCCAAAATGTATTCACCAAACGTGGAAGGCTTAACCAGTGGCTTAACGACGGTTAACCCGTTCTCCGATGTAACTAATGAAGAGATACTGACGGAATTCCGAGATCGTTTACGTGAAGAGTATGGTTACATCATCCGTACGACTAGCTTTAAGCTGCATAAGGATGATGACTTTGATACTTACGCGCTGCGTATCTCTACGCATTTGTTCCATGACGAACAAGATGTGGAAGGGCTCGTAGTGGCGATGACGAATTTGTATTACTCGTCGTTCTAACATCGTTGTTTATCACTCAAGCGCCCATTATTGGGCGCTTTGTGAAAGGTAAGGATATTATTATGTCAGTCATAACATTCAAAAGAACTTTAGCGACGGTGGCGCTCATGGTTACCTCTGTTGCGTCGTCTGCCGCTTGGTCAGACGATTTACAACAAATCCGTGAACGCGGTGTACTGCGTCACATTGGTGTCCCGTACGCTAACTTTGTCTCCTATATTGAACAAGGTGAAGTGGAAACTTTGACTGGCTTGGATGTAGAGATAATAAAAGGTTTTGCCAAGTCGTTAGGTGTTCAGTACCAGTATGTTCCAGCACAGTGGAGCGACGTGGTTGGTAAGTTGACAGGGCAAAATGTGCAATATCACAACAAGCAGGCTGTTGTCGGAGAAAGTGTTCCAATTGAAGGCGATTTGATCGCAAATGGCGTTACTATTCTTGATTGGCGTTCTGAGGTTGTCGATTTTTCACAAGATTATTTTCCTTCAGGTGTATGGTTGGTTTCCAGATCCGACTCTAGTCTGAGCCCGATTAAACCAAGTGGGTCGGTCGATGAAGATGTTAAAAACGTCAAGCAGCTGATCGATGGTCGCGAAGTGTTAGCTTTAGAACATTCTTGCTTGGATCCTAACCTTTATGACTTATATGACACAGGTGCAAAAGTTATATTACCTGATGGGGCGCGTCTCCTTAATGAGATGGTTCCAGCGATAATGAAAAATGATGCGGAAAGCACATTATTAGATGTTGCGGATACGCTAATTGCCCTCGAAAAATGGCCGGGTGAAATAAAAGTCATTGGCCCTATATCTGAGAATCAAAAAATGGCTGTTGCATTCCGTAAAAATTCCCCTGAATTACGCAAAGCATTTGATCGTTATTTAGACTCGATAAAACAAGACGGTTCATACGAAAAACTAGTAAAAAAATACTATCCATCTATTTACTACTTTTATAACGATTACTTTATAGAAGATAAAAAGAAACTCCGATGAATAAGGCCGTTAAAAAATTTTCCAGTAAAAGATTTATTACAATAAGCGCAATATTAGTTTCAATTTACTTAGCTATGCTTATTACTGTGACTAGCGTAGGTCAAAATAAGTTAAAAGAATCTCAATACAGAGAACTAGATTTAAAAGTAAAAAGTTATGCAAGCACACTCGATAATTTATTTACCATAGCGAGTGAAGATGTTGATAATCTAGCTACAGATAAAACAATACAAACATTCTTTGGTAATTTAGCTTCTGGCATGTCAATGGAGTATGGATTAGGAGCCAGTCTAATTAATTTAAAGCGTCGCTTCGATGAGAAGATAGACAGTAAGCTAATTAATAGCAGCCAAATCTATAAGAAGCTCACGCTGGTAGGCAGTGATGGAGTCACCATTGTCACCACTGGATCTGAAAACCTTGCCGAGCACAAAATGGACATACAAACCTTAATGACTCAACACGGGCATCCCGAAGAGGTTTGTGCGACGCGATACAATGATGACGTTCGCATTCAAGTCATTAAGCAAGTTAAGTTCTCCGGAAAGCCTGTTGCTTTTTTAATTGCCGATCTTAATAAGAATATTGTTATTGACCAACTTACTAACCAAGAACACGAAGATAGTTATAGCCGAATGGTGCTAAAAATAAAAGACGTGGAAATGGTTGTATGGGATACCATAAATAAAACACCTTCTCACAATAAGGATGAGAACTATTTCGTTTCTGAGGCTGTAGACGGAAAAATTTACTTTGAAGTGCCTGTGGATAAACATCACTTTAAATTGATGGCGTGGTTCGAGCCTTTGAGTGAACGAGATATATTTACATCACGGCTCTTTATTATTGGTTTGAGTATTCTGGCCGTTATGATCGTCATTGCTTTATGTTATGCATTCATCACGAACAATAATAGGATTGAATTGAAAATTAAGCTTGAGGAAGAAAAAAAGCGTAAAGATATTCTTTCTCAACAGAATAAAAAATTAACGAACGAAATTGAACGTCGAAAAGCGTCTGAAAAAGAACTCGCCTTCCAAGCTAAATATGACACATTAACTAATTTGCCTAATCGTAGTTATGGTTCCGAGCGATTGGCTTTGGAGTTAATTAGGGCATCGCGTAGTGGGTCTAAAGTTTTGGTGATGTTCATCGACTTAGACCACTTCAAGCAGATTAACGATTCAATGGGACACTTTGTTGGGGATGAAATCCTTAAACTCAGTGCTCAGCGACTGTATCAAGTCGCGAGAAAAACAGACTTATTGGCGAGAATTGGTGGGGATGAGTTTTTACTCGTCATCCCTGATTTGCCTGATAATGATACTGCAAAGCGAGTTGCTTCAAGTGTACTTTCGGCGTTTAACGATCCGTTTGTTTGGAACAACCATGAATTCTTCTTGAGTAGTAGCGTCGGAATGTCTGTGTTCCCGGATGACGGAGACAACGCTGAGCAGCTTCTTGCATGTGCAGATATGGCAATGTATCGGGCGAAACAAGATGGGCGTGATGGCTTTTGTTTTTATAACCATAATATGAACCAAGATTTGCAACGCTATTTGGATCTGGAAAATCGTCTGAGAAGTGCGATCTCCAATCAGTTGTTAGAGCTGTATTATCAGCCAATTATTGAGCTGAGTAGTGGTAAAATCGTAGGGGCAGAAGCGCTAATGCGTTGGAATGATGACAAGTACGGATTCGTAAACCCTGAAGAGTTTATCTCTATTGCAGAGAAAAATGGTTTAATTCATCAAATTGGTGAGTTTGCTATTCAACAAGCGTGTCGACAAGCGGCACAATGGCAGAGTCTGACTCCGTTGTTTGTTTCTGTAAACTTTTCTAGTGTTCAATTTAGGTACTGCGAGCGCTTACTTACGTTTATTAAACACAGCGTTGAGGAGTCTGGTCTTCCGTCAGATAAGTTCGATATTGAAGTGACAGAAAGTCTCCTCTTCAATCACGATTCTGAGCTATTAGACATGCTTAATAACTTACGAGCGTTAGGCACCAAACTTACTATTGATGATTTTGGTACTGGTTATTCTGCGCTGAGTTACTTGCAGAAGTTTCCGTTCGACCGCTTAAAGATTGATCGTAGCTTTATGCAAAATATGTTCGAGAACGACTCAGACCGCGAGCTTGTGAACGTAATCATAGCAATGGCGAAAGCGCTGGATCTTAAGATCGTCGCAGAAGGCATCGAAGAACAGCGTCATGTGGATTACCTGAAAAACCTAAACTGTGAGTTCGGACAAGGTTTCCACTATAGCCGACCATTACCTGCTAAGGACTTTGAAGCACTTTTGGCTAAGCCTACCTGGCTATAATTCCTTTTATAACAAACTCATAGAAAAGCATTAATCGAATTTGTGCCTAGGATTCATTAATGCTTTTCCACCTTAAGGTATAATCCTTCCTCCTTCCTTGAATTACACTACAATTAATTGATGAGTGATAGCCCGTGACGCCCGTCACATAAAGGCTAAGCCTAATTCTAAACGAGTAAATACTCGCCAAAATAACTAGGAAGGAATTTCAAATGTCTTCTGCATTCTACCAACAGATTCAGCAGCAAATCGAAGAAGTAAAGGCGGAAGGCCTTTACAAATCAGAGCGTGTCATTACGTCTCAACAGCAAGCGGCTGTTAAAATCTCTACTGGTGAAGAAGTACTAAACTTCTGTGCGAACAACTACCTTGGTCTTGCTAACCACCCGGCACTTATCGAAGCGGGTAAAGCAGGCATGGACGAGCACGGCTTTGGTATGGCTTCAGTACGTTTTATCTGTGGTACGCAAGACATCCACAAAGAGCTTGAGCAGAAGCTTTCTAAGTTCCTAGGTAAAGAAGATACGATTCTTTACACATCATGTTTCGACGCAAACGCGGGCCTATTTGAAACTATTCTAGGCAAAGAAGACGCAATCATCTCTGACGCTTTAAACCACGCGTCAATCATCGATGGTGTTCGTCTATGTAAAGCGATGCGTTTCCGCTACTCAAACAACAACATGGAAGAGCTAGAGCAACAACTGATCGCTGCGAAAGAAGCAGGTGCTCGCCACATTCTTATCGTAACGGACGGTGTGTTCTCAATGGACGGCGTAGTAGCAAACCTTCCGGCTATCTGTGACCTAGCAGAGAAGTACGGCGCATTGACTATGGTTGATGACTCTCACGCTGTTGGCTTCATGGGCAAAACAGGTGCAGGTACGCACGAGCACCACAACGTGGTTGACCGTATCGACATCATCACTGGTACGCTAGGCAAAGCAATGGGCGGCGCTTCAGGCGGTTACACATCTGGTAAAGCGGAAGTGATTGACTGGCTACGTCAGCGTTCTCGTCCATACCTATTCTCTAACTCTGTTGCACCAGCAATCGTAAGCGCTTCTATCCGCGTTCTAGATCTACTAGAAGAGAGCGGTGACCTACGTGATCGTCTATGGGAAAACGCAGCACACTTCCGTACTCGTATGGAGGACGCTGGTTTCACAATGGGTGGTGCTGACCACGCAATCATCCCAATCATGCTTGGCGACGCAAAAGTAGCAGCAGAATTTGCAGAGCGTGCGCTGGAGAAAGGCATCTACGTAATCGGCTTCTCATTCCCTGTAGTACCAAAAGGTCAAGCACGTATCCGTACTCAAATGTCTGCGGCGCACTCTCGCGAGCAACTAGACCGTGCAATCGACGCGTTCATCCAAGTTGGTAAGGACATGGGTCTTATTTAAGATTCTAGGCCTTAGACAATAGGGCCTTTAATTAAGGTTACATTATGAAAATTAAAGCATTATCAAAGCTAAAGCCTGAAGAAGGCATCTGGATGACTGAGGTTGATAAACCTGAAGTTGGCCATAACGACATTCTGATCAAAATTAAGAAAACCGCTATCTGTGGTACAGACGTACACATCTACAACTGGGACGAATGGTCACAAAAGACAATTCCAGTGCCTATGGTTGTTGGTCACGAATACGTGGGTGAAGTGGTTGCGATTGGTCAGGAAGTTCGTGGCTTTGAAATCGGTGACCGCGTATCTGGCGAAGGTCACATCACGTGTGGTCATTGTCGTAACTGTCGTGGCGGCCGTACTCACCTATGCCGTAACACGATTGGTGTGGGCGTTAACCGCGAAGGTGCATTCGCAGAATACCTAGTTATCCCAGCGTTCAACGCGTTCAAGATCCCTGAAGGCATCTCTGACGATCTAGCGTCTATCTTTGACCCGTTTGGTAACGCAGTACACACAGCACTTTCTTTCGACCTAGTAGGTGAAGACGTGCTTATCACAGGTGCTGGCCCAATCGGTATCATGGCAGCTGCGGTTGCTAAACACGTTGGTGCTCGCCACGTAGTGATCACAGACGTGAACGAATACCGTCTAGAACTTGCTCGTAAGATGGGTGTAACACGCGCAGTAAACGTGGCTGAAGAGAAGCTAGAAGACGTAATGGCTGAGCTAGGCATGACAGAAGGCTTCGACGTTGGTCTAGAAATGTCTGGTAACCCAGCAGCATTCAACTCAATGCTAACCACAATGAACCACGGTGGTCGCATTGCACTACTAGGTATTCCACCGTCAGACATGGGTATCGACTGGAACCAAGTTATCTTCAAAGGCTTGGTGATCAAAGGTATCTACGGTCGCGAAATGTTCGAAACTTGGTACAAGATGGCTTCACTGATCCAATCTGGTCTGGATCTATCGCCAATCATCACGCACCACTACAAGATTGATGACTTCCAAGAAGGCTTCGATGTAATGCGCAGCGGTATGTCAGGCAAAGTTATTCTTGATTGGGAATAACTTATTCAAGTAAGAAATGCGCTCCTTTTTGGGGCGCATTTTTGTTTCATGAAGATTTTTGTTTCGGGAAGAAATGGTCGCCAATCTTTTCTAAACTTCTCGTATCGTTCTGCTACTTTTTTTAGATTTTTTCCACTCAACTTCACCCTACCTTCTAACTAATTGTCAATTCTGTATTTGGAATAAGATAATAACCATTTGTTTTTAGTGGTTATTTTTTAGCATTACATGCTTAAAAATCGTCATTTTTAAGTTTAATGTTTTTATTTTCCGTTCATCTTTATCCTTATCCTGCTTCTTTTTATTGTTTTACATTTTATATGCATTTGGTTTGTCATAATTGAGCTATAACTAATAAAAAGGTTACCGATATACAGTGGAATGTAAAAATGGAGCTTTATATGAAAAGATTTTATCTGATGATGCCTCTGCTCTTAACCTCATTTAGTTGGCAAGCGAATGGAGCGTCAGTGAGCGGTACGATTGATGTTTCAATTAACCTTGTACAAGGTTGTGTGATTAATGGAAATAATGCGGTAGATGCAGCTTCTGGCGTTGGCTTTGGCTCACTCGCCTTTGGAGACGTGCCTGCAATCTTCAGTGAACAAGATGGTGTGGTAAATGGTGGTAGTGCGACGGGTATTGAAGTGCTTTGTAGTAATGGTGTGACACCGACGTTTACATTGGGCACCGGATTGTATGATGCAAGTGCGACCGTTGGTACCTACGCGATGTCAAATGGCGCGCAATTTATTGATTATACGTTGTTTACCGACTCAGACCGAAGCACACAAATTATACAAGGTGGGACGGTAGCTCTGTCTGAATTTACTAGTGCAACATCGCAAACTATTGAGCTTTTTGCGAAAGCTTACGGTACGAGCAGCATTGCCGGTACATACTCCGATACCATCAGTGTGACGCTAAGCTGGTAAAACGTGACGCTGGTTGTTAGGGGCTTTTCACTTGTCGCGATGAGTTTGTGTTCTTTAACTGTGCTGGCTGATGCGACACAAACTTTTCAGGTGTCTGCCACCGTAGATACAGGTTGTTTGATTAACGGCGCAGTACAAGAAGAAAGCGCAACCCAAGCCGGGCAAATAGGCACGTTAGATTTTGGTGAGCATTCTTCAGTTTACGTGACGGAAGTACAAGGCAGCATCACTTACAGTTCATCACTCACATTAAGTTGTACTCCGGGTATTACGATGAATGTTTCCGTAAATGGCGGGATGAATGCATCGGATGGTGTACGTAAGCTAAAGCACAGTGAAGAAGCGACAACGGTAGATTACTTTTTGTTTCAGGATCTAAATTATACGCAGGTGCTTGATATTGACACGCAATATTCCGTCGATACTGACCAAGACCCAGATAATATTCAGTTTCCTATCTGGGCAAAGGCGACAATAAATGGGAATGAAATGGCTGGAATTTATATGGATACGCTTACGCTGACATTAGAGTGGTAAGTGAACTTTGGAGGGGTGAAATGGAATTCATACTCAAAAAACTATTATTAATAACCTTCCTTTTTGTTTTTTTCTCAAATGCCAACGCTAACTCATTATTAATTTGGCCGATTTACCCCAAAATATCAGAGGAGAGTAATGCAACATCACTTTGGATGGTAAATAAAGGCAGTGTTGATTCTTATTTACAGGTGAGAATTTTTAAGTGGGAACAAAACGAAGGAGAAGATAGCTATTCAAGTCAAAGCCAGTTAATTGCAACCCCTCCGTTTGTCAAAATTGAACCAGGTGAAAAGCAGTTAATCCGCATCATCAACCAAGATGAGGCCTCTGCGGGTAAGGAGTATGCATACCGAGTGATCATAGATGAATTACCGCCAACTCAAAACCCTCAAACAGAATTGACGGAAAATGAACTCGCTGTCAAAGTCCGAATGCGTTACTCGATACCTTTGTTTATTTACGGGAAAGGGCTGACTGATACTCAAACACCAAACCGTGACAGTGAATTATGGGGTGATTTACAGGCACAGTTTATTAAGAAAAATAATCAGCGTTTTGTTCACATTAAAAATTCAGGAAAACACCATGTTCGCTTAGTGAATTTACAGTTGAATCTACCAAATAAAGATCCTGTCGTTATTTCCGATGGACTAGCTGGCTATATTCTTCCTGAACAGTATAAGGTTTGGTCTATTCCCCATAGTAATGTCAGGCCCTTGAGTTTGAGCGCGAATATTGGAGGTAAACGTTACCAAATACCATTGAAGCAATAATGAATAGATTTAATACAATGAATGCTTTCTTGTGGTTGGTATTACTTAGCGTAACGTGGAGCAGTATTGGTCTTTGTGCAAATTCAGCAAACTACTTCTCTGAGCTACCGAGTCCTGAAAATTTCTCATTAGAAAAGTTTGAGAATATTAGCCTCAATCTGGAGTTGGTGATCAATCAAAGAGCAACAGGGCTTGTTGCGAAAGTTGAGCGAGTTGGCGATCAGTTCTTTTTGCTCCGGGAGGACCTCATTTCAGTTGGGGTTACCGCCACGTCGTTGCCTGGAACCGAAGAGAGACTTGAGGTTACGTCTATCCCAGGTGTTAACGTGCGTTACTTGCAATCGTCATTGCAACTCGCAATTGACGTACCGCCTAATTGGTTACCGATGCAGAGCTTATCAGCGCAGGATATGGGGCGATTTTCCCCGGCTCAGTTTGGGCGTGGTGGCCTGCTTAACTACAACGTATTTGGTGTGTACGAGAACGAAAGCCGACAAAAGGAGGTTTCTATAAATCATGAAGTCAGAGCCTTTTCTGAGTTTGGCGTTTTTTCTACTACCGGGATATTTAAATCTAACTTTCATCGCGATGTTCAGTCCCAGCAAAGCAGCCAGTACACTCGTTTTGATACGAGTTACGAGTACGTCAATCAAGAGAAGCGAATTCGTATAGAGGTAGGGGACTATATTGTTCGCCCTTTATCTTGGAGCCAACCAGTAAGACTAGCGGGTATTCAGTTGTCGCATGATTTCTCTATGCGTCCGGATGTCGTGACGACGCCGTTACCTGCATTTTACGGTGAGGTCACAGCGCCCACTACGTTAGATTTGTTTATCAATGGCTTTAAAACTGACTCAATGAATGTTGGGCCCGGTCCTTTCATTATTAACGATATTCCAATGCTCTCTGGTGCTGGGGAAGCAACGGTAATTGCAACGGATGCTCAAGGTAAGCAAACGGTCATGACCAGCCCATTTTTTCTCTCTTCCGATCTACTCAAGACCGGATTTACATCTTACAGTGCGAGTATTGGTGCGATCAGAGAAAATTTCGGTAATGCATCTAACGACTATGGAGACGGTGGCGTGGTTACCGCTCTGCGTCATGGCATGACTGATTGGTTAACATTAGAAGCTCAAGCCGAAGCAAAAGATGACCTGATCGTTGCGGGGCTGGGCTTTGTCACCAATGCTTTCAATTTAGGTACGGTGGATGCCTCGTTTCGTGTGAGTAATTTTCAGGATCAATCTACCTCATATGCGCTAGGTTATAGTTATCAGTCTCGGCGGTTTAGCTTCGCTGCTCGAACTCAAGTAGAACAAGCCGACTTTTATACCTTATCTCATTTACCAAATTACGAAATGCTCGATGACGGCAAGGACGCTTCACTCGCGTCGCGCCATCTATCACAAATCAATATGGGAGTCCGTTTGGGAGATTGGGGCTCACTTTCTGGTGGGTACTTTGATATTCAACAATCCGACTCAGATTCACGTACCCTAAATCTTACTTATAGCTACGCTCTGCCTTTTAATATCAATATGTCCCTGTCTTACAACCATAGTATTGGTGGTCAGAGTGTTACGTTGGCGCAATTCTCTCTACCTTTCAGTTCTTTGGGGGGAAGTTCGGGGCTAACGCTGAAAAGAGAGGATGATGGCGATGTGCGAGGGCGAGTGGGTTACAGCCGCCTTGCGCCAATACGAGGTGGATGGGGCGTCAATTTAGCGCATGATATTAACGAACACCCAGAAAACCGTAAACAGGCTGATTTGACCTACCGTGCGTCATGGGCGCAGTTCAGAGCGGGGTTAAATGGCACCAGTGGCGACTATGATTATTTTGCGGAAATGGCAGGTTCGGTCTCTACGTTGGATGGAGAAATATTCCCAGCGAATGAAGTGTATGACAGCTTCGCTGTGGTGAGCACCAGTGGTTTTGAAGGTATTCCGGTTAAATATGAAAATCAAATTGTCGGAGTGACAGATGATGAAGGTTACTTACTTGTTCCTTGGGCTACGGCGTATTACACCGCCAAATATGAAATCGATCCACTTAATTTACCTGCCAATGCTGCGTTTTCTGCAACAGAGCAGTTTGCTTCGATACATTCGGGCTACGGCTACCTGTTAGAGTTCCCAATAGAGCTACAAATTGCACTGAGCATGACGGTGGTAGACGAAAATCATTTGTTCCTTCCGATTGGTACATATGGCCGCTCAGAAACGGGCTTAACAAGCCAAATTGGTTGGGATGGTTTTACGTACTTTGAAGGCGTTGACCCAGGCCGCTATATTCAGTTTTATCCTCAAGGACAGTCGCCATGTAAAGTGTTTATTGAGGGGTTGTATCAGCGTGACAGTCAAAAAATACAAACATTGCCTGAGCAGGTTTGTATCAAAGCCGAAGAAGAGACCGCACTATGATTTTGCGCAGCTGGTTTGCTAGCCTACTTCTCTTTTTCTCGTGCTCGACAATGGCTTGTCAGCTCACGGCGGCAGCACCTTTAATCTTGTTTGGCAATGTTTCTTCGTTTACTGTTTCAAGCTCTCAGCAGCAAAGCTCAGCTCAGCCTCATGCGGGGATTACGTGTGACTTTTCTACACTTGTGTCTTTGTTAAGTGGCGACTACGTATCAGCAACGTTTAACAGTATAAATAATGGTTTGCTATTAAATGAGGATGATCCGAGTTCGGAGCTCAGCTATCAGATTTTTGGCGATCCAGGGCTTTCACAAGAGTATGTATTCGGCCAAACTTACAATTTTTTTGAAATCGGGTTACTCGATTTACTCGGGTTGTTTGGCACTCAAGCCGAGTTTCCGCTCTATGCTCGGACGGGAGTGGGTAGTAATCTTTCCGCTGGGACTTATAAAGACCAAATCACCGTATCCTGGATTTGGGATTACTGTAAGGGTATCGGGGTTCTAGGGGTATGCATTGGCCGCGCCAATGGCAGCGCTCAAAGCGTGATTACGGTTGAGTTGCAAGTGACCCCTGATTGTATGATCACAGCGCCAGATATTGATTTTGGTTCGTCCCCATTAGTGGCCGGTTTTGAACCAGTCAGTCAGGTTATATCGTTAACTTGTACCAAGAATAGTTCCTTCTCCATTGGCTTGAATGACGGCCTAAATGCGTCCGGCGGTCAGCGGCGAATGATTTCTAGTGGTCACTATTTGGAGTATGAAATCTATAAGTCATCAACGATGGAGCGCTGGGGAGGCACCAGTTCTGAACGTCGTGAACACGGTGACGTCGATACTGGCGGCTCCATTCCGGATGGTATCACTCCACAGAATTATAATTATCGCGCGCAGATACTAACCAGCCAAACGACCCCTCCTGCAGGTACTTACACCGATTCAATAATCGTTGACGTTCAATTTTGAGCATCATGTCAATTACATCATTAGAGGCTTCTATTCCAAAAATCTTTTGTAATCATAGTTTTCACTCTGTCACTGCTTAATTTTGTGAGATTAGTATGGCTTTATTCTCACGGAATTTAACTTTCAGAAATAAGGAAAATGATGAAGAAGTCACTAACAACACTAGGTTTGGCACTGGTATTTACAGGAACAGCTTATGCAGCAAGCTGGGGCTACGAGGGAAACCATGGGCCAGCTCATTGGGGTGAGTTTGCATCTGAGTGCGCAAAAGGTCAAAACCAGAGCCCAATCAACATTGAATCGGCGACCGAAGCGAAGCTAGAAAAATTGAATTTCGACTACGAAGGTAAGGCAATCACACTGCTGAACAACGGTCACACTTTACAGACTGGTTTAGAAGGTAAAAACACACTCACCATTGATGGTAAAGAGTTTACGTTGAAACAGTTCCACTTCCATACGCCATCTGAAAACCATGTGGACGGTAAAGAATACCCTCTAGAAGCACACTTTGTGCATGCCGACAAAGTAGGTCATCTAGCTGTTGTCGCGGTGTTCTTTAAACTGGGTGACGCGAACCCAGATCTAGCTAAGATGCTAGCTAACATTCCAACTAAAGATCAAGATGTTACCATCAAGGTTCCATTTGATGCTGATGCCCTTATCCCAAGTGATAAAGACTACTACCGCTTTAACGGCTCACTAACGACACCGCCATGCTCTGAAGGTGTACGTTGGTTCGTGATGAAAGAAGCACAAACTATTTCTCCTGAGCAGATAAAATCTTTTTCGGAAGTAATGGGGAAAAACAATCGCCCAATCCAACCGCTGAATGCACGTATAGTGTTAACGCAACAATAACCACTTCATGCGAAGAAAAATAAAAAGCCCGCTTAAACACAGCGGGCTTGATTATTTGGGTATTGGTGAGAACTAGAAGCCGTGATCTTCTTGCTCTTCCGCTTTTACCATTTGTATAGGATCAAGCTTAAGCGTCTGAGTAGGGAACGCGATATCTGCATCGTGTTCTTTAATGATGTTGATTACCTTAAGCAGTATGTCCTGCTTAACCTCATGGTATCTCACCCAATTCACGGTTTTAGTAAAGGTATAGATAAAGAAGTGCAATGATGATGGACCGAATGTATCGAAGTTGACGATAAGTGTTTGGCGTGCATCAATGTCTTTGTGATTTTTCAGCATTTCTTTTACCGCGGTGATAATTTGCGGCATTTTTTCAGCATCGTCGTAACGAAGTCCAATTTTTTCGTAGATACGTCGGTTCAGCATGCGAGATGGGTTTTCTACGACAATGCTGCTAAACACTGAGTTTGGCACATACAGTGGACGCTTATCGAAAGTTCGGATAATGGTCATACGCCAGCCAATGCGTTCTACCGTCCCCTCTATTTGTCGGTCTGGAGAACGGATCCAATCGCCAACTTTAAATGGACGATCGAAGTAGATCATAAGACCTCCAAAAAAGTTAGACAGCAAATCCTTCGCCGCTAAACCGACGATCAAACCACCAACACCACCGAAGGTAAGTAGGCCCGATAGTGACAGACCAAATGCCTGCATTACGGTTAGAATTCCGACGGTAATAAAGAACAGGCGCGCGACCTTAGCTATCGCTTGTACTGTTGTTTCATCTCGGTTCTTTTGTTCGAGAACATGCTCTTCAACATTGGTAATGAGCCGCATAACGGTCCATACGAAGATGCTGATGATTAAAATCAGTTTCAGCGTACTTAACCAGTTTATTTTATCGTTGAGCTCGCTCTCTAATATGATGCCGATAGAGACGGTTGCTGGCCAACACCAAATGAGTGTACTGACTGGCGCTTTTAGCGCATCAAGCAACATGTCATCCCAGTGGAAGGGCGTTTTCTCTACGAGCGCAGCGAGGCGAGAGCGGATCAGTCGCCAAGCTATCCAAGCTATAAAGCTAGCGAGCGTAATGAAAAGGACGCTCCCACTCCAATTTTGATGAGACGTTTCAATGTAGCTTTGTAATTCGGTAAACCACTGTGGCATATGTAACTTATTTCTAGTGAACCATGGAAGGAAAGGTAGCAGATATTACTCCTTCACCCCAGTGATTTCCTTTAAATCATTTACTTATGTCTAAACCGTCCGAGATGGACTTTTCCTTCCGATGACAAGAGAGTCACCTCAATGTTCTGTTGAGCGACCGCCTCATGCATGTTCAGAGGTACGCTACCAATGATTGAGGGTTGATATTTGGACGATCAATTATAACTTCTCTGACTTATCGCTAACATTTATCTTAAGTAAGTGTGAGAGTGTATTGGCTCTTGAATTAGCGGAGGCAGATATGGAATTTACAGAGCTGGATCGAAACGCGCTCTACGACATCTGGATGTCACAAAAAGCCAAAATGCACATCACTCAAATGGAAATGGCGAAGCGCCTTGGTTTGAGTCTACACGAGTTTTCTGGCTTGTTACGTGGTAATTCTCCACTGACGCTAGGTTTTGTAAAACAGCTATGCGAGCAGCTACATGTACGTCCTGGTCAGGTGATTCCGTCTTTGACGGAGCGTGACCTATCTGCATCTGGTACCGTTTATTTACAAAATCGTGTGACGGTGGATGGCGATATCAGTAACGTGTTTATCGACGGAAACCAAGTCGTGATCGAGTACGTCCACCAAGTTAGCTAGCTTGCTCGTCAAATTATCGGGTTGAAGAGCAATAAAAAACGAGCCACTGTTGGCTCGTTTTTTCGTTTCTGTTTTGCTCGCTTGCAAAGATTATGGGATTTTCACTAGCGAATCGCGTGAAAGATCCGCGATAGACTTAGCGCCAGTCAGCGTCATTGCTACACGCATTTCTTTATCGTACAGATCCAGTAGGTTTTCAACGCCTGCTCCGCCTTGTGCTGCCAATGCGTACACAAATGAACGGCCAAGAAGCGTACAGTCTGCACCAAGTGCGAGCATACGAACGACATCAAGACCAGTACGAATACCAGAGTCTACGAAGATCTTAAGATCACCTTTTACCGTATCCGCAATGCTTGGCAGTGCTTTAGCACTTGAAAGTACGCCATCTAACTGACGGCCACCATGGTTAGATACCACAATGCCATCTGCGCCGAAACGTACCGCATCTTTCGCGTCTTCTTCATCTAGAATGCCTTTGATAACCATTGGGCCATCCCAAAAATCACGAATCCACTCAAGATCTTTCCAGGAGATAGAAGGGTCGAAGTTTGCGCCTAACCAGCCGATGTAATCTTCTAGCTTTGTTGGTTCGCCACGATAAGTTGAGATGTTACCTAAGTCGTGCGGTTTACCAAGTAGACCCACATCCAGCGCCCAGCTTGGGTGGCGCATCGCCTGGAATACACGACGCATGGCCGCGTTAGGGCCACTCATACCTGAGTGCATGTCACGGTAACGTGCGCCAGGAACTGGCATATCAACGGTAAACACCAGCGTTGTTACGCCTGCTGCTTTTGCACGCTCAAGTACGTTTTTCATAAAGCCACGGTCTTTAAGCACGTAAAGCTGGAACCACATTGGACGTTCAATTGCAGGTGCGACTTCTTCAATCGGACAAACCGAAACAGTCGACATAGTAAATGGGATGCCTTTTTTCTCGGCTGCTTTTGCTGCTTGCACCTCGCCTCGGCGCGCGTACATACCAGTTAGACCAACAGGAGCTAGCGCGATTGGCATTGCCAGTTTCTCACCGAAGATCTCGGTTTCGAGGCTCAAATCTGTCATATCGCGTAGGACGCGTTGGCGAAGAGCGACATCACCTAAATCGTCAGTATTACGCTTCAGCGTGCGTTCGTCGTAAGAGCCGCCATCAATATAATGGAATAGAAACGGGGGAAGCTTGGCTTTCGCGGCAGCGCGGTAGTCAGTAGAAGCTGAGATAATCATAATGGTGTCCTAGCGGTTATTCTAAGCAAAGTTGTGGAGCAATTTGCTCTTTCGTTGAGCCTTCATCGCAAAGCAGTGAAGACATCAAAATGAGTATAGTTACCTATGGTTCACTTACGTTTGAATCGGTGATGTTGGTAACCCATTTACATAATTGGTTGAAAAATTTTATTAAATCACTCAATCAGTTATGCAAACTGGAAAGGGTGACACAGCTGTCGGGGGAATTGATGTAGCAAGCTAAATCAACATGTCGGGGTAGTAGTGCAGACAGCTGTGTCAAATTAGGCAGGGCTGTAAACCCTGCATTTCGCGTTACTTCATTAAGACATCTGTCATTTGGAAGCCATAAATCAGCACCAATCCAATAATGCCTGTCATTACAATGTAGTAGAACGTAGGGATAATCGTTTTACGCAATGTTGCGCCTTCTCGACCAAGCAAACCTACCGTGGCTGATGCGGCAACAACGTTGTGAATCGCAATCATGTTACCTGCGGCAGCACCGACGGCTTGGAGTGATACAACAATCACACTCGAAATAGACAACGTTTGTGCCACTTCGAATTGGAACTGGCTGAACATCATATTTGATACCGTGTTTGAGCCAGCGATGAACGCACCCAGTGCACCAACGGTGGCACTCAGCGCTGGGAACGCAGAACCAACAAGGTCAGAGGCGAAGTTTGCGGTTGTGACGGGCATACTTGCTAGGTCAGCACCGTTGATGCCTGAGTTGATAAAGATACGAACCATCGGAATGGTAAATACCAAGACAAAACCCGCCCCAATCAGTGTTTTGCTTGACTCGCCAAACGCTTCACGCAATGGCTTTACACTACCGCTTTGTAACATTGCAGCAAGTAGTGCGACAAACACCAGAATGCCACCAGGAAGGTATAACGGCTGAATCGCAGCGCTAACGCCAGTCTCACCAAGAATGTTGCTGAACGACAAACTTACGCTTTGTACAAAGCCTTTCAGCTCAGGGCTTACGCGGCTTGCGACGAGAATAACTGCCAGCATTACATATGGAACCCAAGCTTTTACGATGCTCATTGGCTTGCCCGGATTGTCGTTTAGATCGACTTTTAGCGAACCTAACCACTCTGCAGGCCATTTGTCTTCGCTTTCGAAATCCCACTTAGTCTTTGGTACTAAGAAGCCTTTTTTCGCTGCGGTAACAACGATAGACAGACCAACCAAACCACCGATAAGTGAAGGAAACTCTGCGCCCAAGAATACGCCGGTTAACGCGTATGGAACGGTGAAAGAGACACCAGCGAATAGCGCAAATGGTAGAATATCCAGGCCTTCACTCCAGCTTCTGTTCTTGCCGAAAAAACGTGTTAACATCATCGCCATTAATACCGGGATCATCGTACCTACGACTGCGTGAATGACAGCAACGTGTGCTGTGATATCTTGCAGGTACATTTCCCACGTTGCACCTTGTGCGGCCAACGACTCACTGATGTTATGGGTGTCTAAACCTTTGTTTACACCTACGATGATAGGCGTGCCTACCGCGCCGAATGAAACAGGCGTAGACTGAATCATCATGCCCATAAGGACAGCGGCTAGCGCAGGGAAGCCGATTGCAACCAGTAGTGGTGCAGCGATTGCTGCCGGGGTACCGAACCCAGATGCGCCTTCAATGAACGAGCCAAAGCACCAAGCAATGATGATGGCTTGTACACGGCGGTCAGCCGAAATATCGGTAAATCCATTACGGATTGTGGTGATCGCTCCAGTGTGTTTTAAAGTGTTGAGCAAGAAGATGGCACCAAACACGATCCATAGAACAGAGACAGTAATGCCCAGTCCTTGGAATACGGAGGCCAGTACGCGATTGGCTGACATATCCCAAAACATTAGTGCGATAGCGACGGTTAGACCGAACGCAACAGGCATGGCTTTTTTAGCAGGCCAGTTGAGACCAACCAATAAGATGGCGGCAACAACAATTGGCGAAAATGCCACTAGGGCAAGTAGGGTTTCACTCATTTGTACATCCTTCGTACGCTGACTTCTCGAACGGTGTCAATCCGCTGTAGAGGTGACTTTTTGTTGTAATGGTTTTGTTAATTTGGCGTGAATTTACTCCTTTATTTTTTGTTGATATAGGGAAATAATGAAAATAATTAATTCCAAAAGTGACATAATGGTATGAGAGCAGACGACTTAATCCTATTTTCTCAAGTAATCGAACTTGGCAGCTTTAGTAAGGTTGCAGAGGCAAATAACCTTACAAATTCGGTAGTTAGCAAAAGAATGGCGAGGTTGGAGGAAGAAATAGGGGCTCAGCTATTATATCGAACAACGCGCAAATTAACCTTGACCGAGGCAGGTAAGGTGTTACTCCACAGTGCTAAAAATGTGAAGCAGGCCACTCAGGAGGCTATGGATGCTGTTGCAGGCTTTGGAGAGAATGTGAGCGGTCATATAAAAATGTCCGTGCCGTGTATCTCTGGAGATTTGATACTTGCTGATGCTGTTGCCGAGTTTTGTAACCTTCATCCGGGTCTGACCGTGGACATGTCATTGGATAATCGCTTTGTCGATTTAGTGGCTGATGGTTACGATTTAGTCATTCGAACTGGCTACCTAGCCGACTCTAGTTTGATCGCACGACATATTCTCGATTCCCAATGGGTGGTATGCGCGTCACCTTCTTATATTGCGAAAAATGGGAAACCGATCGAGCCGATTGATCTCACCACGCACAATTGTCTGCAATACGCTTACCAAACCACAGGTGCAACGGATTGGGAGTTTAAAGGAGAAGATGGCAATTACATCGTCAAAGTATCGGGCTGCTTTTCTACTGATAACGCGACCGCATTACGTAAAGCCGCTCTGGGCGGCCATGGTATAGCTTACGTCCCGCGATGCTTGGTGTATCATGATATTCGCAATGGCCAACTGGTGGATATTTTTCCTGAACTAGTAGGTAAAAAGTTGGGTATCTACGCGGTGTATCCGTTTACTCGTCAACCACCGAACAAAGTGAAGCTGCTTATTGAGCACATTCGCGACCGGTACTTAACGATATCTCATTATTTCTAGGTTCTTCATAGATTTAAAACAATGTCGTTGAAATCAAAATTGGGTGCTCTAAGGTAATCACCGCAATAAAACGATTGAAGATAAACAACTTAATAAAAACAACGGAGTAACACGGACGTTATGCATTACCCAAAAACACGTAAAGATTCTGTCGTGGACACTTATTTTGGTCACGACATTGCCGACCCTTATCGCTGGTTAGAAGATGATCGCAGTGAAGAAACCGCACAATGGGTTTCGGGTCAAAATTCGGTCACCTTCGATTTCCTTGGTCAGATACCGTACCGCCAACAAATCCGTGACTTAGTGGCGAACAGTCAAAACTACGAAAAATATTCCCAGCCATTTGTACGTGGTGACTACACCTACTTCTACAAAAACGACGGTTTGCAAAACCAAAGCGTATTGTATCGACGTAAAGGCGAGGGAGAAGCCGAGGTTTTCCTTGATCCAAATACTTTCTCCGAAGAGGGCACGACCTCTCTTGGCGAAGTCAGCTTCTCTAAAGACTACCGTTTGGTCGCGTATTCCATCTCAGAAGGGGGTAGTGATTGGCGTAAGATCTTTGTCATTGATATGGAAACCAAAGAACAGTTAGAGCCTGAGATTGTTGATGCGAAGTTTACGTCGATTTCTTGGCTGGGCAGCAAAGGCTTCTATTACTCAAGCTACGATAAGCCGCAAGGCAGTGAGTTGTCTGCTCGAACTGAGCATCACAAGCTTTATTATCATGAACTTGGTACCCCTCAATCTGAAGATAAAGTGATTTTTGGTGAGTTGGATACGCAAGTTCATCGTTATGTGTCTGGTACGACGACGACAGATGATCGCTTCCTCATTATTTCTGGCGCAGAATCTACATCGGGTAATCGTCTGTTTTATATCGATTTACAGTCTGACTCCCAAGCAATTGTGACGCTGCGCGATACAACGCAAGGCGACACCTACTTAATTGATAGCCAAGACGCAACCTTGCTGCTTTACACCAACCTAGACGCGCCGAATGGCAAAGTTGTCAGCTACAACACTCAGACAGAACAATGGGCTGACGTGATTGCTGAACAAGAACAGCCGTTAGAAATCAGCAAAGGTGGCGGTTATCTGTTTGCGACTTATATGGTAGATGTGCTTTCTAAAGTGCAGCAGTTTAACTACCAAGGTGAGTGGATTCGAGATGTACAATTGCCGGGAGAAGGCACGGCTTATGGTCTGGCGGGTAAAAAAGAAGAAACCACACTTTATTACACATTCACTAACTACGTGACGCCTCCGACGATCTTCTCATTTGATGTCGAATCTGGTGAATCCACACTGTTTCAGGAATCAAAGGCACCGTTCGATCGTAATGAGTATGAATCAAAACAGGTGTTTTACACCTCAAAAGACGGCACGCAAGTTCCGATGATCATTTCATACAAGAAGGGCGTTGCACTTGATGGTAGATCACCAACCATGTTGTATGGTTACGGCGGTTTTAACATCAGCCTTACTCCAATGTTTTCTGGCAATGTAGCCAACTGGCTAGAGTTGGGTGGTATATACGCTGTCGCCAACATGCGAGGCGGCGGTGAATACGGTAAAGCCTGGCACAACGCAGGCACTCAGCAGCAAAAGCAAAACGTGTTTGATGACTTTATTGCGGCGGCGGAATACCTGATTGAAAACGACTACACTAGCTCGGATCGCCTAGCGATTCGCGGTGGTTCTAATGGTGGTTTGTTAGTTGGAGCGTGTATGACGCAACGCCCTGAACTATTCAAAGTCGCGCTGCCTGCGGTTGGCGTGCTTGATATGCTGCGTTATCACACGTTTACTTCTGGAGAAGGCTGGAAGTATGACTATGGCACGTCGGAGCAAAGTGAAGCGATGTTCCAATACTTGCTTGGTTACTCTCCTGTTCACAATGTAAAAGAAGGCGTGCAATATCCTGCTACCTTGGTGACAACTGCTGATCACGACGACCGAGTTGTGCCAGCACATTCGTACAAATTTATTGCGGAGCTGCAAGACAAACAGCAAGGCGCTAATCCAGTATTAATACGCATTGATGTCAATGCAGGTCATGGTGCAGGAATGCCGCTGAGTAAGCAAATTGACCTCACCACAGACATGTATGCATTTACGTTACATAATATGGGTATTGAGTCGATTTAATGCCCTAGTTGTTCGAAGCTTCTGAGAATAAAAAAATGCCGCGACAGTGTCGCGGCATTTTTCATGGTTGGGGGAACTCAATTCATACTGTTTGCCAGTATTTGAGCCAGGTTGACTAAGTCTGACTCTTGAACCAACCAGTCTCGGCGGCCAAACCGAAAGGCAGCTACGCCATTCTTAAGACAAGATGAATTTATCACCTTTTCTTAATCCTAGTTTATGAATATGAAACTGTGATGAACCTAAGCCGCATTGTGCTGATTTTCACTGCTTTCAAGATCAAATGAGGCATCTATCAGTTTTTTCGTGTAGTCATTTTTAGGGTTTTGGAAAATCTTTTCGGCCGTACCTTGTTCCATGACCTCGCCCTTTTGCATGACTAGAACACGATCAGAGAGTGCTTTAACTACTGATAGATCGTGGCTAATAAACAAGTAGCCAATATTGTGTTTTTTCTGCAAATCTTTCAGAAGGTCAATCACTGTCAGTTGCACCGAGCGGTCTAATGCAGAGGTTGGCTCATCAAGCAGAATAAACGAAGGTTCAAGGATCAGTGCTCGCGCGATAGCAATACGCTGACGCTGGCCTCCTGAAAACTCGTGCGGATAACGGTTGATGGACGCGGGATCTAAGCGGACCTCACGGAGCACGTCGCGCGCTTTCTGCATACGTTCTTTTTTACTCAACATTGGTTGGTGGACAGTTAATCCTTCTGTGATGATCTCGCCGATAGTCATACGAGGAGAAAGCGAACCATAAGGGTCTTGGAATACCATCTGAACGTCTTTTTTCAGCTCAAAACGTTCTTTGTTTGTCAGCAAGGCCATATCTTGGCCTTTATATTCTATTTTGCCAGTTGAGGGCAGAAGACCTATCAAAGCTCGGCCGAGTGTAGACTTACCTGAACCGGACTCCCCAACGATCCCGAGGGTCTCTCCTTGTTTAAGCTCAAGAGAAATGCCTTTTACCGCTTCGAAGTACTCATTCTTGCTCGCAATAAAATGCGACTTTACCAAGAATTTGACTCGTATATCGTCGGCCTTTAAAAGCTGTGTAGCACTTTCGCTAATAGGCTCCTTACTGCCTTTAGGAATCGAGTTGATTAGCATACGTGTGTATTCGTGCTTTGGGTCCTCGAAGAGTGTTTGCGTTTCGCCTTCCTCGACGACTTCTCCTTTACACATCACAATGACACGATCTGCAAAGTGTTTTACGACGCCTAAGTCATGAGTAATAAATAGGATTGCCATGCCCATCTGAGCCTGAATTTCTTTAATCAGGTGCAACACTTCTGCTTGAACCGTGACATCCAACGCTGTTGTAGGTTCGTCGGCGATCAAAATATCGGGCTCGTTAATCAGTGCCATCGCAATCATGATGCGTTGCAATTGACCACCAGAAAATTCGTGTGGGTACTTGTTGTACGCTTTTTCTGGGTTTGGCATATGAACCAATTCAAACAGCTCTAACACCTTTGCTTTTGCTGTTCGTCTATCGACCGGGCGGTGACACATGATGGCCTCAGCGACTTGGATACCCACCCGCATGTACGGGTTTAGTGAGGTCATCGGCTCTTGAAAAATCATGCCAATGCGATCACCGCGAATACTTTGCATTTCACGCTCTGTTTTATCCAAGATGGAGCTACCCTCAAACATGATGGATGAGCTTTCATGCAAAATAGCGTTGTCTGGCAGTAGTTTCATCAGTGCATTGGTTGATACTGACTTGCCAGAGCCAGATTCGCCAACGATGGACAGCGTCTCGCCTGCTTTTAAATCGAAGCTAACATTCTTTACTGCATCGACGATCCCATCGTTTGTCGTAAAGCTGACTGATAGGTTGTTCACCGAAAGAATGGTTTTAGAAGACATCACAGATCCTTGTGGTTGATAAAGCAAATGATACTCAAGCAATAGACAGTACAAACCTAGCTGGCCTCAATGCTTGAGCTTTAGATTAATTATACAGGTGAGAAGGCGAAGCTTTTGCCGAACTCATTGCTTGCAAATGTAAGAACTGCTCATGCGCGCGCGTTACGTGCTCGAGTTCTATCATCCATTGAGCATTACGTTGGGCAGAGCAAAATGCCGCCATGTGAGCTAATAAGTCTTCGCTCTGTTGACCAAGTAGGTGACCTACGCGCTCAATCAGTTCATGGCTCTCTAGCTGCAAAAATTGAAATAGCGCGTAAGTTTGATTGAGTATTGAGAACGCATCATGCTGTAAGCCGAGTTTGTTGAGAATCTCTGATTGCGTCACGCTAGCATCTCTAAGTCCCGTAATGAGACATACAAATTGGCAAGGTTTAGTTTGTGCATTTTCTAGCGCTAAATGAATGTGGTTGGGTAGATTGTTGAGCACGTCGTCATATAAACGATGAGCTTCTGGCCAATGGCCTTGTTCCATCAGTTGCTCCGCTTTTAAGTAGCGCATCCAGCATTGCTCAATATTCATATCCATCTCCACAACATTTGATTTGTTTAGATATTAAATGAAATTGATTATCAATTGCAAGTGCGTGTTAATATTACTTATGTGTTCATAAAATGTCCAATCAATCTAGGGTGGAAGGTAAATCACTTAAAATTAAGCAAATAATCTCTACACTCAAATAACGAAAATAAGAAAAAAGGAAGTGGATATGGCAATACTAAGATTGGAAGCTAAGCAGCTATATTCTGTAGCAGATCTAGAGAATATGCCATGTAAGTCGACCAAGGAGTTACCTCCAATTGATGAAATCGTGGGCCAAGAGCGCGCGCAAAAAGCGGTCGAGTTTGCGATGTCCATCAAAGAGAAAGGGTATAACATCTACGCCATTGGTCAGAATGGGCTAGGTAAACGCACCATGATCTTGCGCTATCTGAATCGTCACCAGCACGATGCAGCAGCCCTGTTTGATTGGTGTTACGTTGCGAACTTTGAGGATACCCGTACACCAAAGGTATTAAAGCTGCCTTGTGGTATCGGAAATAAGCTACGTGTTGATATTGAAGCTTTAATGGGCAAATTATTAAATGCTTTACCCCTAGCATTCGACAATGAAATGTACTTTAGCCGCGCTGAGCGATTAAAAAATCAATTGGCAGCTAAGCAACAAAACGAGCTGGATCGTATTAGTCGAGAGGCAAAAGAAAAGGGCATCAGCCTAACACTGACTACGCAGGGGGATTATCAGTTTGTCGCCATGAACGGTGATGAGCTTCATACGGAAGAGTCTTTTGATGTACTAAGCAAAAAAGAACAAGAGCAATTCAGCGATGCTATTGATGAACTCGAAGTGCGATTGCGCTCGATGGTTCGTGAGCTTACGGAGTGGGAAGAGACATACAGCGATAAAATCAAAAAGCTCAATGATGAAGTGACGCTTGATGTGATTACTCACTTCATCAAAAAACTCAAAGTGGATTACGCGCAATATTCCGAAATCAAAACCTACTTAACTGAGCTGCAAAAAGATATTGTTGAAAACGCAGATATCTTCCTTGACCAAAGTGGCGAGCAAGGCGAAATTGCGACGGCATCCTTGGATAAAAAATTGCCACGTCGTTATAAAGTGAATGTCTTGGTAAGCCGTAAAAGCAGCGAATTTCCTATCGTTGTTGAAGAAAATCCCAACTATCATTCACTCTTCGGGTCGATTGAGACTGCCACTTTCAAGGGAACGGTGTTTACCGACTTCTCGCTGATTCGTGCAGGGAGCTTGCATAAGGCGAATGGCGGCGTTCTATTAATGGATGCTCAGAAAGTACTTGAACAGCCTTACGTTTGGGATGGTTTGAAGCGCGCATTGCGTGCTCGTCAATTGAGTTTTACGTCTCTAGAAAAAGAAGTCACATTGACGGGAGCGGTATCACTCGATCCTGAACCGATTCCGCTTGATATCAAAATTATCTTATTTGGTGATTACCGAACTTACCAATTACTCCAACATTACGATCCAGAGTTCAGCGAGTTGTTCCGTGTGACGGCAGATTTCGAAGACGAAATGAAACGTACGCCGGAGTCTGAGCTGCATTACGCGCGCTTTATCTCTAGCGTGGTGCATGACAACAATATGCTGCATTGCGATCGCAAAGCCATTGCTCGGATCATCGAATACAGCTCACGTTTGTCTGGCGACCAATCCAAGCTATCTCTACATTCGGCTAATATCGCCAACTTGCTTCGAGAGTCGAACTACGTTGCTCGTCAAGCCAACTCCAACATGATCCGTATTGGGCATGTTGAAGAGGCGCTCAATAACCAAGAAATGCGAGTAAGCCGATTACGCGATAACGTAATGGAAACCTTTATTAACGGCACAACGCTGATTCGCACCGAAGGAGAAGCCGTAGGCCAAGTGAACGCACTTTCGGTATTGAGCACTAGTGACTACATGTTTGGTGCACCGAATCGCATCACAGCGACGACGTGTTACGGTGATGGGGATGTTATCGATATCGAGCGCAGCGTGGATTTGGGGGGCAGTATTCACTCTAAGGGCGTAATGATTTTGTCTGCCTACTTATCTTCCGTATTTGGTAAAACGGCACGAGTGCCATTAACGACAACCATTACCTTTGAGCAATCTTATGGTGGTGTTGATGGTGATAGTGCCAGCATGGCTGAGTTATGTGCGGTTGTGTCTGCTTTTTCAAAGCAACCAAACCGACAAGACATTGCGATAACAGGGTCGATGAATCAATTTGGTCAAGCTCAGCCTATTGGTGGCGTAAACGAAAAGATCGAAGGCTTTTATGATGTGTGTGTAATTAAAGGTCGTCATGACGGGCAGGGAGTCATTATTCCGCGCTCTAATGTTCACAATCTAATGCTTCGTTCCGACATCGTGAAAGCAGTCGAAAAAGGCGAGTTTAATATTTGGGCGATTGACCATGTTACTGAAGCTATCGAATTGTTTACGGGGAAAGTTGCTGGTGAGCCAACCGATGAAGGTTCTTATCCAATCGATACCATTTTTGGCCTTGCTCAAGCTAAGCTCAATTCGTTGAGAAAATAGGCTGAAACCGTCCTAAATGTGAATGTATCTCATCATAAGTGATCATAAGTTATCATAACGACAATATCCCGACGCTACTGTCGGGATATTGTCAATAACAGATTGAAAATGGAGAGTTTTTGTACTAGACAAAAGTGTGATCGACCTCTAATATTCGCCACTTGTTTATTCGTCTGGGATTTATCCCGTCGCAAGGAAGCATAGATATTCAAACTGCCGAAAAGTAACGTTGTTATAAGCACTGCTCGAGTTTGTTTGGATATAGACATCACGCATACAACTGAGGCCCTGTCATGCAGTTATCACTGAAAAATTTGTCAGTACGAACGCAAATTTTGGTTCCGGTATTATTTACCGCGATTGTTTTGTTTATTGCTCTTTGGATTACTAAAAACAATCTTCAAGCAGAGCAAGATGTTATTGCTTCCAACCAAGAATCTTTGGTTTTTCACAAAGACACATTGGCGAGTATTGACGACCAAATTTACCCTCTGCGCATAAGCGCGGTTTACGCTATTTACGATGCTTCTCGTCGTGAGAATTTTCTAACCGAATTGAAAGAAGGCTTAAAGCAAGTTGATGCCGATTTAAGCGCAATTGAAGCCCGAAACCTATTCCGTGACGATGCCGTTAAAGTTCGCCAAGCAATTGAATCCTATGTGCGATATTCAGAGCGCTCAGTTGCTTTCTTCAACCAATACGATCAAGGTTTGAAATCGGATAGCGAGTACCGTGCATTTGTCAAAGAGTATCGCAATGTTGGCCGAGAAATGGTCCAACAAATTAACACACTATCAAAGCATGTAAACGAGCAAGCTGAACAATCTACTATCAGAAGTCATCAGCAAAATGAACGTGTGCAAAATAACGCTATGTTGACGGTTTTAGCGGTATTTGCTTTCTCATTGATAGGCGCTTGGTTCCTATCTGGCATGATTGTTACACCAATCCAAAAGCTGCAAGAAGTGATGCGTCAGTTAGCAATGGGTAATCTATCAGTACGTGCAGATGTCGATGGGGACAATGAGATCTCTAAGCTGAGCAAAGATGTAAACCAAACCGCAGAGCAGTTATACAACACTGTGGACCAGTTAACCCGTATTAGTGAGGAAGTTGCATCTGCATCGACCGAATTAGCTGCGGTAATGACGCAAGCGGAAGCGAACGCTCAACAAGAGTTGGCGGAGATCGAGCAAGTTGCATCTGCGGTTAACGAGCTTGCAAGCACTGCGAATAATGTGAGTGATAACGCGACCTCTGCTGACGCAACCGCGCGTGAAGCTGATGGACTTGCTCAATCAGGTTTGGCTATCTTCCAAGAAAGTGCGGAAGCAAGTGCGCAAATGTCTCAAGCATTGAACGATGCAGCGCAAGTTGTTTTGCGTCTAAAAGAGCAATCTGTACAGATCAACGATGTTATTGAAGTGATTCGCGGCGTATCTGAGCAGACCAACTTGCTAGCATTGAATGCTGCGATTGAAGCGGCGCGAGCTGGTGAGTCTGGTCGTGGTTTTGCGGTAGTAGCTGATGAAGTACGAATGCTAGCAGCGCGTACTCAAGACTCGACACAAGAGATCCAAACGATCATTGAAGAGCTTCAAGCGCAGTCTGGGCTTGCGAATGACAGTATGCAAGTCAGCCTTGATATGCTTAGCCGCAACAACGAGCTGACGCAACAAGCTAATGAAGCGTTGGTTGGAATTACCGAGTCAGTCGCCAACATCAACGATTCAAACACGCAAGTAGCAACCGCAGCCGAAGAGCAGTCTCAAGTTACGCAAGATATCAATCGCAACGTGGTTAACATGTCGGAGCTTGTAAACCAAAACGTAGCGGGCATCAGCCAGAGTGCAAGTGCGAGTACTGAGCTTTCATTACTTGCAGAGAAGCAGAAAGAGCAATTAAGTTTCTTTAAGCTTTAATTCATCATCTACTTATCAAATCTCTAAATCCCTGAGTGAATGCTCAGGGATTTTTTTGTTTGTAATAATCGGATTTATTATCAATAAGTCTATCTAAAACAGTCAGTTAACAAGATTTTTTTGCGGGCAATATCACGTTTTGTGATATTGTTTTTACATTTTTTTCGTCAATTTTTTTTTGACGCGAACATTTTTTTTAACTCAACCGATAACTTGATGGTTGAGAGGTATTCATATCGTCATTTTAAGTGGTGTTTTCTTCTATAAGCGCTGTTTATTCAACACGTTGCGTGAAAAATAACAGCTGCTACTATGCCGCCAGTTTTCTCGTTGGTACAGAAAAGTCCTGTTTTTCTGGTGAGAAAACACATATAAAACAATGATATGGAAAATAACAATGAAATTAAAAACTTTAGCTGTAGCAGTGGCGCTAATGGCATCAGGATCTCAAGTTGTCGCTTCAGAACTATACAACCAAGATGGCACTTCTCTTGAGATGGGCGGCCGCGCTGAAGCGCGTCTTTCTATGATGGATGGTAAGGCAGAAGACCGTACTCGCATCCGTCTTAACTTCCTAGGCAAACAGGAAATCAATGAAAACCTATACGGCGTTGGTTTTTGGGAAGGTGAGTTCAAAACAAAAGAAGAAGGTGCCGTAGATAACAATAGTGATCTTGAAACTCGTTACGCTTATGCGGGTCTGGGTGGCAAATACGGTGAAGTAACTTACGGTAAAAACGACGGCGCACTAGTGGTTCTTACTGACTTTACTGATATTATGGCTTACCACGGTAACACAGCAGCACTTAAACTGCCTGTTTCTGACCGTACAGATAACATGCTGTCTTACAAAGGCCAATTCGAGCAACTAGCTGTACGCGCTAGCTACCGTTTTGCTGATCGCACAACAGATGCACAAGGCTTTACAGACAACGAGGAAGATGGCTTCTCTCTATCTGGTGTTTACGCGTTTGCTAACACTGGTTTTGAACTAGGTGCTGGTTACGCAGATCAAAACGACAGCGATGAGTTCATGCTGGTAGCTGCATACTCTGTAGGTGACTTCTACTTCGCTGGTAACTACACTGGCGCGGATATGGATGTTGCAGGTAAGACTTTTGATTACAAAGGCTACGAACTAGCCGCTGCTTACACTATGGGTCAAACTGTATTCACTTCTACGTTCAACAAAGGTGAACTAGAAGACGCAGATACTGTAGAAAACCTAGCTGTTGATGTAACTTACTACTTCAAGCCTAACTTCCGTGGCTACGCATCATACAACTTCGATCTAATGGATAACGAAGGCGCTGATGAAAAAGATGAGCTAGCGCTAGGTCTACGTTACGACTTCTAAGTCATGACTCTTATCTAAGATACTGCCTTATTCTTAGTAAATAAAAACCCCTTACTGAAAAGTAAGGGGTTTCTTGTTTTCTAGCACTTCAAAGCTTCTTGATAAGCGATAGGGGTTATCAAATCTATCTTTTTAGTGTGAGCTTAGTACCATCAAATTTGAGGTGACTGAGGAGGTTTTTAGCGTTGTTTTTACCAACCTCATCAAACTCCATTCCGTAGCGAGCATAGTGCGTTGATTTTTGTAAATTACAAATACGACCTCGCAATGGCGCTAGCATACGACTCTCTCCGGGCATCGTTAGATCCAATGAAACGTGGTCACCAACCTGAAGTGGCCGGCTCATTGGTGATGTTACAAAACGACAGCCACTACGAGATAAATCTCTTATTTCGCATTCAGTTCGATAGGCTTCTAAACAAACGCGCGCTCTCAAATTTACTTCGTAACGCACTTCTTTGCGAAGCTGAAAGACCTGCATAGTGTTGGGTAGGTCTAGCACCAAAATTGGGTACGGATCGCCTAGTCGATGCTGTAATTGGGCCCGAAATGGGATAACGGCCCCTTCACCTCGATGAGAGTAGGCTTTTACATTGATCCAAAAGCCTTCTTGAAAATAGAACTTCAAGTCTTCATCGGAGATGTTCGGAACCTCTATCAATGCAGTATTATTTGAGTGACAGCCAACAAATGTGCTGGTTGTAATAAACTTTGTACCAACGGGGGTGGTGACGTTTAAGCTCACTTCACTGCCATGTTCGACCATTGCCATTGCATCGGTGCTATTTAATGTACTTGCCTGACGTTCTGGTGCCTTCTTGCTTTGCAGAGGTAGCTTGCCGTCTCTGGCAATTGGGCTCATATTTCTCATTATAATTGTCGTACCTGATGTAAGAAGGTAATCGCGTGAGGCGAAGCAGCACTCTCGCATGGTATCGATTTTATTCAGTGATATAGTTTGATTCAATCAATCTGTAACAAAAATTAGAGAGCAAGATATGCATAAAGTAACTCATGAGACCACGAATAGTACATTCTGGGTTGATTTAGAGCAGGGTTATAAAGCCAAGGTGATTTATCAGCTTAAGGGTAATGTCATGCACATTACATCAACGGTTGTTCCTGAAGCACTGCGAGGTAAGGGGTACGGAAAAGTGATGATGGAAGCGGTGTTGCCAGAAATTGAGTCACTCGGTTATCAAATCAAACCAGTTTGCCCATATGTTATTCACTATATGGAGAAGAACCAAACGTGGTCACATCTGCTCGCATGATGAGTAACAACCACCAACGCTACCAAACTATTGGCCAGGAACTCAATCTCGGTAATTACCGCTCTGTAGAAGTCATACAATCGCTATGGGGAGGCTATGGGGAGTTAGTCCGAGTTACTTATTCTACTGGTTCGGTGATCATTAAGCATGTAAAACTCCCTAAGCCTTCAGAGCATCCTAGAGGCTGGAATACGGACCGTTCTCATCAAAGAAAGTTGCATTCTTATCAGGTGGAAGTGAATTGGTATGAGTATTTTTCCGGAGGGGTGGATACTCGCTGCCGAGTACCACAAGGTCTAAAAACGTTCCAATCGGAGAATGAATGGCTCATTGTGATGGAAGATCTCGCCGAGGTGGGCTTTCCAAAAGTCATCACAGATGCACAGCTAGAGCATCTACAAGCCTGCCTCACTTGGTTGGCGAACTTTCATGCGCGATACATCGATGTTCGTTCGGATAAGTTGTGGCATACCGGAACATACTGGCACTTAGCAACCAGACCCGACGAGCTTGAAGCATTGCAAGACACTGAGCTACAAAATGCGGCTCAATTGATTGATCAAACGCTCTCGCAAGCTAAGTTTAAAACACTAGTACATGGTGATGCCAAATTGGCGAACTTCTGTTTTGATGAAGAAGAATCAAGCGTTGCTGCGGTTGACTTTCAATACGTTGGATGTGGGTGTGCAATGAAAGATGTGGCACTGTTTATGAGTAGCGCCGTTAAGCCAGAACGTTGTGCAGAGATGGAAGTTTGGGTTTTGGATACGTATTTTGCTCAGTTGCAATACTCGCTAATGGTCTATCAACCGAATCTTGACCCTAATGAAGTCGAGCGTGAATGGCGTCCTTTGTTTGCTGTGGCTTGGGCAGACTTTCAGCGATTTGTGAAAGGTTGGAGTTCCGACCACTGGAAGATCAATCCCTACACAGAAGCATTGACTCGCAGAGCGTTGGCTTACTTACGAAAGTGAGTCGAAGTTTAAAAAGAAAAGCCTCCAATTAGTAGGAGGCTTTGTTTTATCTTTGGCCTGGTCTGATGCGCGCCATGTAATAGGTATTGATGAATTCACCATCACGGAAGGAACCGTCAATCGCTTCACCCTCAATTTGAAATCCATGCTTTTTATAAAGCCCAATGGCGGCGTCGTTATCGGCATTGACCTCTATCTGAATTCTTCTCACATTTAACCAGTTATCTGCTAGTTCAGTGACTGTTTCTATCAATTTGCTACCAATACCGAGTCCGTGGAAACTATCATGTACTCCGATGCCAAACGATGCCGTGTGCATCGTTCTTGGACGTAGAGAGTGGTGAAAGCCAATATTACCGACGACTTTACCATCAATTTCAGCGACATAGCTATAAACACCATCAGGTATGTTTGACAATCTTTCCACCCACATCGCGAGCGAAGGCTTTGGGAGTTGCAGGGTTTCACGCTGTGCTTTTGGTTGTGAATAGATTTCTACGAGTGCCGCTGCGTCTTCGACGGTCGTTGGACGTACGATAATTTCCATGCCTCTCTCCTTCGCTTTTTAGTTTTAATTTTTAATCTAACCACAGTTTTCTTATTTGGATAGTATTTTTTTATGTTTAATGGATAAATGCCTTTTAAATTAGCTTGTTATGATGTCTTTTTTTTAATTTTCAGTAGTGATTTATCATCGAATTGAGCGAATAGATTGCAAAGGTGTTGAATTATTGTACTGAGAATGGTGCGTACTGCAGAGTATCGTGGTGAATTTCATGTCGCAGTAAATAAACGCATTTAGTCAAACTGTGATGACGGCACTGTGCGTCAGTTGACTTGAATCAATAGAGGATGGGGTTACCTCCTATGAGGTATAGGGAAACGACACGTTTAGGGCTATTTATGCTTAACTTGATAAGGGAGTTTTGTTGAGGAAATAGCATGAAATCCTCTCAGTCTAAAATATCGCAAAGTCGGCGCCGATTTTTGCGTGATACAGCTCGAACTGCGGCTGGTGTTGGCGCAGCTGCGTGTGTATTGGGCTTACAATCGCTACAAAGCCAAGCTCGAGAAACCAAAGGTGTGCCTATTCGTCCGCCTGGTGCACTGCCGGAAGGCGATTTCGAATCAGCTTGTATTCGATGTGGCTTGTGTGTTCAGGCATGTCCTTACGATACCTTGAAACTTGCGACATTACTTTCACCCGTCGCGACTGGCTCACCTTACTTTACTGCACGCGATATTCCCTGCGAAATGTGCGAAGACATTCCTTGTGTTGTCGCTTGTCCGAGTGGGGCGCTGGATCCGAAACTAACCGATATTGATGATGCTCGAATGGGTACAGCGGTTCTTATTGACCATGAAACTTGCCTTAACTGGCAAGGGTTACGATGCGATGTTTGTTATCGCGTTTGTCCGCTGATTGATGAAGCCATCACGTTAGAGATGGTTAACAACGATCGAACTGGCTATCACGCCAAACTTATCCCTACAGTGAATTCCGAAGTGTGTACCGGATGCGGTAAGTGTGAACAAGCGTGCGTGTTGGATGTCGCTGCTATTAAAGTTGTCCCGACGGATTTGGCGAAAGGCAAAGTGGGCAGCCACTACAATTTTGGTTGGAAAGAGATCGACAAACCACTCGAAAATATCCTCCCTAGTGAGACGCCTGTACCGGAAGGTGCGCTTGAATCGCTAAAAGGAGGTAAGTAATGGCAAAGAACTTAGCTCAAAATGCTGGCAAAGAAGCGCTTGAAAAGCTTGGTTGGTGGCGCGCGCATCGGTTTTTGATTTTACGTCGGCTATGTCAGTTCACCATCATTGCGCTATTTATGGCTGGGCCGACGCTGGGAATTCTAACTGGTAATCTGTCATCAAGTATGTTGCTCGATACCGTGCCGTTAAGTGACCCGTTAATTGTGCTTCAAGCTTTGGCGACAGGGCATGTTCCGGAGTTTAATGCGTTGTTAGGCGTAGTGATTGTCGTGGTGTTTTACGCGATTTTGGCGCCGCGCGCATTTTGTGCTTGGGTGTGCCCGTTGAACATCGTGACAGACTTGGCGGCGTGGTTGCGTCGAAAGCTCAACATTAAAGCGAGCTATCGTTGGTCTCCCGTGATTCGTTATTGGCTGATCCCTGTTTTGATGTTGGGCAGTGCGCTGTCTGGCGCAATTCTTTGGACATGGTTAGATCCAGTGGCGGCACTGCATCGCGGGTTGGTGTTTGGTATGGGCGCAGGTTGGGTGTTGATCGCCCTGGTGTTCGTGTTGGATTTACTCTTGGTTGAGCATGGGTGGTGTGGGCACTTATGTCCACTGGGGGCTACCTATGGCGTGATAGGCCGAAAAAGCCTGTTGCGCGTTACTGCTGTTCGCCGCGAAGATTGCACCAAATGCATGGATTGCTTTTACGTTTGCCCAGAACCAGAAGTGCTTCGGCAGCCTTTGAAAGAGGGAGATCGTCGAGTTATGGATCAAAACTGCATTAGCTGTGGTCGTTGTTTGGATGTATGTCCAGAACATGTGTTTGAATTTAAAAATTGCCTATCAGTAAAAGTCATTGATTAAGCCACTGAGCACATTTACTCATGCTTTATTTCTCTTGATACTTGAACATCGCGCTTAGCCGAGGAGTTAAGTGCGATGTTTATCTTCATAACAATATCCCTCAGCCATATCTGCTTGCTCTGGGCTGAAAATAATAATGATATTGCGAATTTGTTACATTTAAAGCTATGATGATGCCTTCATATTTAAAGGAAACATCATGACTACCTCATCGCACGGCTGGAGAACGCCGCAAAATTTCCTCCTGTTAATTTCCATTATCGTGCCCATTGCTTTTTCTACCTGGATGGCGTTGTTGAACAACTTTGTTATCGAGAAAGCAAACTTTGATGGTGCCGACATAGGCTTATTGCAAAGTGTGCGTGAAATTCCGGGTTTTTTGGCCTTTACCGCCGTGTTTGTATTGCTGTTTATCCGAGAGCAACGCTTTATGCTCGTCTCTTTGGCGATGCTTACGCTTGGTACGGCATTAACAGGTTATTTTCCCACTTTGTACGGTCTACTTTTTACAACCTTGTTAATGTCCACCGGCTTCCATTACTTTGAAACACTCAAGCAGTCTTTGTCTTTACAATGGCTATCTAAAGAAGAAGCGCCAGAAATGCTGGGTAAGTTTATTTCTGTTGGAGCTTTGGCTTCTCTGTTTACCTACGGCGCCATTTGGGTTTCGCTCGAACAGCTCAAACTTGATTTTAAAACGGTCTATTTAATGGCTGGTGGTTTAGGTTTTGTGCTCATTTTGGTGATGGCATTTGCCTTCCCACAATTTAAGACAAAAGTGCCTCAGAACAAGAAGCTCATCCTGCGTAAACGTTACTGGTTATACTATGCGCTTACGTTTATGAGTGGAGCACGCCGTCAAATTTTTACGGTGTTCGCTGGTTTCTTGATGGTAGAAAAGTTTGGTTACTCCGCCGCAGATATTACGTTGTTGTTCCTGATTAACTATGTCTTTAACTTCTTGTTTGCGAAGCGAATAGGCCGTTTTATCGGCGTTGTTGGTGAGCGCAAAGCGTTGATGTTTGAATACGTCGGTTTGATCTTCGTGTTCGTCGGGTACGGTTTGGTGCAAACGGCAGAGTGGGCGGCAGCATTGTATGTTGTCGATCATTTATTTTTCGCGTTAGCGCTTGCGATTAAAACCTACTTCCAGAAAATTGCCGATCCTGCCGATATGGCGTCGACCGCAGGCGTTGCGTTTACGATTAACCATATTGCTGCAGTTGTAATACCTGTTACGTTTGGTGTCATCTGGCTTGTTTCACCTGCGAGCGTATTTTACATCGGCGCTGGTATGGCAGCAGTGAGCTTGCTGTTGTCACTCAATATTCCAGCGAAGCCGGAAGAAGGCAACGAAACTCGCTTGTTGAAGTGGAGTTAAGTTGGTACTCACTATCTAATCATTAAAGCGAATACCTGTAATTAGACTCACTAAAAAGGGTGCTTATGCGCCCTTTTCTTTTTATTTTCAGCCCTAAACCACCTACTTCAGTAGGTGGTTATCATCCGTTTCGGCTTTGCCTGTAAAACTACTCATGCTAAATGCGTCTTTGATTTTTCCAGAAGTCAAAGAGGACAAATAACATGAGTAGATACAATCAAGCTTCCCACGTATT
>NZ_JAWOTA010000015.1:26107-108751 GCF_033338635.1 Vibrio sp. Vb1755 | reverse complement strand
GTGCCGACTACCGGAATCGAACTGGTGACCTACTGATTACAAGTCAGTTGCTCTACCTACTGAGCTAAGTCGGCACACTTTATTCTTTGTGCTTTTGTCCGTGTTATAACATTTCGTTAAGACACCAACAAATCAAATTGTGGTGCCCGGAGGCGGAATCGAACCACCGACACGAGGATTTTCAATCCTCTGCTCTACCGACTGAGCTATCCGGGCAACGGAGCGCTATTAAACGGATTTTCCCGCGTTGCGTCAACCACTTTTTTTAAATAATTTCAAAAAAGTGGTTGTTCGAACGCTTTTTATTCAACTGTCACTACAAAGTTTGCTTCGAGTTAAATTCCTTTTTGAAATTTGTAACTTTTTCTAGGTAGCGACGCGCTTCTGCGTTCGGGTGTTTCTTGGTTAACGCCCAATAAACTTGGTTGGGTTGCAATGAATTAAGATCTTGCATTGCGCGTTTGCGATCACTGCGATGAAATGTGTTTAAAACTCCTCCAGTACCGCCATTGTAAGCTGAAATCATGCTGTACTCGAGAGAGGTAGGGTGGCGGACTTCTCTTAAATAACGATTTTTTAAGATATAGAAATACGCAGTACCAGTATCTATGTTGTTTTCTGGATTAAACAAATATTCAGGGCTTGGTTGGCCCGAGCGCTTTTTCACGAGTTTGAACACATCTCGTCCCGCGGTTTTAGGTACAACTTGCATTAGGCCATATGCATTTGCCCAACTTACCGCGTATGGGTTGAAACTGCTCTCGGTTTTAATAATGGCGTATATCAAGTCTTCTGGAATGTCGTATTTCTTGGAAGCTCGACGCACGATATCGGCGTATTGGTAGCTGCGTGTTGAAAAGTGGTCTTCAACCATGGGAATTTCGACATAATACGCTTTCTTGAAATCTACATTTTTGGTTTTTATTTTATTTGCGATGAGGTATTCCGCAAATCGGTTTGCCCGCCAAGACCATTGAATTGGCTTATTGTCTTGGTCGACAACTTGTTTATACAGGAATGGTTGCCCCTCTAACGTGATACCTTTAGAGGAGAACAAGTCGACGTGCGCGGGATCGTCTGGTGTTAATAAGGTGGTGACAATCGCGTCTTTTAGGTGTTTTTGGGGCTCGGTCGGTGATACGGTCTCTATCGTGATCACGCCTTTGCGAAAGTCGACCTCGGCGCGGCTAAGGTAGTTATCGATGTACTTAACGTAATTACTCTTGCCAGCGTACTTGATTTCTTTTTTACCCCAGCGCTTTTGAATATTGCCTGAAAAGCTATTGATTAAGGCATCTAGCGCCGCAGTATCTTTTTCAAATTGTCCTGGTAGCTCAGCTAAGTTATTGGCAAAACGGTTTGTTGGCTCGTAGTTGACGTCATAAATCTTTTCGACGAATTCACGGCTACAGCCTGCCATTAAAAGTGCGGCAGCAATAAAGACAATTTTTTTCATAAGTATCAGAGTTATTGAAGGTAATAGAAAAATGACACCACAAATGGTTGTGATGTCATTGTTTAACTCAAGCGACTTTATTCGCTCGGAGGTGTGTAACCTTCGATATGAACGTCTTTTCCTTCAAAGAGGAAATTTACCATTTCTGTTTCGATCAGTTTGCGGTGTTCTGGATCCATCATGTTGAGTTTCTTCTCGTTGATCAACATGGTTTGTTTGTGTTGCCACTGAGCCCACGCTTCTTTCGAGATGTTGTCGAAAATGCGTTTACCTAGTTCACCAGGGTAAAGTTGAAAGTCTAGACCTTCGCCTTCTTTCTTTAGTCGAGCACAAAATACAGTGCGGCTCATAATGACTCCTTGTATTCAATTAACGAAGTTCGTGGGGTAGCGTTTCCAGCAATAGTTTTACTGGCGCGGCTAAACCGACTTCTTCAGGTTTAGATAAGTTATACCAAAGACCTTTGTTGCCTTCCATTATCACGTCCGGTTGCTTTGATAAATCAATCAAAATTGGCGTGATATCTAGGTGGTAATGGCTGAATGTATGACGAAAGGTAATCAGTGTTTGCTTCTGTTTGATATTGCTGGCTTGAATGCCGCGTTGATCCAGTAGCAATTCAATGTCGCTTTCTGCATCCACATGTTCGGTTTGTGGGAAGCAGAATAAGCCACCCCAAATGCCTGTTTGTGGTCTTTGCTCCAACCACACCTCATGACCATTTTCGGTGTTGTGGTGAAGCATCACGAAACGAGTTTGCTTGATTGGTTTATCTTTCTTCGGTTTTTTGCCCGGGTAGTCGAGCACATTACCTTGTTGTTTTGCCACACACAGGTCAGCAACAGGGCAGAGGCTACATTTGGGTTTGCTGCGAGTGCAGACCATTGCGCCCATGTCCATCATTGCCTGGTTATACTTATCTACATCCGTTTGTGGGGTATGCGTTTCGGCAATTTCCCACAGCTGGTTTTCAACCTTTTTTTGTCCTGGCCATCCTGCAACTGCGAAACAGCGGGATAGGGTGCGCTTCACGTTACCATCAAGAATCGCGTGTGGTTGTTTATACACAGACGATAAAATGGCGGCAGCGGTAGAGCGACCAATCCCCGGTAGGGCGTTCATTTTCTCTATATCAAGAGGAAACTCACCATTGTATGTAGAGGCGACCTCTTGTGCTGCTTTGTGAAGGTTACGGGCTCGGGCGTAATACCCTAAGCCAGTCCAAAGGTGTAGGACTTCATCTTGCTCAGCATTGGCAAGATCGATTACGGTTGGAAAGCGCTCCAAGAAACGTTGGTAATACGGAATAACCGTAGTGACCTGAGTTTGCTGAAGCATAATTTCAGACAACCAGACACTGTATGCGGTCTTATTTTGTTGCCACGGAAGATCTTTTCTTCCATATGCGTCATACCATTCTAGGATGGCACTGGCGAAAGGTGTCACGACTTGCTCTGTATTCTATTATTGGTTAGGTGCAAAATTGCACCACATAATGGGCAAGAAGTACAACGGATAAACAGTAGGGATATAAAGAGGTGTTTCGTTGCTTTTGGGTTGCCATAGACCAAGAGCTCAACAAATACTTGCACCTAAGTAAATTCTTTGGATAATCCCCGCTTTGATTAATCAATGTGCAGGCAAAATCAATGAGTGAAGTAACCACTAACGAATACAACGAAGACGGAAAGCTGATCCGCAAAATCCGCAGCTTTGTACGCCGTGAAGGGCGTTTGACTAAAGGTCAAGAGAGCGCGATGAATGAATGCTGGCCTACGATGGGTATTGACTTCAAAGCTGAACTTCTCGATTGGAAAGAGGTATTTGGCAACGATAACCCAGTAGTGCTTGAGATCGGTTTTGGTATGGGTGCTTCATTGGTTGAAATGGCAAAGAACGCGCCAGAGAAAAACTTCATCGGTATCGAAGTTCATAGCCCAGGCGTTGGTGCTTGTCTTGCCGATGCTCGCGAAGCGGGAATTACTAACCTGCGTGTAATGTGTCACGATGCGGTAGAAGTATTCGAACACATGATCCCAAATAGCAGCTTATCGACACTGCAATTGTTCTTCCCAGACCCTTGGCATAAGAAGCGTCACCACAAGCGTCGTATTGTTCAATTAGGTTTTGCGGAAATGGTGCGTGAGAAGCTTATCCCTAATGAAGGTATTTTCCACATGGCGACCGACTGGGAAAACTACGCAGAGCACATGATTGAAGTGATGAACCAAGCGCCAGGTTTCGAAAACATTGCTAAAGATGGTGATTTCGTTCCTCGTCCAGACGATCGCCCGCTAACGAAGTTTGAAGCTCGTGGTCACCGTCTTGGTCACGGTGTTTGGGATATCAAATATAAGCGTATTGCGTAACCAGAGGAGTTCATGGGATGTACCATTACGCGATATTAGCGAATCCGGGTCATAACCGAATTTACTTTGATAGCGCAATGACCATTGCCTGTTCTGAGCTAAAAGCAATTTTAGCTTCACAAGGCGTGGATGTGACAGAAATTGGTAGTAAAGACGTTGGCTTACCTGCTGCGTTGGTGTTTTCTTGTCAGGAAGCGCTAACCGATGAGCAGGCGCGAAGAATCGCAGCCTCTTCGATTTACTATGCGCTATTTGAAGTGCGCGAAGATGGTTTACTTCGACCAGTTCAATCGCCCGTATTTAACACTTTCCCGGAAAGTATGAGTCAGATTTTGCGCTACACCGGGAAAACAAACGAGCAGTTTACCCGTTTGATGGTGAATATCGGCATTAGTGCGTCCAATACGGGAAGTGAACAACTGACCTTAATGGATCCAATGTGTGGTAAAGGTACAACCTTATTTGAAGGCTTGATCCACGGTTTGAACGTGGTAGGGGTTGAGATCAACGCCAAGTGGGTGCAAGAGATCCAGACCTTTATTGTTAAGTTCATGAAGAATGGCCGCTTTAAGCACAAAGTGAGCAAAGAAAAGCGCACTGCGGGTGGCAAGAAAGTGGCGGATGGTTTCGTGGTTGAAGCTGCAGCAAATAAAGAAGATTACAACCAAGGCAATCTTCAGTTTATGAAGCTGTATTCGGCTGATACTCGTATCGCTGATCAAGTCGTGAAAAAGAACTCAGTTGATGTGATGGTGTCTGACTTGCCTTATGGCGTGCAGCACGGCAGCAAAAATGCCAAGGACAGCAAACTGAACCGTAGTCCACTAGAGCTTTTAAAAGAGGCTCTGCCTGCATGGAAAGTGGTATTGAAAAAGCAAGGTTCAGTGGTGTTGTCTTTCAATGAATTCACATTGAAATGGAAAGATGTCGCGGCATTATTTGAAGAGCAAGGTTGGAAGGTACTTTCAGAAGAGCCTTACATCGGTTATCTTCACCGTGTTGATCAATCTATCAACCGCAATATTATTGTGGCAGTAAAACCATAATCGACTTGAGTCGAACGAACCCTATGGAAAAGCCAACGACACGTTGGCTTTTTTTACCTCTGAGCTCAACGAGTTCTCTTGTAAATAGAAGGTAGAGAATGAAACCGACAGTGGAAATTTTGACAGATATTTTGGCGGAAGTACGCCCTTTAATCGGCCAAGGTAAAGTGGCTGATTACATTCCTGCTCTGGCAAAAGTACCCAGCAACAAGTTAGGTATTGCGGTATACACCAACGAAGGTGAGGTTATTAAGGCGGGTGATGCCGATGAACCTTTCTCTATCCAATCTATTTCAAAAGCATTGAGCTTGACGTTAGCGATGTGCTTGTACAAGCAAGAAGAAATTTGGTCTCGAGTGGGAAAAGAGCCTTCGGGGCAGGCATTTAATTCGCTAATCCAGCTAGAAATGGAGCAAGGTATTCCTCGTAATCCATTTATAAATGCTGGAGCGATAGTAGTGGCAGATTTGTTACAAACTCGCTTATCTGCACCTCGTCAGCGCCTGTTGGAATTTGTGCGTCAGCTTTCTGGTGATACCCATATTGTGTATGACAAAGTCGTTGCGGCATCCGAAATGATGCATGGTGATCGTAATGCGGCGATTGCATATCTCATGCGTTCGTTTGGCAACTTCGAAAATGAAGTGATTCCAGTACTACAAAATTACTTCCACGCTTGTGCGCTGAAGATGAGTTGCGTCGATTTGGCTAAAACGTTTAGCTATTTAGCAAACAAGGGCACATCGGTACAAACGGGTAAGCCTGTAGTTTCTCCTGTGCAAACCAAACAACTTAATGCACTGTTAGCAACGTGTGGCTTGTATGATGGCGCGGGCGAGTTTGCTTATCGCGTTGGTATGCCTGGTAAGTCTGGTGTTGGTGGTGGCATTATCGCGGTAGTACCTGGTGAAATGACCATTTCAGTATGGTCTCCAGAGCTTGATCCTTCAGGTAACTCGCTTGCGGGTACTAAGGCGCTTGAGCTGCTCTCAGAGCGAATTGGCCGTTCAATTTTCTAATGTTAGAAATGTGTCAACCTTATTTAGGACGGCACAGTTTCTAAATAAAAAGCCTCTCAATTGAGAGGCTTTTTTTGTTTTGGGGTTGCGTTACTCTTCGCTTTCTTCGGCCATAAAGGCTTCGAGCAAATCATTGAGGAAGAGCTTCCCTTTTTCAGTAATTTGCCAGTGGGTAGGCGTTTCACTCAGGTAGCCCATTTCTATCGCCCAGCTGATGGTTTCTTGAATCGTACTAAGTGGTAAGCCCGTGGTGTCCACGTAATCTTGCTTCGGACAGGCTTCGATTAAGCGGAATCGGTTCATAAAGAACTCGAATGGACGATCTTCATCCGCGACGACATGTTCCGTATGCAGATAAGGTTTGACCATATTTTGATAAGCCGCTAAATAGCCTCGCGGGTGTTTTACCTTTGTCGTTCGAATAATACGTCCGTCGGTAAAACTGAGTTTGCCATGAGAGCCACAACCGATACCAAGGTAATCACCAAAGCGCCAGTAGTTGAGGTTGTGCTGACACTGATAGCCCGGCTTGCTGTAACCGGAGATTTCATATTGCACATAACCCGCGGCTGCAAGTTTTTGGTGTCCGAGCTCGAAAATATCCCACAAGTCATCATCGTCAGGTAGCGTTGGTGGCTTGTAGTAGAACATGGTGTTTGGTTCGATGGTCAGCTGATACCAAGACAAGTGCGGCGGTGCCAACTCAATCGCTTTGTCCAAATCTGCCAAGGCTTGTTCGATGCTTTGATCAGGTAAGCCGTGCATGAGATCGAGGTTAAAACTGTTCAAACCGATTTGGTGCGCCAGCTTAGCAGCATTGACGGCTTCGTCTTGGCCGTGAATGCGCCCCAAACGCTCAAGCTTTTGTTGCTCAAAGCTTTGCACGCCGATAGAGATACGCGTTACCCCGGCTTTACGGTAGCCAACAAAACGCTCTGCTTCGATGGTGCCTGGGTTCGCTTCCATGGTTATTTCGATTTCAGGCTTGAACGGAATACGCGCTTCAATGCCCTTAAGTAGACGCTCGATGCCTTCTGCCGAAATCAAACTCGGCGTACCACCACCAATGAAGATTGAATGCAGTGGACGTGGCGCTTCGTTAAGTCGGTATTTCTCAATGTCGGTATCCAAATCTTCTAAAAGGGCACTGATGTACTCTTCTTCTGGAATCTCGGTTTTGAGCGCGTGAGAGTTAAAGTCGCAATACGGGCACTTTTGCACACACCACGGGATGTGTACATACAAGCTGAGTGCTGGGGGCGTTAACATGGTCTAATTCGCTCGTGATTACTGAGACACTTGCTCAGACAGTTGAGCAAACAACGACTTGAGCGCTTTACCGCGGTGAGACAGTTGTTTTTTACGTGCAGGTTCAAGTTCGGCTGACGCACAGTTGTCTTCAGGAACAAAGAAGATTGGGTCGTAGCCAAAACCATTTTCACCGTGAGCTTCAGTTAGAATGCGACCTTCCCATTTACCGTGGCAGACGATAGGCGTTGGGTCGTTCTCGTGACGCATGAGGACTAATACACAGTGGAAACGTGCTGTACGCTCTGCTTCTGGTACGCCTTCCATTGCCGCTAGCAATTTTTCTAGATTCTCTTGATCAGATGCGCTCTCGCCTGCGTAACGTGCAGAGTAAATGCCCGGAGCGCCTTTTAAGAAATCGACTTCTAATCCAGAGTCGTCTGCAATGGCAGGAAGCCCTGTTTCTTGTGCGGCATGGCGAGCTTTAATGATTGCGTTTTCAATGAAAGTTGTACCCGTTTCAGCTACTTCCGATACATTGAATTCACTTTGCGCTAATACTTCAAAGCCGAAGTCAGACAATAAATCTGCCATTTCACGAACTTTGCCTTGGTTACCAGTTGCTAGCACAATTTTTTTCATGGGAATCTCTTTTAATAGTGATAGAGGAGAACAAATCGTTCTCCTCTAGATATTCTTTAACTAATAAGTGGTTTTTAGCCTGCTTAGATCCAAAAGCTTTTGGAACATCACAACCCAATTACTCTTCAACATAAAACTTCTGGGTGAATTTAAGCTTACCTGAGCCTTTGTTTCCAGCTTTTACGTCAATATCGAAAGTAAAAGTTTCTTCGTGGGTAATTGGCAGTTCGGCTAAATAGTATATCGCATTGCCTTCTTTGACTTCACGAAAGGTCAAGGTCTGAGTTTGGCCGATAAGGTTCTTCGCGCGTCCAGCAATTTTTGCTTCTAATGCTGGCTTACCCAATGAAGCTCTATCTAACACGCTAATATTAACCACAGCGAGGTATCCATTACGTTTGATATCGTAGCTACGTGCGACTTTGGGTGTTAGGAATGTTGAGTTAAACGCGACATAGTGTACTTCGATATCTTTCATATTTTTAAACTGATCGGCGAAGCTTGGTAACGACAACAGGCTAATCAGTAATGCGGTAATCCATTTGCTCATTGTTACTTCCTCAAAGCACTTGTTATAAAACAACCATAGCTGCAATTTTACCTTGATCAGGGGGGTAAAAAATGCGTACTCAGTCGTTGGTATTAGTAAGTGTGGTACAAAATCGTAAATAAAAAGCCATCATAAGATGGCTTTAATTTCTGTCGGTATCTGGGTAGGCGATTCTATCCGAATTTGTTTGTGCCGTCCTAATTCACCTTTTTCTATGTGAACCAAGCCCTTAGCGATTTTAAACTGCTTGGCTAAGAACTTAGTTAGGTGTGCATTAGCTTTGCCATCGACAGGTGGAGCAGTAATGGCGATTTTTAGCTCTTCACCATGCAAGCCAACGATTTTATCGCGGCTAGCTTTAGGTTGAATATAGAGCTTCAGGATGATGTCCTCACCATCTTGCCAAACTGCAGCTGACATTATAGCTGGAACCAAATTGGACCAATGATATCGCCCATTAAGAAGTTCGCGAACTGCAAGCCGATAAATAACACCAGTACGCTTAAATCAAGACCACCAATAGCCGGAAGAATACGACGGATTGGAGCGCACATTGGCTCGGTCAGTTGATGGAATACGTACTCGATAGGGCTGCGGCCTTGGCTTACCCAGCTCAAAATTGCACGGATCAATAGTACCCAGAACAATAGGCCACCTGCGGCTTTGATTAATGATAATAAGCCCAAGAATAAGAAGTCAGCGCTGAAAGAGACGGAACCGTTCGAAGCTATTAGGATAAGCACGACAAATTTAAGCACACACAACACGTAGGCAAACAACACGGTTGCTAGGTCAATATTCCCCACGGAAGGGATAACGCGGCGCAATGGACCAATGACCGGCTGAGTCGCTTTTACTATGAATTGCGAGAATGGGTTGTAGAAGTCTGCGCGCGCAGCTTGCAACCAAATTCGCAAAATTACGACCATGATGTACAGGTCAAATAGGGTTGAGATGAGAAAACTCATTGAATTCATAAGGTACCCTTAACAAGTGATGGATGATACTAAACGGAGTTCATCCAAATAATTAAAACAGTTTTTCCATTTCTTCCGCGCGAGCCACAGCAGCTTGCATGGCTTTAGCGACAATATCTGAAAGTTGATGTTCGTTGAATGTACGCAGTGCTTCTGCCGTTGTCCCACCTTTCGATGTTACGTTCTCACGCAGGGTTGATAGCTCAGTTTCTGGGTTGCTAACCACCATACTGGCCGCGCCCAGTGCAGCTTGCTGAACCAATAGTCGAGCGGTCTCTTTATCAAAGCCTTGCGCAATCGCTTCTGCTTGCATCGCTTCCATAAACAGGAAGAAGTATGCTGGAGCACTGCCCGCTGCGGCAATCACATTATTGATGCCAGACTCTTGCTCAACCCAGCATACTTTACCGACCGCTTCCATTAACTCTGCGGCAAAAGCTTTGTCGTGCTCGGTTACATGAGTTGGTGCGAATAACCCACTCATACCCAACCCAAGTTGTGATGGCGTATTTGGCATAACACGAACCAAGTTCAATTTGGTGGCTAGCATATCATCCAATCGTGAACAGTTGATGCCTGCGGCAATAGAAATCACCAGTTTATTAGTGAAATCGATCGATTGCAGTGGTTTACAGACATCAGCCATCATTTGCGGTTTTACAGACAATACCACCACATCCGCCTCGGTCGCAGCTTGGATGTTATCGCTGGTGGTACGGATGCCAAAATCTTGTTCTAGCAGAAGGCGGCGAGCCTCTGAAGGAGCCGTCGCGGTAATGTTTTGCGCTGGGTATCCGTTAGCAACCAAGCCGGAAACAATGGCTCTCACCATGTTGCCAGCACCAATGAAGGCGATTTTTTTATGTTCCATTTGTCTGATTTCCATCATGATATTTAGAATTTGTTGTGCGCTCAGGTGTATAATGGCGCCGCTGTTACTTACTGCTCCTATTGGCGAGTAAGATGATTGCGCATTTACGCTCTAACGATTGACGACATAACTTATGTCGCGAGTGAGCGTTTTGTTGATTTAGCTGTAGTCTCGTGCGCCGAAAATAGCGGTTCCAATACGAACCATTGTACTACCAGCTTCGATTGCAGCGGTCATATCACCACTCATTCCCATTGATAATGTATCGATTTCTGGGAACTGTGCTTCGAGTGTTTGCTTCAACGTAGCCAACTTCTGAAATTCACGGAGTTGTGATTCGTAGTCAGACACGTTGGCAGGAATCGACATCAACCCTCTTAAAGTGAGGTTGGGTAGGCGAGAAATCAACTCCGCCAGCTCGAATACTTCCGCTTCAGTGACACCAGACTTAGATGCCTCACCACTGGTGTTAACCTGAATCAGAACTTGTAGCGGTTTAAGTTCGCTTGGCCGCTGATCATTCAGGCGTTGAGCAATCTTGGTTCGATCGATGGTGTGAACCCAATCGAAATGTTCAGCAACAAGTCGCGATTTATTCGATTGAATCGGGCCAATGAAGTGCCATTCGATTCGATTATCTGGATAATGCTCGGCAAAGTGCTGAACTTTACTGACGCCCTCTTGAACGTAGTTTTCACCAAAGGCGGTTTGTCCCGCTTGGTAGGCTTCGAGAATTGCCTCGACAGGTTTAGTTTTGCTTACCGCTAGAAGTTGCACTGACTCTGGAGTTCGACCACATTTTTGCTCGTCATATCGAATTTGAGAGGTGATATGTTCAATATTTTGTTGAATACTACTCATAGCTGTACTTTAGACTTAAGGATTTTAAATGGATATCACTGAGTTACTGGATTTTAGTGTAAAACATAATGCCTCGGATCTACATCTTTCTGCAGGTGTCCCACCAATGGTTCGTATTGATGGGGATGTGAGAAAACTAGGCATTCCAGCGTTTACACACCAAGAAGTGCATCGTTTGGTTTTCGAAATCATGAACGATGCCCAACGCAGTGAGTTCGAAGAAAAACTCGAAGTCGATTTCTCTTTTGAGTTGCATAACGTTGGCCGTTTCCGTGTCAACGCTTTCAACCAATCTCGCGGTTGTGCGGCAGTATTCCGTACCATTCCAAGTAGCATTCCAACTCTGGAAGAGCTAGAAGCGCCAGAGATCTTCAAAAAAATTGCGAACGCTGAAAAAGGCTTAGTTCTGGTCACTGGCCCAACAGGTTCAGGTAAATCGACGACCTTAGCAGCCATTGTTGACTACATTAACCGTAATCACAACAAGCACGTACTCACAATTGAAGATCCGATTGAATTTGTTCACAACAACAATAAATGTTTGATCAACCAGCGTGAAGTTCACCGTGACACCCATAGTTTCCAAAATGCTTTGCGTAGTGCATTGCGCGAAGACCCAGACGTTATTCTGGTTGGTGAGATGCGTGACAAAGAAACCATCAGCCTTGCCTTAACGGCGGCAGAAACGGGTCACTTAGTTTTCGGGACGTTGCACACCAGCTCGGCGGCAAAAACCATTGACCGTATTATCGATGTGTTTCCTGGTAGTGATAAAGATATGGTTCGCTCGATGCTATCTGAGTCTCTTCGTTCGGTTATCGCGCAAAAGCTTCTGAAGCGTAATGGTGGTGGACGTATTGCATGCCATGAAATTATGATGGCAACGCCTGCGATTCGTAACTTGATCCGCGAAGACAAAGTCGCGCAGATGTATTCGATCATTCAAACAGGTGCGGCTCACGGCATGCAAACCATGGAGCAAAATGCTCGTCAGTTAATGGCGCAAGGCATGGTTGCTCGTGAAGAGGTCGATAGTAAGATCGGATTAGAAGTGCAGCAATTCTCGTAACGTTCATACAGATAATGGTGAATACGGAAGATGGATCTAGATAAATTTCTCGAAGGCATGCTGGCGCTGAAAGCGTCGGATCTTTACATCACGGTTGGAGCGCCAATTCTATTTCGTGTGGATGGCGAATTGCGTCCGCAAGGGGAAAAACTCACCGAGAGTGATGTGGCTGCATTACTCGACAGCGCTATGGAACCAGATCGGCGTCAGGAATTTCGTAAAAGTCGCGAGTCGAATTTTGCCATTGTGAGAGATTGTGGTCGCTTCCGTGTGAGTGCCTTTTTTCAACGCGAGTTACCAGGCGCAGTGATTCGTCGTATTGAAACTAATATCCCTACTTTTGAGCAGTTAAAGTTACCGTTAGTGTTGCAAGATTTGGCGATAGCTAAGCGTGGTTTGGTGCTGGTGGTCGGTGCTACTGGATCGGGTAAATCGACCACCATGGCGGCGATGACAGGCTATCGAAACAGCAATAAAACCGGGCACATTTTGACGGTCGAAGATCCGATCGAGTTCGTGCATGAACACAAGCGCTGTATCGTGACTCAACGTGAAGTTGGGTTAGATACGGAAAGCTATGAAGTTGCGCTTAAAAACTCGCTGCGCCAAGCACCAGATATGATTTTGATTGGTGAGATCCGTAGCCGTGAAACAATGGAATACGCGATGACCTTCGCCGAAACGGGTCACCTGTGTATGGCAACGTTGCACGCCAACAATGCAAACCAAGCTTTAGAGCGCATTCTTCACTTGGTACCGAAAGATCAAAAAGAACAATTCTTGTTCGATTTGTCGATGAACCTAAAAGGCGTGGTTGGTCAGCAGCTGATCCGAGATAAAAATGGGCAGGGACGTCATGGTGTATTTGAGATCTTGCTAAATAGCCCACGTGTGTCGGATTTGATTCGTCGCGGAGATTTACATGAGTTGAAGTCAACCATGGCTCGCTCAAATGAGTTTGGTATGCTGACGTTCGATCAATCTCTTTATAAGTTAGTGATGCAAGGTAAGATCAGCGAAGAGGATGCACTACATAGTGCCGACTCGGCAAATGATCTGCGCCTGATGTTGAAAACGCAGCGTGGTGAAGCATTCTCTACGGGCAGTTTGGCAAACGTTAAGATCGATATGGATTAATCCAATCCAGAAACAAAAAAGGTTGGCAGAAGCCAACCTTTTTTCATTGTGCTTGAAGTGTTTACTCACCCCAAAGGGCTTCAAACCAGCTTTCTAGAATCACCACCGCTGACTGGCAGTCAACATTACCTTTCGATAGGGCTTTGTAGCCGCCCATGCTGAACAACTCCGCACGAGCTTCTGCAGTAGATAAACGCTCATCATGCAGCTCAACAGGCAATCCGTATCGGCCTTGCAGACGCTTAGCAAATTTTCGTGCACGAGGGGTTATGGTCTCAAGGTCTTTACCATGCAGATCGGTCGGTAAACCGACCACTAGCAAATCTGGTTGCCACTCTTTGATTTGCTTTTCGATATCGTCCCAGTTTGGAATACCGTCATTGGCTTTAAAGGCTTTTAATGGGGAAGCTGTACCAGTAATTTCTTGGCCAATAGCGCTACCAATGCTTTTGGTTCCAAAGTCAAAAGCCATAATTGTGCGTGACATAAGGTGTCTCTATCTAATGTAACTGTATATTTGGACTAAGCATGTCCAGAGTCTGCTGAAAGGTGACTTGGGTCGATACCCAGCTTTTCGACCGCTTTCTTCCAACGCTCGTTGATTGGTGTATTAAAGATAATTTCAGGCGTCGCTTCAATGGTGAGCCAAGAGTTTTCGACCAGCTCACTTTCTAATTGGCCTGCACTCCAACCGGAGTAGCCAAGTGCCACTAAGTAATCACTTGGTTCTGCTTCTGTTCCTAACACCGACAGAATATCACGCGAAGTGGTTACCGCGAGGTCATCGGTCATTTGGACGCTGGACTCGTAGTAATCTTTGGGTTTATGCAAAATAAAACCACGATCTTCCGAGATTGGGCCGCCATTGTAGACTGGTCTATCTAGACTGGCTTCAAACAGGCGCGGGTGTACTGGCTGAACTTCCACCTGCTTGAGCATGTTGCCGACGGTGATATCAACAGGAGCATTGATCATCAGCCCCATAGCGCCGTCTTCGTTGTGCTCACAAACGTAGATCACGCTGTTTTGAAAGTACGGATCTTTCATCCCAGGCATGGCAACCAAAAAGTGATTTGTGAGATTCATACTCATATTGACCCTTAACTCTCGTAAATGCCCTTAAGCAAACATCATACAGTTTACCATCTAGGTATGTGCATGAGTTTGCTTAAGTTAATGTACTACGCTCTCTATTAACTGTAATACAGTTTGAGTTATTCGCCTTTTACTCGACGCTCAATCGCATCCATCAGCTTGCCTGTGATTGAGATATCAAAAGCAGCTTCAATTTCGCGAATACAGGTTGGGCTGGTGACGTTGATTTCTGTTAGCTTGTCGCCAATTACGTCAAGGCCAACAAAGATAAGGCCTTTTTCTTTCAGTGTCGGAGCAACGGTTTGCGCAATTTTGAGGTCGGTTTCGCTTAGCGGACGAGCTTCACCAGTACCACCAGCGGCTAGGTTGCCGCGCGTTTCGCCTTTAGCAGGAATGCGTGCTAGACAGTAAGGCATAGGTTCGCCATCTACCACTAGGATACGTTTGTCACCGTTGCTGATGTCTGGCACGAAGGTTTGTGCCATTGCGTAGTTTTGACCGTGGTTAGTCAATGTCTCGATGATCACAGAGACGTTTGGATCGTTTTCTTTTACACGGAAGATGGACGCGCCACCCATACCATCAAGCGGTTTCAGGATGACATCACCATGTTTTTCACGAAATTCTTTAATTTTCTCTGCTTTTCGCGTCACGATCGTTGTAGGTGTCAGCTCTGGGAACCATGCCGTAAACAGCTTTTCGTTACAATCACGTAAGCTTTGAGGCTTGTTAACGATCAGTGCGCCTTGTTCTTCTGCACGCTCAAGGATGTAAGTCGCGTAGATGTATTCAGTATCAAACGGAGGATCTTTACGCATTAGCACCGCGTCTAGCTCAGACAGTTCGATAGTTTGCTCTGATTTGAACTCGTACCAACCGTTTGGATCTTCTTTTAGTTCTACCACTTTAGTATCTGCAATGGCAACGCCTTGATCGAGATGCAGATCATTCATTTCCATGTAGTGGATTTCATAGCCGCGTCGTTGCGCTTCAAGCATCATGGCAAAGCTAGAGTCTTTTTTGATGTTAATGGACGAGATTGGGTCCATTACGATACCGAGTTTGATCATTATTTTTCTCCGTTTTAACCAAGATCGCCGAAACGAACTTGTAAGGCTGTAATTGCTGTCAGAGCCGCTGTTTCGGTACGCAGAACGCGAGGGCCGAGTAGCGTTTCTTCAAATTGGTATTCTCGAGTCATCTCGATCTCTTCAGACGATAAACCGCCTTCAGGACCGATCAGTAGGCGCACTTTTTCAACCGGGGTTGGCAAAGTGTTGATTGAGTATTTAGCACGAGGGTGAAGGTTAAGCTTTAAACCATCGTACTCTTCTTGACACCACTCTTCCAAGCTCATAATTGGACGAATTTCGGGCACGACATTACGCCCACATTGCTCACAGGCACTGATGGCGATTTTCTGCCATTGCGCGAGTTTTTTCTCAAAACGCTTTTGGTCAAGCTTGACGCCACAACGTTCAGAAATCAGAGGAGTGATGGTATTGACGCCAAGTTCAACAGACTTTTGGATGGTGAACTCCATCTTATCGCCACGTGAAATGACTTGACCAAGGTGCAGATCTAAAGGGGATTCAATACTGTTTTCTACGCGCTCGGTGATGTTAACCAAAACTGATTTCTTGCTGACTTCACTGATAACCGCTGGGAACTCTGCGCCACTGCCGTCAAAAAGGAGAACGTCTTGGCCTTCTTTCATGCGCAAAACACGACCGATATGGCCTGCTGCGTCGTCACTTAAAGCAAGTGAGCCAAGTTGATGAATGGTTTCTGGATGATAAATTCGAGGGGTACGCATGAGATTTCCAGCAAGAGAATAAACTTAAACCCTAACATGGATGCTTTGCACCGAAAAAACAAGGGGCAAGAAGCGTTTCAATATCAGTAATTGAAACGCTTCGAGGTCGGAGGTTACAGTGCGCGGCAGGCTTCTTGAACAAATGGGTTGTGATTGCCCTGTACTTTTGCAATGCGCTCGTCACGCTCACATTCCCATTTATCGACAGGATAGGTTTTGTTCCAAGCACTCATTAATTGCGTTTGCTGCTTCGACAGTTTGAAACCGTACTCTTTGCTCATGTATAGATAGGTACGAGCAATTGAGCCACGCGCACGGTCTGGTGGCATGACTTTACGCTGCTTAAAGTTCACTTGCATCTCACAGCGACCATAACTCACGCCATCCATACCGTTCCATTGGCTGAAGTTGTAGTTCGAACGGTCACCGTTTACTTCACCAATAGCAGGAGTTAGGTTGTGCAAGTCTGCTTCCATCAAACGAAAAGTTTTGTCTTTTTTCTTACAGTTTTTACGTCCGCCATCTTGCCAGCATTGACGCTGGTGGCCAAATTGCCACGCAGGAACAACGTGCTCCCATTCGATTCGTGCAGCCCGTTTTTCTTGTTTACGGACTTGGTAGCCGCAAGAGGCTAAATCGGGTAAGCCTTTCTTGCCTTGCCATTGAATGTTACAGCCACAGTAGAAGCTTGTTGGGTGGTCTTGATAAATTTTGACCGCCTCACGTTTGGCTGCAGAGAATGAGCTCGGTGGCGCGGCAATCGCAGTGCTAGAAAGCGCGATAAGCAACAGAGAGAGTAAGTATTTCATGATAAAAGTCTTTATAAAGTATGACTTTATTCATGATAACACGCATAAAATAGCTTTAGTGATGAGTAAGTTAACAATAAGTGGCGAAGGGAAGGTTTTGATCAACTCGATCTTTATTTTGGGAACGCAAGTAACACTATGAGGTAAGGGCTACGATAACTGAATGCCGGTGAAGTTAAGTGGTTGGCGGCACTTTTGACAAGAGTACGTCGCCTCTTTGCGCAGTACTTTATTATGACGGCGAATCGATAGAGGGTAGGTCATACAACCACAACGATACTCAAAGGTTTTACCTTGAACGGATTTTACTTCAAAGTTGTGAGTGGTTTTGGCTGGCACTTTAAATACGGCTTCCATGACGCCTTTCCATTCTTTACCGTGAGGCCTAACTCGCCCGTAAACCTGATAAGTAATCAGGTGCGCTACCTCATGAGGAATGACTTCATCTAAGAATGCTTGGGTGTTTTCACGAAATAAAACAGGGTTTAGGCGTACTTGATTTAATTGAAGGTAGGCTTTTCCTGCTGCTTTCCCACGGACGTCGAAGGTGATTGTTGGAATCGGGAAAGAACGTTTGAAAGCTTGTTCCGCCATCGCGATGCAGTCCGCCATCACTTGCTTGGCTTTATAGCTGAGTTCTATATCCACAATTCACCTCGATAAATCAAATAAAAAGCCCCCGCATTTGCGAGGGCCAGATCATAGCATCAGTTAATTATGGTGTGTGTTTTTTCTTGATGGTGGCATGGTAAGCGTGCCATGTACCGTAGCCTAGAATTGGCATGGTAAACAACATTCCGATCCCGTAGGTCGCAAAGCCGATAAGAATACCGCCACAGATGATCGCTGCCCAAACAATCATTGCTGGAATGTTGGATTTCACGGCATTAAAGCTGGTAAATACAGCGGTCATCATGTCTACGCGACGCTCCATCATGAGCGGAATAGAAAAGGCTGAAATGCTAAACACCACACAAGCCAAGACAAAGCCAACTAAAGAGCCGATGACAAGGAAGGGTAGGAACTCACTTAAAGATGCCCCTTGAACAGAAGGGTAGAGCGCATGAAGTAGAGCGGCAATGCGCATCCAAAATATCATACACACTGCGAGTAACACGGCGAATGCCCATTGAGATGTTGAGTTACGACCGATCGCTTTCATGGAATGGAACAAGCTTGCTTTGTGTCCGCGCTCTCTCTCCCAACTGGCATCATACAAGCCGAGCGCGAGAAATGGACCGATTAACATGTAAACAATCAAACTGGGCATGACGACCAAGTGTGTGCCTTGCCACTGTACGAGCAAAACAATGCCTATCGCAGCCGCCATAAAACAGATGCCATAGAAAGCACTGATGAGGGGCATTCGCACGAAATCATGCAGACCTAATGCGAGCCAATGAAAAGGTGCAGAAAGATTGACCGTATTACACGGTATGGTTCTGGCGTATTCGTTATCTGGCACTTCCTTTCGCTTGTTGTGGAAGTCCGATGGATTAACAGTTCGAGGCATAACTCCTCCTTGATTTATTCCCACATTATCCGCTTATACCAACTGACAGCGGTTTTTGTTCAGTCAAACTTGAAGCGACTTTTTCAAGTTTACACCTGAGCATTGGCTTAGTTTGGTATCGGCCATAAAGATGCCTGACTCGTGTCTTTATTAAGTGTTGCTGCCACATCGCCAGCATCCGACGTCTCTATTTAAATTGGAATTAACAATATTTTAACTATTGGCGGAGATGGGATAATTTACAAATAATTGCTGAAAATTTATTCGGTATAAAAATGAGGGAGAAACAGGACTGCTTTGTGGGGCAGAGCGGTATGAGCCGAAATGGCTGGATAAAAGTCGCTGAAAATAAAAAGCCCCCGCCAGAGGCGAGGGCTTGATTGATTCTTGCTTGGCTTGATTATTTGATGCCAGCGAAATCGCGTAGAAGTGCAGCTTTGTCTGTCGCTTCCCACGGGAATTCTTCACGACCGAAGTGACCGTAAGCCGCTGTCTTCTTGTAGATAGGTTGAAGAAGGTTAAGCATTTCTTGTAGACCGTATGGACGTAGGTCGAAGAATTGACGAACCGCTTCAATGATGATGTCGTGAGATACTTTCTCAGTACCGAACGTTTCCACCATGATAGACGTTGGATCAGCAACACCGATTGCGTAAGAAAGTTGGATCTCACAACGGTCAGCCATGCCAGCCGCTACGATGTTTTTCGCTACGTAACGTGCTGCGTATGCTGCACTACGGTCAACTTTTGATGGATCTTTACCAGAGAACGCACCGCCACCGTGACGAGCAGCGCCGCCGTAAGTATCTACGATGATCTTACGACCTGTTAGACCACAGTCACCCATAGGACCACCGATTACAAAGCGACCAGTTGGGTTGATGAAGAAGTTTGTTTCTTTGTTGATCCACTCAGAAGGTAGCACTGGCTTAATGATCTCTTCCATTACCGCTTCACGCAGGTCTGAAGTTGAGATTGAATCACAGTGTTGAGTTGAAAGAACAACCGCGTCGATACCAACGATGTTACCTTGATCGTATTGGAATGTTACCTGAGATTTTGCATCAGGACGCAACCAAGGTAGTGTGCCGTTTTTACGAACTTCTGCTTGCTTTTGAACAAGACGGTGAGAGTAAGTAATTGGCGCTGGCATTAGTACTTCAGTTTCGTTACAAGCGTAACCAAACATAATGCCTTGGTCGCCTGCACCTTGTTCTTTAGGGTCAGCTTTATCAACACCTTGGTTGATATCTGGCGACTGTTTACCGATTGTGTTTAGTACCGCACAAGAATCTGCGTCAAAGCCCATATCTGAATGTACGTAGCCGATTTCACGAACGGTTTCACGAGTTAACTCTTCGATGTCTACCCATGCTGAAGTCGTGATTTCACCACCCACCATTACCATACCGGTTTTAACGTAAGTCTCACATGCAACACGAGCCTTTGGATCTTGCTCTAGAATCGCGTCAAGAACCGCATCAGAAATCTGGTCTGCAATTTTATCTGGATGACCTTCTGATACTGACTCAGAAGTAAACAGGTGCTTAGCCATGTTAGCTCCACTATATCTGGTTTAAAACTGGGGAATGATAAACTCTCCAGCGCAAATTAATACTAATTTTTGTAGGTGTATCTACATCTAGACGTCTATTCTAAATTTGATTGCTCGAATTACAAGCTCTTTTTTGGTTTTTGTTATAACCAAACGTTTGCCTGATTTATTGATAATTTTAAGAACTTCGAACGATTTGGCGCGAAAGGTGCAATATTTGTGAGGTTTTGGACTGGAAAACGTTTGCACACCCAACAGGGCTTTGAGAGAATTATGACCTACTTTTCGTTTCGCTTAATGTACTCAGGAGCAGACATGTCGTCTCGTAAACATCTTGCCAATGCAATTCGTGCTCTAAGCATGGATGGTGTTCAACAAGCTAACTCAGGCCACCCAGGCGCACCAATGGGTATGGCTGATATCGCTGAAGTTCTTTGGCGCTCTCACCTAAACCATAACCCTTCAAACCCAGAGTGGGCCGACCGCGATCGCTTTGTGCTGTCAAACGGTCATGGGTCAATGCTTATTTACTCTCTACTGCACTTAAGCGGTTACGAGCTATCTATTGACGATCTGAAAAACTTCCGTCAATTGCACTCAAAAACCCCAGGTCACCCAGAGTACGGCTACGCGCCTGGTATCGAGACAACAACGGGTCCTCTAGGTCAAGGCATAACTAACGCTGTTGGTATGGCGATCGCAGAGAAAGCACTAGCGGCACAGTTCAACAAAGAAGGTCACGATATCGTTGACCACTTTACGTATGTGTTCATGGGTGACGGCTGTCTAATGGAAGGCATCTCGCATGAAGCATGCTCTCTTGCTGGGACGTTAGGTCTAGGCAAACTGATCGCGTTCTGGGATGACAACGGCATTTCTATCGACGGTCACGTTGAAGGCTGGTTCTCTGACGATACACCTAAGCGTTTTGAAGCGTACGGCTGGCATGTAATCCCAGCAGTCGATGGTCACGACTCAGACGCGATCAACGCAGCAATTGAAGCAGCAAAAGCGGACCCACGTCCTACGCTTATCTGTACCAAAACAATTATCGGTTTCGGTTCTCCTAACAAGTCTGGTTCGCACGACTGTCACGGTGCACCACTAGGTCACGATGAAATCCAAGCGGCTCGCGAATACCTAGGTTGGGAGTACGGCCCATTTGAGATCCCGGCAGATGTTTACGCTGAGTGGGATGCAAAAGAAGCGGGCGCCGCGAAAGAAGCAGCTTGGAATGAAAAATTCGAAGCATACGCTGCAGCTTACCCTGCTGAAGCGGCAGAGCTTAAACGTCGTCTAAACGGCGAACTTCCTGCACAGTGGGAAGAAAAAGCGAACCAAATCATTGCCGATCTTCAAGCAAACCCAGCGAACATTGCATCACGTAAAGCATCGCAAAATGCACTAGAAGCGTTTGGTCAAATGCTTCCTGAGTTTATGGGTGGTTCTGCTGACCTAGCGCCTTCTAACCTGACCATGTGGTCTGGTTCTAAGTCTCTAGAAACGGAGGACTTCTCTGGCAACTACATCCACTACGGTGTACGCGAATTCGGTATGACTGCTATCATCAACGGTATCGCATTGCACGGTGGTTTCGTTCCTTACGGCGCAACATTCCTAATGTTCATGGAATACGCTCGTAACGCAATGCGTATGGCTGCGCTGATGAAAATTCAGAACATCCAAGTTTACACGCATGATTCGATCGGTCTTGGCGAAGATGGCCCAACTCACCAACCTGTTGAGCAAATGGCGTCTCTACGTGTAACTCCAAACATGAGCACATGGCGCCCATGTGACCAAGTTGAGTCTGCAGTTGCATGGAAACTAGCGATTGAACGTAAAGATGCACCAACTGCACTTATCTTCTCTCGTCAAAACCTAGCGCAACAAGAGCGTACTGCTGAACAAGTCGCAGACATCGCGAAAGGTGCTTACATCCTGAAAGATAGCGAAGGTAAGCCTGAGCTAATCCTTATCGCAACAGGTTCTGAGGTTGAGCTTGCAGTGAAAGCCGCTGAGCAACTAACTTCAGAAGGCAAGAAAGTACGCGTTGTTTCAATGCCATCAACAGATGCATTCGACAAACAAGACGCCGCTTACCGTGAATCTGTACTGCCATCAGACGTAACGGCACGTATCGCTATTGAAGCGGGCATTGCGGATTTCTGGTACAAGTACGTAGGCTTCGACGGTCGCATCATCGGTATGACAACATTCGGTGAATCAGCACCTGCTGGTCAGCTATTCGAGATGTTTGGCTTCACGACTGAAAACGTAGTGAACACAGCTAAAGAATTGCTAGCGTAATTGCAGGACCGTCTAAACAGTCGAACGTAAACGACGATTGTTAAACGCTAAAGTTAGAAAGGCCATCATTATGATGGCCTTTTTATTTTTGTCAGGTTTTCCAACCTTGTGGAATGCTTTGGTGAATGCAGTCTAAAAGTACGGATAAGCGCAGTAGTGGTCGTCCTGCTGGTGTATAGCAGTTAATGGAAATAGGCTCAGAAAGCCAACCTTCTAAGCAAGGCGTGATTCGCCCTGGGTGATGTTTCTCATAGCCGTATGCTGTCCAAGTCGGCAGCAGTCCAATACCATGACCATTCGCGATACTGTCTATTTGCATTGCTATGTTGTCGCTGTATAAGCGACTAACAAAGGGTTCTAAAAAGAACTCACCGTGTTGAGGGTGTGCTAGCATCAATCCATTTTCTTGCACTGAACCAAAATCGATCCATGGATGTGCTTCAAGTTCTTTGGGGTGCGGTATAGGCCCATGTTGTTTTAGATAATTTGGAGAGGCAAAAGGCGTATAGCGAAATACCCCCAGCACTTCTTTTCGCCAGTCTAGCTCTTTACGTTCACCGAGCCAGATGAACAAATCTGGGTCATGATGCGCCTCAGAAAAGTCACTGGTAAGTTGAACTCTAACATCGGGATTATCAGCAAGAAAACGATTGAGTACGCCGCCGAGCCAGCTTCTAACTAAGGCAGTATGACAAACAATATGCAGTGGCCCTGAAACTTGGTTCGTTAAACCTTGCAGTGCATCATAACTCTCTTCGCTTAACTCAAGAATCTGGCGGCTGTAGTGGGCAAAGATTTCTCCAGCTCTTGTCAGAACTAATCGATTACCTTGTCTGGCGGTTAGAGCCTGACCGAAGTCTTCTTCTAATTGTGCCAAGCGACGACTTAGCGTTGATTTTGGCTGATTAAGGGCTTTAGCAGCGGCTGTCAAACTTTTATGCTGATTGAGCGCATCAAAGGCTCTAATTGATGCTAAGTCGTGCATATTTCTTTTACTCCTTACTGCGTTATGTACGAGTTCCATAAATGGAAAGAACCGTTCCATAACTCTCACTATGCATCTCATTCTATTTGTGAATAATTCACTTTCGAAAATAATAATCATTATCAATTATGGAGATGTAGATGTCTACTCTTAGACTGCCAGTTATTACCGCAACTGGTATTTTAGCCTTCGTCAGTGTCCCTCATGTTTTTGCCAATGATGCAGTTTCTAAAATGGAAACAGTGGTTGTAACTGCATCAAGTTATGAGCAATCTCAAGCGGACGCGCCTGCAAGTATTAGTGTGATTTCACGTGAGGAGTTGGACTCCCGTTATTACCGCGATGTGACTGATGCACTAAAAAGTGTGCCAGGTGTTGTCGTGACAGGTGGTGGTGATACCACCGACATTAGTATCCGTGGTATGGGTTCTAAATACACTTTGATACTGGTCGATGGTAAACGTCAAAGTACGCGTGAAACTCGTCCAAATAGTGACGGCCCTGGTATCGAACAAGGTTGGTTACCTCCTCTTCAAGCGATTGAGCGAATCGAAGTTATTCGTGGCCCAATGTCGACGCTTTACGGTTCTGATGCGATTGGTGGTGTGATTAACGTCATCACACGAAAAGATGCGCTAGAGTGGACGGGTAATGTTCAACTGGGCACGGTACTACAAGAGAATAGTCGCTCAGGGGGAGAGCAGAGCGCGAACTTTTTCGTTAATGGTCCGTTGGCTGAAAATTTATCTCTCCAAGTATATGGTCAGTACACAACCAGAGAAGAAGATGACATCGAATACGGTTATGAAGATAAAGATATGCAGAGTATCTCTTCAAAACTGACTTACCAGATTAATGATCGCCACTCGGTGCAATTAGAAGGCGGCACGTCGGCACAAAGTCGTCGTGGTAATGTAGGCCTTTCAGTGCCGACCACTGGGTGTCGTGGTGGGTGTGAAGACTCACTGAATGAATATCGTCGTAATTACGTAACGGTAAGCCACAACGGTGATTGGGATTCGATTGGCATTTCAGATACTTACTTACAGCGAGAAGAGAGCGAGAACAAATCTCGTGAGATGACGATCACCAACACCACGTTCAAATCGAGCTTGGTGACTGGTATCGGAAACCATACGTTGACGACGGGTGTGGACGCCACTCATGCAGAGCTTGAGGATTTCACCTCCAACAAAGCGTCATCGAAGACTGAAACATCGAATACGCAGTGGGCTGTTTTCATTGAAGATGAATGGAGAATCGCTGATCCGTTTAGCGTTACGCTTGGTGGTCGTCTAGATCATGACGAAAACTATGGCGCGCACTTTAGTCCGCGTGTTTACGGTGTATGGCGAGTTGATCCGTCTTGGACGGTGAAAGGCGGTGTGGCAACAGGTTTCCGTTCTCCACAATTACGTGAAATTACTCCTGGCTGGGCGCAAGTCAGTGGTGGCGGTAATATCTACGGTAACCCAGATCTTGACCCTGAAACGTCGCTAAACAAAGAAATCAGCGTCTTGTATCAAGGTGATTCTGGCTTAGATGTTTCTTTGACAGCGTTCCATAACGAATTCAAAGACAAGATCACACGTGTTGTTTGTCCAGACACTATCTGTACTGATGGTCCAAACCAATGGGGCGCAGATCCAACGTACCGTATTAACGTGGATGAAGCCGTCACACAAGGTATTGAAGCGACCTTAGCATCGCCGTTAACGGAAACCATTTACCTTAGCTCGAGCTACACATTTACCGACTCAGAGCAAAAAACAGGTGAATACAAAGGCATGCCGCTGCAGCAGTTACCAAAGCATCTGTTTAATGTGGATGTGACTTGGCAAACGACAACAGATCTAGAGAGCTGGGCGAAAGTCACGTACCGAGGTAAAGAAATGGATCCGGTTACTGGCCCATCAAGAAACAGTATCGTAGAGCCAGCTTATACCTTTGTGGACGCCGGTGTGACATACCAGTTAACCGACAATACTCGTATTAAAGGCGCTATCTATAACTTGCTGGACGAGGAAATCAGTTACGAAGAATACGGATATATTGAAGATGGTCGTCGCTACTGGTTAGGTTTAGACGTCGCATTTTAATTATCTATCGTTGTAATAAGGTCGAGCATAGTCTCGACCTTTTTTAATCCTGCTTTACTGTGATTCAACAGGTGCGTTTGTCAGCCTGATCAGGTAGTATCTGTAACACGAAATTTTTGGTAGGGCGAAGGATAAATGCTAAAGGTTGCGATCAATGGATTTGGACGTATAGGTCGTAATGTTCTGCGAGCGGTGTATGAAAGCGGAAAACACCAGCAGATCAAGGTTGTGGCGGTTAACGAACTAGCACAGCCAGAGGCGATGGCACACCTACTGCAATATGACACCAGTCATGGTCGCTTTGGTAAAAAAATTTCCCATGACCAAGAACATTTGCATGTTCATCATGACAGCGGTGAATATGATTCCATTCGCATTCTCCACCTCTCCGAAATCGAATTACTTCCTTGGCGTGATTTAGAAGTTGATATCGTCTTGGATTGCACTGGCGTATTTGGTTCGCAAGCGGATGGGCAAGCGCATATAGAAGCTGGCGCGAAGAAAGTACTGTTTTCGCACCCGGGCGCAAACGACCTAGATAATACGATTATCTATGGCGTGAACCACGAAACTCTGAAAGACGAGCACCGTGTTGTCTCCAATGGCTCTTGCACCACCAACTGTATCGTTCCCATCATTAAAGTATTAGACGAAGCCTTCGGCATAGAGTCTGGCACCATTACCACAATTCATTCGTCCATGAACGATCAACAAGTAATTGATGCGTATCATAACGACTTACGCCGTACCCGCGCTGCAAGCCAATCTATTATTCCGGTGGACACTAAGTTGCATAAGGGGATTGAAAGAATCTTCCCGAAATTTTCCAACAAATTCGAAGCAATTTCTGTTCGTGTTCCAACGGTTAACGTCACTGCAATGGATTTAAGTGTCACAATTAGTACAAATGTGAAAGTTAATGACGTAAATCAAACCATTGTTAACGCATCTCAGTGTACATTACGTAACATTGTTGACTATACTGAATCGCCACTCGTTTCCATCGACTTTAACCACGACCCCCATAGTGCGATTGTGGATGGAAGCCAGACTAGAGTGAGTAACGGGCAACTCGTAAAAATGCTCGTTTGGTGCGACAACGAATGGGGCTTTGCTAACCGGATGCTGGATACTGCCTTAGCAATGCAAGCTTCTTCGCAAGTGGAACAGTAATGACGAAGAAGTGATGGAGAATTTTTATTTCTAGCCTTGAAATAAATCCATAATATCTCCATATCTATAACCAGTTTGAAGAATTAACAGGCTTGGCAGGGTTGCCGAGTTTTCAAAAACTTTAATTATTAAATATTTGAGAGGACACATCATGTCTGTAATCAAGATGACTGACCTGGATCTTGCAGGTAAACGTGTATTTATCCGTGCTGACCTAAACGTGCCAGTAAAAGACGGTAAAGTAACTTCGGATGCACGTATCATCGCATCTCTTCCAACTATTAAGCACTGCCTAGAAGCAGGCGCTAAAGTAATGGTTACGTCTCACCTAGGTCGCCCAACTGAAGGTGAATACGCTGAAGAGTTCTCTCTACAACCAGTTGTTAATTACCTAAACGACGCACTAGATTGCGAAGTGAAGCTAGCAAAAGACTACCTAGATGGCCTAGAGCTAAATGCGGGTGAACTTGTTGTTCTTGAAAACGTTCGCTTCAACAAAGGCGAAAAGAAAAACGACGAAGAGCTATCTAAGAAATACGCAGCACTATGTGACGTATTCGTAATGGACGCATTCGGTACGGCTCACCGTGCTCAAGCATCTACTCACGGCGTTGGTATGCACGCAGACGTAGCATGTGCTGGTCCTCTACTAGCGAACGAACTAGAAGCGCTAGGCAAAGCAATGGACAAGCCAGCTCGCCCAATGGTTGCTATCGTTGGTGGTTCAAAAGTATCTACTAAGCTAACGGTTCTTGAGTCTCTATCTAAAATCGCTGACCAACTCGTTGTTGGTGGTGGTATTGCTAACACATTCATCGCAGCTGCTGGCCACAACGTTGGTAAGTCTCTATACGAAGCAGACCTAGTTGAAACAGCTAAGAAGCTAATGGACGAGTGTGCAATTCCAGTAGCAACTGACGTTGCATGTGCGAAAGCATTTGACGAGAACGCAGAAGCTGAAATCAAGCACGTTTCTGAAGTACAAGACGACGACATGATCTTCGACCTTGGTCCAGATTCAACTGCTGAACTAGCTGAAATCCTTAAAAACGCTAAGACTATCCTATGGAATGGTCCAGTGGGCGTATTCGAATTCAAGAACTTCGAAGCAGGTACTAAAGGTATCTCTGAAGCTATCGCAGCTTCTGAAGGCTTCTCTGTTGCTGGTGGTGGTGACACGCTAGCGGCTATCGACAAGTTCGGTATCAAAGCGGATGTATCTTACATCTCTACTGGCGGCGGCGCTTTCCTTGAGTTCGTAGAAGGTAAAGTTCTTCCAGCAGTAGAAATGCTAGAAGCACGCGCTAAGTAATTAAAGCAAAGCGGGGGAGTGATTCTCCCGCTTTCTTGTTTGCTGCAACGTGTGAGGAACTCTGCTAGAATAGCCTCAGTTGTGAGCAAACGTTTGCAAGATTTTCAACTTAACAAGTTTTGTTTAAAAACGACAGATAAATAGGATTACATCCATGTCTAAGATCTTCGACTTCGTAAAACCAGGTGTTATCTCTGGCGATGACGTTCAGAAAGTATTTGAAGTTGCAAAAGAAAACAGCTTTGCACTTCCAGCAGTAAACTGTGTGGGTACTGACTCTGTAAACGCAGTACTTGAAGCAGCTGCAAAAGTTAAAGCTCCAGTTATCGTTCAGTTCTCTAACGGTGGCGCTGCTTTCTTTGCTGGTAAAGGTCTAAAACTTGAAGGTCAAGAAGCTCAAATCCTAGGTGCTGTTGCTGGTGCGAAATACGTTCACGCTGTAGCTGAAGCTTACGGTGTTCCAGTAATCCTACACACTGACCACGCAGCTAAGAAACTACTTCCTTGGATCGACGGTCTACTAGACGCTGGTGAAGAGTACTTCGCGCAAACTGGTAAGCCACTATTCTCTTCTCACATGATCGACCTTTCTGAAGAGTCTCTAGAAGAGAACATCGAAATTTCTGCTAAGTACCTAGAGCGCATGGCTAAAATGAACATGACTCTAGAAATCGAACTAGGTTGTACTGGTGGTGAAGAAGACGGCGTTGACAACTCTGATATGGATGCGTCTGAGCTATACACTTCTCCAGAAGACGTTGCATACGCATACGAGAAACTAAGCGCAATCAGCCACCGTTTCACTATCGCAGCATCTTTCGGTAACGTACACGGCGTATACAAGCCAGGTAACGTTGTACTAACTCCAACTATCCTACGTGATTCTCAAGCGCACGTTTCTGAGAAATTCGGTCTTCCAGCGAACTCTCTAAACTTCGTATTCCACGGCGGTTCAGGTTCTTCTCTAGAAGAAATCCGTGAATCTATCGGCTACGGTGTAATCAAAATGAACATCGATACTGATACACAGTGGGCTACTTGGGATGGTATCCGTAAGTTCGAAGCTGAAAACCACGATTACCTACAAGGTCAGATCGGTAACCCAACGGGTGAAGATGCACCAAACAAGAAGTACTACGATCCACGCGTATGGCTACGTGCAGGCCAAGCTTCAATGGTTACTCGTCTAGAGCAAGCATTTGCTGACCTTAACGCAGTTGACGTACTATAATCGTTACTGATTAAGTTACTTAAAAACCCGCTCTCTGAGCGGGTTTTTTTATGTCTATCACTTTCTTCCCCGCTGCTTTCTCCCGATATTTTTATGCGTTAGGTTGTATTTGCTAGTGAGATATCTCACCTTTAACGTTTTTTTAAAGAAAACATGGGAATATCAGTCTTAAGAGTGGCGAAATCAGAGTGCATTGCGTAACCTGTAACAAGTCAGTGTCAGAAAGCTCTGATAAAGTCTTGTTTTGCATATCTTTGCGAAACTCTGACTTTGAAAAAAGTCAGAGTTGGGATATTGTGCCAAAAATCTGACACTGTTCAGTGGAGCAATAGGGATGTTGTTTTAGAAAAGAGCCTTTAAAAAACAAGGTTCATAAATTAACGGCAATTGGATTTATATCTCTTTATTTTTGAGGATAAGAATTATGGCAGGTGAATCGGTGGGTATCGATACCACTTTAACGGATGGTCTAACTCAGGCTGAAACTTGGCTGACAAACAATTCAGATCTACTGGTTCAGTACGGTGTGAACATTATCTCTGCGCTGCTTATTCTGTTTATCGGTAATCTTATCGTTAAGGCAGTCGCTGGTAGTGTTTCTAAAGTACTAGAAAAGAAAAACATGGATAAGGCCGTCGTTGAATTTATTCACGGTCTTGTTCGTTACTTGCTATTTGTAATCGTGCTAATCGCGGCTCTTGGTCGATTAGGAGTTCAAACCGCTTCTGTTGTTGCTGTGATTGGTGCGGCAGGTCTTGCTGTTGGTCTTGCACTACAAGGTTCACTATCAAACTTTGCAGCAGGCGTACTTATTGTTGCGTTCCGTCCATTCAAATCAGGCGACTACGTAGAAATCGGTGGTGTAGCGGGTAGTGTTGAAGCAATTCAAATCTTCCAAACAGTTCTAAAAACACCAGACAACAAAATGGTTGTTGTGCCTAACTCTTCAGTTATCGGCGGTGCCATTACTAACTACTCTCGCCATGCGACACGACGTGTCGACCTAGTGATTGGTGTTTCATACAAAGCAGACCTTAAACTAACCAAGAAAGTGATTCGTGAGACGCTAGAGAAAGATCCACGTATCTTGAAAGACCCAGATATCACAATTGGTGTACTTACGTTAGCAGACTCTTCAGTTAACTTTGTGGTTCGTCCATGGGTGAAAACTGCAGATTACTGGGGCGTATACTTTGATGCAATGCAAGGTATTAAAGAAGCATTGGATGAAAATGGTATCGAGATTCCATTCCCACAAATGGATGTTCACCTGAACAAAGTCGACGCTTAATCAAAAGCAGTCGATATTCAAAAGCGAGGCCAATAGGCCTCGCTTTTTTATATTTCGTAAAGGGTGTGATGACCAGCAAGTAAGAGGCGTTTTAGATGTTTACCTGCAAATCCAAATGTGAACTCAGGTAAGCCAGGCGTATAGAGCAACTCTTGATGTTGATAGAGATTGGTATCAACAATGATATTGATGTATTCCGGTAAGCCTATTGGGCAAACCGCGCCGGGTACGCAACCTAACACTTCGACCATTTCATCGTCATTACAAATAGAGGGACGTTTACCTGTAATCGCTTTAATCTGCTTGGCATCGAGGCGCGAGTCCTTATCTGTCAGATAAACCGCGTAACCTTGTCCTTTGAGTGTTAAAAAGAGGCTTTTGGTATGCGTACCCGTCCAACCAAGCTCTCTCGCAATACGTATATCTGTCTCAAAGTCTAAGATGGCTTCGTGCTGCCATTCCCGAAAAGGAATAGAGAGCGCGTTGAATCGCTCTCTATTGTTGTTATAAATACGTTTTAGTGACTCCATGCCTTTGCTGCCTTACTACCTTATGATTACCAATACTTATCAATAAGCTCACTCGCTAAGATATACGCTATTGTGAACATCATCATTGCGATTGCAATGTCGATGGTTTTTTTCACTTTTGGTTTAGAGAGTGTTGGACCTAGTTTGGCGGCTCCTATCGATAAAGTGTAGAACCAAACAAAGGAAGCCATAATCGTACCTAGTGCAAAAGCAATGCGATCATGGCCTTCAAATTGTCCACCGATCGAACCTAGAATAACGACTGTATCTAAATATAAGTGCGGATTAAGCACAGTAACGGCTAACGCACCTAGAATAACCGTTCGACGACCTCGAGCTACGATCTCCCCTTTTGATTCCGATTCACTCTCTGGCTTAAAAGCACTTTTTAGTGAGAGCAGTCCATAGAAGCTCAAGAAAGCAATACCACCAAGTGTCACCGACGTCAGTAAGATTTCATTTTTAGACAGAATTGCACCACCACCAAAAATACCTAGAGAGATGAAAATCATATCTAGCACGCTACAAATAGTGGCGGTTGTTAGGTGGTGGTTACGCTTTATGCCTTGATTCAAAACATACGCATTTTGCGCGCCGATCGGAATGATCATTGATGCTCCTAAACCAAAACCTTGCAATAGAACCCACAAGCTCACACTTCACCTCACTTCAAAATAACAAATACATTTACAGAAAAGGGAAAGATAAAGCGTTTATCTAAATAAGTATAATTAATGATTTTAATCTTACATTAGATAGACTAATTTAACGGGAGGCGTTTGATCAAGAGTGAGAGGAAAGGTATGCGAGGGTTAGATTACAAATGGATTGAGGCATTAGACGCTATAGTTTATCAGGGTAGCTTTGAGCGTGCTGCCGAGCATTTATTTGTTTCTCAATCCGCCATTTCTCAACGTATCAAGCAGTTAGAGAAGTTTCTCGCGCAGCCTGTTTTAATTCGAAGCCAGCCACCTAAGCCAACGCCAATTGGTAAAAAATTGTTGGGTCTTTATCGGCGAGTACGCTTGCTAGAGCATGAAATTCTCCCCGAACTAAAAAATGATACCAGTACGCGACCTGTGCAACTCTCTTTAGCGACTAATGCAGATAGCCTTGCAACATGGCTACTGCCAGCGCTGAAAAATGTTATGAAGCAGCGTCAAGTTGAACTAAAACTGACTATCTATGGTGAATACCGCTCTATTGAAAAACTCAAAAGTGGCGAAGTGACAGGAGCGATCAGCTTGGAGTCCCAGCCAATCCCCGGATGCAGAGCAGACTATTTAGGTCGCATCGATTATGTTTGTGTCGCGAGCCCAGAGTTCTATCAGCGTTATTTTTCTAAAGGCGTAAATAATCAGACATTGGCAAAAGCACCGGCCGTTTCATATGACCAATATGATGATCTACATAAAACATTTCTTACCGAGCATTTTAACGTCAATCCTGACAGCGTTATTCATCACAACATCAGTAGTTCTGAAGCGTTTCTAAAAGTGGCGTTAGCTGGTGTTGCTTATTGCTTGATCCCCCGCTTGCAAATTACCGACGAATTAGACAGAGGTGTGTTGGTTGATGTGACTCCAGGTTTTTTAATGTCCCATCGGATTTATTGGCACCACTGGCAGTTAGAAACTGGGGTATTACAAGAAATCTCACACGCGATAGTCGGGTATGCGCAGGAGCATCTACCTCAATAAGTTTGTCAGAGCTGCATATCGTTAACTTAAGTGTGTTTTGTTTAAAAATTACGCCAATGTTACATAGTCAAAGTTGTGTTAGAAGTCACTATGGGTGCTTGGATAATCGGCGGAAGTTTCTATTATGAAACCACACGCTTTCTCAGCCATGATAGTGATGTTGGAATCTGAGATTAAGTACTTAATTTTGTATGGATGGATTTATTGAATGAAATTGTATTCATTTTTGCTGGCTTCAGCACTCAGCCTTACCAGTGCTTCAGTTTTGGCGAATACGCCAGAGTTTGCTCATGTTACGACAACGGGGTATGGCGAAGTGACGGCCACACCTGATATGGCTACGTTTTCTGTAAAAGTAGTCGATACGACAATGACGGCCGAACAAGCGAAATTGTCCGTAGATAAAACCGTTGAAGAGTTTCTAAAAAGCTTATCGGATGCCGGCTTGTCAAAAGACAATATTACTAGCTCGAATTTATACCTTGCTCCTCAGTACCATTACCCTAAATCAGGGAAAGCAGAACTTGTTGGGTATCGAGCATCTCGCAGTATTGATGTCACGGTGACGGATCTGAAAAACCTTAACCAATACCTAGATATGGCGTTAGAAGCGGGAATTAATCAGGTTGATAATATTCAACTTAAGGTAAGCAACCAAGCCGAGTATCAGCAAAAGGCACGAATGGCTGCGATTAAGGACGCAAGAGAAAAAGCAGGGTCATTAGCGACTGGTTTTGAGAAAAAGTTGGGCGATGTATGGCAGATCAATTACAGACAGATGCACGTTCAGCCTGTGTTAATGCGTTCAATGGCGATGGATAGTAAAGAAGGAGCGAATAGCTACCAAGATTCAACTATGATCATTCGCGATCAAGTCGATGTCATTTATAAGCTAAAGTAAGGCTTAGCAAACAGTAAAAAGCAAAAGGCAGGGAGTCATAACCCCTGCCTTTGTCGTTTCTGTTTCACTGTTTAGTGCAGGATACGAGCACGGATTGTGCCTTCAATGTTTTTGAGCTTTGTTAGAGCTTCTTCTGAGCGTTCAGTTTCAACGTCGATCACTACGTAGCCTATTTCAGCGGCTGTTTGTAGGTACTGCGCGGCAATGTTAATGCCTTCTTCAGCAAAGATGGTGTTGATCTGAGTTAGGATACCAGGACGGTTCTTGTGGATATGAAGCAGACGAGAACACTCACCACTGTGTTCTGGTAATGACACTTCAGGGAAGTTTACGCTTGAAAGTGTCGAGCCATTATCAGAGTACTTAGCCAGTTTACCCGCCACTTCTAAGCCGATATTCTCTTGCGCTTCTTGCGTTGAACCACCAACGTGTGGAGTGAGGATGACGTTATCGAATTTTTGTAAAGGAGACTCGAACGGGTCAGCATTCGTTTTTGGTTCAGTTGGGAATACATCAATTGCAGCGCCGGCAAGGTGACCAGCTTCTAAGCTATGGCAAAGTGCAGGAATATCCACAACGGTGCCACGTGCCGCGTTGATAAAGATGGAACCTGGTTTCATTCGAGCAAATTCAGCTTCACCCATCATGTTTTTCGTTTCCGGTGTTTCGGGAACGTGCAAAGAAATCACATCACATTTGTTCAATAGTTCACTCATGGTATGTACTTGCGTCGCATTACCAAGGGACAGTTTGTTCTCAATATCGTAGTAGTAAACGCGCATACCTAAGTTTTCGGCAATAATACCAAGCTGCGTACCAATGTGACCGTATCCGATAATGCCAAGGCACTTACCACGAGCTTCGTAAGAGTTGTCTGCACTTTTCTTCCAAATACCGCGATGTGCAAGTGCATTCTTTTCAGGAATACCACGCACTAGTAAAAGGATTTGCCCAAGTACAAGCTCTGCCACGCTTCGAGTGTTAGAGAATGGTGCATTAAAGACAGGAATACCGCGTTTTGCTGCTGCATCTAGGTTTACTTGGTTAGTACCAATACAAAAACAGCCAATTGCAACCAGCTTGTTCGCCGCATTGATTACCTCTTCGGATAGGTTCGTACGGGAGCGGATACCAATGAAGTGCACGTCTTTTACCGCTTCAATTAGTTCTTCTTCCGGAAGGGAACCTTTATGGTATTCAATGTTGGTATAACCAGCTGCTTGAAGAACTTCAACTGAAGAAGGGTGGAGTCCCTCTAACAAGAGGATCTTAATCTTTTCTTTTTCCAGTGAAACTTTGGCCATTTTTTCTCGTCCTTAAAATGGAAAGGTGGGCTAATGTGGCGCACATTGGGCAAAACTATTAAAAAGGGGATAATTAACAGTTTTGTAGGAAGACAAACGTTTCCCTGTGCGTCTTCTGTTCAATAAAGTAACAAAAAAAAATTGCTTTGGGTAAGAAAATTACGGAATAAGAGATAATTTTCTTATAGAAAGGAATAAAAAACGGTGCCTTGCAGCACCGTATGTAATGAAATAACAGAAAAGTGAACCAGATAGGTTCATTTTGGGCTGTTATTTATTCTTCAATTTTTGCACCTTCTGGTGTGCCAGTGATCACTACGTCAGCACCACGATGAGCGAAAAGACCCACAGTCACCACACCAGCGATGCCGTTTATTTTGTCTTCCATTTCTTTCGGGTTGGTAATTTGCATATTGTGCACATCCAGAATCACGTTGCCGTTGTCAGTCACAACGCCTTCACGGTAAGCTGGATCACCACCTAGTTTTACCAATTCACGAGCCACGTAAGAGCGTGCCATTGGGATTACTTCAACAGGCAATGGGAACTGGCCAAGTACGTCAACTGCTTTAGTGCCGTCAACGATACATACGAACTTATCAGAGATTGCTGCGACAATTTTCTCACGAGTCAGAGCCGCGCCGCCGCCTTTGATCATTTCACGTGCTGGGTTGATCTCATCTGCGCCATCAACATACACATCCAGCTTCATTACATCGTTACACTCGTATACTTCAATACCAAGCTCTTTAAGGCGCTCAGTTGAAGCGACAGAGCTAGACACTGCACCTTTAATATCATCTTTGATAGTGCCTAGTGCATCGATGAAGTGATTCACGGTAGAGCCAGTACCAACACCGACAATGCTGCCTTTCTCAACATATTTTAGTGCTGCCCAACCAGCCGCTTTTTTCATTTCATCTTGAGTCATGCCAATCTCCTGAATAGATGTTCGTTAACGTTTGCGGGCGTGATTATAGCGGCTTACTTGTCACTTTCCCATTGCCATATTTGGCTTGGGGTCACGATCTTAGGTAATGGAATATCCCAGCTTTCAATTGGTAAGCGTTCTACATGTTGGCAGTCATGAGCGATACCGACAGGTTTAGCACCCTCTCCAGTTATAAACCAACGTGACAGAGTACGATCGTAGTACCCTCCGCCCATGCCTAAGCGGTGTCCGATACTGTCGAACCCAACTAAAGGCGTGCAGATTAAATCAAGCTGGCGAACGGGTTTGAGGTGTCTGATATCGAGCTTGGGCTCTAAGATGCCGTACTTGTTGTAGACGAGCTGTTCATCACTTATATACTGAAGAAACAGTAACTGACCTTTAGAAAAGGGATGGATGACGGGCAGATAAACCGATTTTCCCTGTTGCCATAACCATTCAATGAGCGGTTTAGTATCAAGCTCACCGTCTGCAGAAAGGTAGATGGCAATATGTTGCGCCTGATCGATTTCAGGAAGTTGGGAAAATTGAGTAATAAGGTCGATTCCCGCTTGGTATTGCGTATCACTGCACAGAGCGTTGCGCTTTTCACGAATCAGTTTGCGGAAGTCTTGTCGAGAGAGGTCTGACATAGAGAGAATACCCCAGGGTGCCGTTGAGGATTGTGGCCCTTGAACCAGCTGGTTCAAGGCGGATCAGCAATGACAACCGTAGGCTTCTCGGTGCATGCCGAGCTTGCTCAATAGTTACCAAATACTAACCCTTAGGTATTGCTTATCGGCTCAGGGACTTAAATCCTGCTGACGCACACCCCAGGGTAAATTTTGTATTTACTGCTGTCCTTGCGTAACTTTGCTTAGTGCGTTCTCTAAAGACGCGGTGAGCTTTTCCATTCGCTCAGTAATTTCTTGCTGTTGACCATTGGATTCGTATGACTTGGTGTGCAACTCATAGCAAATATTCAATGCAGCAAAGGTCAGCAGTTGGATTTCATTGGTTACCTTAGTACGTTCGCTCATTTCTTTCAATCGGCGATCCAGATCTTTTGCCGCTGCAACAAGAGACTCTTCTTGTCCTGTCGGACAATTCACTCGTGTAAGTTTGCCTAATATTTCAACGTCGATCGCTTGATTGCTCATGATGAATAAACTCTATATTCGCGCTATCTAAGGTGTTGCTTCATACAACTACCGAGGAGCAAACTATAGGAAAACCGCTATTAAGATTCAAGCATTTCCCATCACAGAAAGAGAAATGATGACGAGATCACACAGGAATTGGGCAAATTGAACAAATGCTGTCCAAAATTGAATTTGATAGCCGTTTCAGACCACTAACCTTGATGGTAGGATATACCAATACATTATTACGTAAGAATGAGCCAAGTTATGAGTGAAATCACCCTTCCTGAATACCAATCTATTGCTGCTGAACTGCAATCGGCAAGCCTAGCAGTGACACCGGCGGAGTTACATGGCTTATTTGTTGGCATGTTAAGTGGTGGATTGGCGATCAATGATCAAACTTGGCAGCCGATTCTTTTTGACTACACCAATGATGGGATGGGGTGGCCCTCGACAGCACTCACTTTTGCTCAGAGCATATTCAACGTTACTGTTAATGAGCTTACTGGCACGTCAATGGAGCTGTCTTTACTATTGCCAGATGAGCCGGGCGAAGAAGGCTTATTCGCATTAGCTGACAGTGTGTCCGACTTTGTAAACCACTTTATTTCTGGGTTAGGTCTAGCAGGCGTTGCGCTTAATAAAGCATCTGATGACGCTAAAGAAGCACTGGCTGACCTAGAAGAGATTGCCAAATTAGGCATCGATGAAGATGACGATCTTGGTGAACAAGCGCAATTGCTAGAGCAAGTGATTGAGCACATCAAAGCTTGCGTACTAACGATTCATGCTGAATTTGGTGTTCGTCCTGAAAGCAGCGACAAAAAACCTACTATTCACTAATCGTAGACCGTCCAGAGGTTAGTATGAAGCAATATGATGTAGTCATTGCTGGTGGTGCCATGGCTGGTGCAACGTTAGCATTGGCGATTGACCATTTGTCTCAGGGAAAGCTCCGCATTGCCGTCGTTGAGCCTTTTAAAGCACAATCAGATATGCACCCTGGTTTTGACTCTCGCTCAATCGCATTGTCTTACGGTACTGTCAATCTGTTGCGTCAACTACAGCTCTGGACGTCAGTAGAACCGTTTGTCACACCCATTGAACATATCCACGTTTCTGACCGTTCTCATGCTGGGATGACGGAGATTACCAAGCAAGAGGTTGGGGTTGAAGCTCTAGGGTATGTTGTAGAATTAGCCGATGTTGGGCGTGTATATCAAGAATTATTAGACAGCAGCGAATCAATTACGCTGTTTTGTCCTGACTCCGTTACCGATATCGAGCGCGAGCAAAACTGTACCCATGTGACGTTGAAAAGTGGTGAGCAACTTGAAGCAAAACTGCTGGTGGCTGCAGATGGTGCTGTTTCGACCTGTTGTCAGAAAATTGGTCTAGAACTTTCTGAGCAAGATTTTGAACAAGTGGCTGTCATTGCCAATATTGTGACTCAAGAACCTCATCAAGGTAGAGCCTTTGAACGTTTTACTGAAAATGGCCCTGTTGCTTTATTGCCAATGAGTGACAATCGAATGTCCTTAGTTTGGTGTTTGCACCCTGAAGAAGCCCAAGCCGTTCTTGAGTTATCTGATCAAGCATTTCTCCAGCATTTACAGAACGATTTTGGTTGGCGTTTAGGCGCGATGAAAAAAGTGGGGCGTCGTGCAAGTTACCCATTGCTTCTTCGCCATCGAAAGCAAAATATTTCACATCGCTTTGCGATTGTTGGAAATGCGGCGCAAACGCTGCACCCGATAGCTGGACAAGGCTTTAATCTCGGTATTCGCGATGTAGTCTCACTAGCAGAAGAAATTGTGCACCAAAGTGAGGATGTGGGTCTTTATCAAGGCCTGATGCGCTTTAGTCAACGTAGAGAAGCAGATCGAAGCGAAACTATTTGGCTAACCAGTGCCTTGGTGCATGTTTTTTCAAATGATTTACCCGCGATGCGAATTGGCCGAAATACTGCCTTAGCAGCGATGGATAACCTTTCTATTTTTAAGCAGCCGCTACTACGCCATACACTTGGCTTGGTAAAACGATGAACGGCCGCACTGAATTAGGTAATAAAAAGCAATGATGCAAAGTGTAGATATCGCCATCATCGGCGGAGGGATGGTTGGGTTGGCACTTGCTGCCGCGTTCAAAGACAGTGATCTGCGTGTCGCCGTTATTGAAGGTAAAGTGCCAGATGATTCGTTGAAAGAATTGCCCGATGTTCGTGTGTCTGCGCTGAGCCGCTCTAGTGAGACGATTTTGCGTAAACTTGGTGCTTGGCAGGGCATAGAACAGCGCCGAGCTTCACCTTACCATGGCATGGAAGTATGGGAACAAGATAGCTTTGCCAGTATTGAATTTAATGCACAAAGTATGGCACAACCTGATTTAGGGCACATTGTTGAGAATCGTGTGATTCAACTTGCGCTGCTTGAACAAGTCCAAAAGCTCGATAACGTCACTATGTTTATGCCTGCACGTTGCGCGACTCTCGCGGTCGGTGAGCAAGAAAGCTGGCTGACGCTCGATAATGGCCAAGCCATGACCGCTAAATTAGTGGTCGGAGCCGATGGGGCGAATTCGTGGCTTCGCCATCAAATGGATATTCCATTAACGCATTGGGACTATGGTCATCATGCTTTGGTCGCGAATGTCAAAACTGCTATGCCACACAACAGCATTGCGCGCCAGATATTTACTCCTCACGGACCGTTGGCATTTTTGCCAATGTCGCAACCAAATATGTGCTCTATTGTTTGGTCCACGGAGCCAAATCGAGCAGAGCAGTTAGTGGCGATGAGTGAACATGATTTCAATAAAGCGTTGACGAGTGAGTTTGATGCTCGACTTGGTCTATGTGAAGTAGTGGGAGAGCGTGCTGCGTTTCCTTTGAAAATGCGCTATGCGCGAGATTTTGTCGTCGAGCGAGTCGCGCTGGTTGGTGATGCGGCCCATACCATTCACCCATTAGCGGGGCAGGGTGTGAATTTGGGTTTATTAGATGCGGCCAGTCTTGCTCAAGAGGTGTTAGCACTTTGGAAGCAGGGACAAGATATCGGTAGTAAACGCAACCTAAGAAGCTACGAGCGTTGGCGAAAAGCGGAAGCGGCAAAGATGATCGCTACTATGCAAGGGTTTCGAGATTTGTTCTCTGGCGAGAACCCTGCTAAGAAGCTTGTTCGTGGCATTGGCTTGAGTTTAGCGGGGCAACTGCCGGGAGCGAAAGATGAGATCATGAAGCGCGCGCTTGGTTTAAAGGGACACTTGCCGGATCTGGCGCGTCAGTAAGTGCAAAGCGAACTTCAAATACACAAAAGGCTGGTTAATCCAGCCTTTGTTTTATCAACATTTTGCTAAGCATATGCGCATCGGAGTTTCATTATTTCTTGATTGATCTCTTTGACCGCTCGGAAATGGCGTTGCTCTGCTTTCTCCGGCAGTATTAACTTACCGTTATCAAACTCGAATCTACCGACCCCGTAAATATAAATTCTTCCTTTAAAAAGACGACTTATATGTTTAGCAATCATACTTGGTGTATAGCGCTTAAACAGTCTCATATTTACTTTCCTTTTATCTAACCTAGCCTAGGTATTCTACGTTCTGGACGCGAAAATTATTGTGACAGCAATAGTATTAAATACAGATGTAGGGTGTTGCGTCAGAGAATTGTGTTGTCTTAGACAATTTGACAGTGTCATCTCTTAAATAGCGTGAGGATTACCCCAAAAATAACCTCTCTAAAGGAACCCTTACCCAATACACTCCTTTTTACGTGACGCATTAAGCAATAGTTTTGTTACAGAATTAAGAATAGAACGAAAACGGTTGTTTGCTAGTTGTTTCTATTAAGGTCGTGCTTCGCGTAACACACTTTACGTTCTAACGATTAGAGGAAATGAAAGAGAAAAAGTTCCACGTAAAAAAAAGCCCGCTTCAGCGGGCGAATAGTCACAGATGCATTACACAAAAGTGGATAACTAACTGCATGAATGCTGTCACTCAGCTAGCTGACTCACTTTATATTGGTTAAGTGCTTGTTTGAAACTTAACCAACAAATTCAGCATATACGAGTTTTATCTTTGTGACTATTTATGTTTTATATGTGATTAAAAATTCTCATGTCTATTTTTGTAGATATGAGCGAGATCACGCAGTGATAGAAACACTACGTGTCATTACATTGTTTTTAGACGATTAACGACAGATCTCAGCTACGGTCGGCTGGCACAATTGGATAAGATCTTGAATAGAAAGCGCCAGCCCAGCCATTCGATCGCCACTGCTGATCGTGACTTCCTGTTCTTCTAGTAAGCTGGGGTCGAACACGATTGGCATATGACGTTTGAGTAACAGAGGAGTGACAGTACCAACTTTGTAACCAGTGATGGACTCAACATCGGCTTGATCAACACAAGTCATCCGGCGACATTTCAGTAACGAGCGCACTTTTTTGGGATCAACGCTACGATCACCTGGTGCACAGGCGAGTGCATATTGATTACCCATGTCTCGTAGCAAGATTGCTTTCACCATTTGAGAAGGGCGAATGCCGCGTTGGTGCGCGACATCCTCAATGGTGGTTGCTGGTCTTTGATGCGGTAACAGACGAAACGGAACGTGTTGGTCTGTGAGAAATTGCATCAAAGGAGTATTGATTGTATTACTCATCATCAAGACTGTAAGGCAGTGATTCGATTGTCCATTCACATTCTGGTTGCGCAACTAAACGAAGACGAGTGTCTTCATCGAGATTATTAGGCAGTACGATCAGGCCAATCGCGTGATTGTCACTGAACTGGTAGTGATTTAATAAAGCACCTACTGAACGCCAGTTTTCACCTACGCTGCGTTCGAGCTCAATTGGTTCGTCACTGAATGGAGCAGAAGTTGCACCTTTTACGATATACATCGCACGTTTATTGGTACCGCGATACTTCGCTCGTGCTACCGTTTCTTGTCCCGTGTAGCAGCCCTTTGTGAAGCTTATGCCTCCTAAAGCTTGCACGTTAAGTGCTTGTGGAATGTGAGCATTCTGCGCGGATGCAGAGACAAATGGTAAACCTGCCTCAATATCGAAACGATTCCAAAGCTCATTTGTCGTAAAGACAGCGTCGGTAGTTTCAACGATTTGCTGTGCTTCTGGCGCACTTAATATCAGTAACCAGCGCTCTTGTGCAACTTGCACGGCTGTGCCACCGTCAACTGGGCGAACGCTGCCAGTTGTCTTGCTCATTGTTGAAATGAATTCGTCGGCTTTGACGCCAGCAACACCTAAGATAACGTCATCAGAAGCTTCAATCGTTACTTTAGAGAAAATGGCGTATTTCTTTATTTCACTAAGTTCTACGTCAATCGCCGATTTTGGTTGGATCATGCCGTAGCCATCATGATGATGGAAAAGGCGGAACACGCTCCACACTTTGCCTTTCGCATCACAATGTGCGCCCAGTGTTGATTGGTCTTGTTCTAAAGAAACAACATCGCAGGTAACCTGACCTTGTAAGTATGATTTTTTATCATCACCGATCATGGTGATCATGCCGAAGTTATCCAGCAGTGAGATAGATAACTCTGGAAGTGCGTCTTGAGTTGAGAGAGGTAATGCTGAAAAACGAGTTTGCCATTCCATAATTACAATGCCTTTTGAAGATATTTTTCCGCTATGTTATACCCAAATAACCTTGAGATACTAGGGGAGCGATTTACGAATCAACATTTGTCTGCTTTCACTATCGTATTGTGACCCGCACACTAGTGACGTAGCACATCCCTTGTTACACTCCGCACTAACAACAAGACATCTATGAAGGAATAGTGAATGTACACTCCGGAAGAAAAAGCGCGTATTAAATGGGCTTGTCGTCGAGGCATGCTTGAGCTTGACGTAGTAATTATGCCGTTTTTTGAAGAGTGCTTTGATACTCTGAGTGAACAAGAGCAGCGTGACTTTGTTTCTTTACTTGAATGCGATGATCCTGATCTGTTTACTTGGGTAATGGGGCATGGCCGTAGCGAAAATTTAGGTCATGCAGCAATGGTTGATAAAATTGTCGCCCATAACCTCAGCAAAGTTCGTTAATTTTACTGCTTCTCCCTCTCTGACTGCCCGAGTCCTCAATGTTGTACTTTTCTTATTGATGACTTGGGCTGTTATCTTCTCTAGCATTCCGCTCGTATTATCGACTTATTTGTTATTACTGATTGTTAAGGCTCTCTCAAGCCAAGGCCTTGTTCAACCTACAAGTCATGGGCATTGGTATGTGCACTGCGATGGCTCGGTTAGGTTTGATGCCCTTGAGTATGGCGAATACTCGGAAGATATTGAGTCCGAAAAGGGTCATTTACAGCGAGTCGATACATCGGCATCACCATTCAAGATAACATTCCAATTGCAATCTGGCCGTAGTGTTACGATTTGGCGTGATAGCTGTGACGATGAGCAGTATCGTCAACTATCTTTGGTATTACGCCAATGGGAAATGAAACAGGGAGCTAATGCTCCCTGCTGATGTAATAGTTTAATTGGTAAAGTTAAAGCTGTTTAGCTGGAACCAAAATCGTTGGTCCGCTGTTTTCCAGTTGGTTCGGATAGTCAAGCGTGTAGTGCAAACCTCGACTCTCTTTACGCTGCATCGCACAACGAACCATCAACTCTGCTACTTGTAAAAGGTTACGCAGTTCTAATAAGTTGTTCGACACTCGGAAATTGCTGTAGTACTCGTGTGTTTCTTGTTGCAACAGTTGGATACGGCGTAAGGCGCGCTCTAAACGCTTGTCAGTTCGCACAATGCCCATGTAGTCCCACATAAACAGACGAAGCTCGTGCCAGTTGTGCTGAATGATCACTTCTTCATCACTATTGGTTACTTTACTTTCATCCCAACATGGCACCTGTGAGGGTAGCTCAACGTTAGTGTGATGTTTTAGAATATCTTTTGCCGCAGACCAAGCATAAACCACACATTCGAGAAGTGAGTTTGATGCCATGCGGTTAGCACCATGCAGCCCGGTGTAGCTAACTTCACCAATCGCATACAAATTTTTCAGATCGGTGCAGCCATTTCTATCCACCATGACACCGCCACAAGTGTAGTGTGCAGCAGGTACGATTGGGATTGGCTCATTAGTCATGTCAATGCCCAAGTCCATCAAACGTGAATAAATGGTAGGGAAGTGTTTCGTAATAAAGTCAGCAGGCTTATGACTGATGTCGAGATACATACAGTCGGCGCCTAAACGCTTCATTTCGAAGTCGATAGCACGAGCCACGACGTCACGCGGAGCAAGCTCTTTACGTTCATCGAAATCTGGCATAAAGCGAGAACCATCTGGACGACGCAGGTAAGCACCTTCGCCACGTAACGCTTCAGTTAGCAAGAAGTTACGTGCTTCTGGGTGATATAAACACGTCGGATGGAACTGGTTAAATTCCATATTAGCCACACGACACCCTGCACGCCAAGCAATCGCAATACCATCACCAGACGACACATCTGGGTTAGAGGTGTATTGATAAACCTTTGAAGCACCACCTGTAGCGAGAACCACAAATTTGGCTCGCACGGTTTCGACATGCTCTTCGTTGCGGTTCCAAATATAAGCACCGATAACTTTGTTTTTATCACCGCCAATTTTGTCTTCGGTGATTAAGTCCAGAGCATTATGACGTTCGAGAACATGAATGTTTGGATGATTATGAGCGTTATCTTGCAGGGAGGTTTGCATCGCCATACCTGTCGCATCTGCCGCGTGGAGAATACGACGACGGCTATGACCACCTTCACGAGTTAAGTGGTAGCGAGGTTCATCGTCAGAGTCATCTTCTTCACGATCAAATGGGACACCACCGTCAATCAACCACTGTACACACTCTTTTGAATGCTCAGCAATGAACCTCACGGTCTCCTCATCGCAAATACCATCCCCGGCGATTTGCGTGTCTTCAACGTGTGAATCAATGGTGTCTGACTCATCAAATACGGCAGCGATACCGCCTTGAGCATAGTAGGTTGCCCCTTCGCTGCGTGGTCCTTTACTCAGCACCATCACCTTACAGTGGTTAGCAACGCGCAAAGCCAACGACAAACCTGCCGCGCCACTCCCTACCACTAATACATCACACTCATGTTCACGATTTGTGTTCATATAACTTTTATAATCCCAAGCTAAGGTAACAAAGTTACCTTGTGTATTATTTGCACACCATGTGCATTCCATTATCGCGACATCTGTCGCTAAGGGCTAAGTTGGGAGACCTATCGACGTCCGTGTTACGGCGGTGACTGAGCCACTCTTCTTTTTCATGCAGAGCATGAGCATGCTTCCTAAGTTATAATTTGTAACGCGGTGTTCAGATAGCCATTAGCCATGCAAATGAAAAGTAATAGTTTGTCAATGCCATTGCTTTTCCATGCTCGACCCAGCACAATCTGGGACAGAGATCATTCATTATACCCATTTCCCTCCAAGATGCTCGCTTGTCAAACTTAGACTAAAGTCAGGCAGCGGTGGTCATTTGGGTACAGACATCACACTGTGAAAAAACAATGACAAAAAACTTGAGAAACCATGGAACTTTCTCATTCACGTTAGGGTCACAATAGTGCTCAAGTAAGCAGTGGTGTCAATACTACGTTTTGCATAATTAGTACCCATATCTGAGAAGAGTAGGGGCATAACAAATAGGAGTATCCGCTCGAATGAACGAGCAGCTGACCGATCAAGTATTGATTGAGCGAGTTCAGAATGGCGATAAGCAAGCATTCAACCTGTTGGTAACAAAGTACCAGAATAAGGTATGTAATCTTATTTCCAGATACGTTAGTAATCCTGGCGATGTACCAGATGTAGCACAAGAAGCGTTTATTAAAGCTTACCGAGCTATCCCTAGCTTTCGTGGGGAAAGTGCGTTTTATACGTGGCTGTATCGCATTGCAGTGAATACTGCGAAAAATCACATTGTTGCTCAAGGGCGTAGACCTCCAGCGACAGATGTCGATGCTGAAGATGCTGAATTTTACGAAACAGGTAGTGCACTTAAAGAAATATCGAACCCTGAGAACTTAACGTTGTCCAAAGAATTGCAACGGGTGGTGTTCAGTGCAATCGAAGCTTTACCTGAAGATTTAAAAACCGCAATGACATTACGAGAGCTCGATGGCTTGAGTTATGAAGAAATTGCAGAAGTGATGGATTGCCCGGTAGGAACGGTACGATCGCGTATCTTCCGTGCTCGTGAGGCGGTGGAAAAGAAAATCAGACCTCTTTTGCAACGCTAGTACAAGTAATAACTATGGTGAAAATAATGGCTGACAAAGAAAAACTTTCAGCTCTCATGGATGGAGAATTGGTCGATAAGGCTTTAATTCAAGAGTTAGAGCAAGACCAAGAGAGCCGTGATGCTTGGCAGAACTATCACCTGATTGGTGATGTGATGCGAGGCGAAGCGCCAGCAAAACCTGAGTGGAATATTGCTGAAAGCGTGGCGTTAGCGTTAGAAGATGAACCTGCACACCGTGCGTTTGATTCGCACAGTGCAAATGTTATCTCAATTGCGGATACGCCAAAAGAGTCGCAACCAGAACCGCAAAAAGCAAAACGTCAGTTGCCAGGTTGGTTGACGCAGTTTGGTCAAGTTGCTGTTGCTGCATGTGTATCGCTTGTTGTTATTTTAGGTGTACAGCAGTACGGTGGTAGCGATTCAATGTCGCCGCAAACAGATCAATTACCTGTATTGCAGACGGTTCCGTTTGCTGGCAGCGCAGAACCAGTGAGTTTGACTCGTGAGTCTGTAGAACGTTCTGTAGGCGAGGCAAATATGCAAGAGCAGCGCAAGCGTGTTCATGCTATGCTGCGAGACTACGAATTGCAGTTACGAATTAACAGTGATGCATCTCAACAAGATGCAAATCTGAATCCGGATATTGAATGAAAAAATTTCTGATCAGCGCTTGCGCTCTGTTCAGTATGATGTCTTCTCAAGCCTTTGCTGGTGATAAGCCAGCGGAGGCTTTATTGCATCAAATGAGCGAGGCGAGTAAGAATTTAAGTTACGAACTCTCTTATATCCTTATCAAAAAGAACAGCATTGAGCCGTTGCTGTATCGTCATGCCACGCATGGTGACGATCAATATGCTCATCTTGTCTACTTAAGTGGCCCTGTGCGTGAAGTGATTCGTCGCGGAACTGAAGTAAGTTATATCGAAACGGGTTTAGAACCATTCACCATCGAGTCAGGTAAAATGGTCGCTCCGACTATGCCTATGCTCAACACCAATATCGATGAGCTAAACTTGTATTACGACTACGTAAAAGTGGGTAGAGCTCGTGAAGCTGGTGTGGCAACACAAGTGCTGCGTATTGTTCCTAAAGACGGTCTGCGCTATTCATACGTACTATGGATCGATGAGAAGAGTAAATTGCCGTTACGTGCCGACCTTGTGGACCGCGATGGTGAGATGCTTGAACAATATCGCACTATTTCTTACACGGTAAACCCAAAAATCGCAGAGTTAATGAGTGGCCTGCAAGATGTTCAATTACCTGCTGTTCTCACCATGCCAAAAGGCGATATTGGGACCAGTAATTGGCAGGTTGGTTGGATCCCTGAGGGTTTCGAGCCGAACGAGCTCAACCGCTATCGTATGGCCGTTACTAACCAAATGGTGGAGAGCCAGCTGTATTCTGATGGTCTGTTTAGCTTCTCTGTTTACGTAGCAAACAAGGATGAGCATTCGTTAAAAGGGCAGTTGGTTCGCCAAGGCAGAAGAACGCTACACAGTTTTGTGAGTGGTCAACATGAAATCTCTGTTGTAGGAGACATTCCACCGACCACAGCACAGCGTATCGCCCAATCTGTCACATTTAATGTAACAAAGAGTAAATAACAATGATGACCGCGTTGGCTACCGTGACAGACGTGCATCGTCGCGGCAAGCAATACGAAATTGATTTAAGTTGCGAACAGCAGACCAGTTGCAGTAGTTGCTCTTCACAGAAAAGCTGTGGAACGGGCGTTGTTACTAAAGCCATTGGTAACAAGAGTTTATCTTGGCACCTGCGCACGGATAAATCGGTGAAAATAGGTCAAGTCGTCGAGATTGGTTTTCCTGAGTCGAGCCTAATAAAATCAGCAATGGCGGTTTATTTACTGCCATTGTTTGGTTTGATTATCGGTGCGATGTTTGGTCACTTCCTATTAGCGCCGCTGACAGCCGGCGGGGAAGGCATCATCATATTGGCATCGGTATTGTTTGCCGCTGGTGGAATGTGGATCGCAAAACGTGTTTCTCGTCCGTTAGAAGATGAATCTAAGCGCCAAGTTACCCTCGTTCGGGTACTTGGAGAGCCAATCCAGTAAGTGCTGTCCCCCTCCACTAAAGGTTATTTGGGTATGTACTTTAAATTACGTGCGCCCGTTAACGAAATTCGGTAGAATCTGCCAACTTGATTGAAATGCCGTCAGTAGATGGCGTTTCTTACTGTCCCTATTTGTAAAGAGTTAGTCACCCTAAATCTATGAAGCACATTCGTAACTTTTCGATTATCGCCCACATCGACCATGGTAAGTCGACCCTATCAGACCGTCTAATCCAAGTTTGTGGCGGGTTAACCGATCGTGAAATGGCCGCACAGGTTCTGGATTCTATGGATCTTGAACGTGAGCGTGGCATCACCATCAAATCTCAGAGTGTGACGCTAAACTACACCGCTAAAGACGGTGAGACGTATCAGCTGAACTTCATCGATACTCCGGGGCACGTTGACTTTGCATATGAAGTATCACGTTCTCTAGCGGCTTGTGAAGGTGCGCTATTGGTTGTGGATGCGGGTCAAGGTGTTGAAGCTCAAACACTGGCTAACTGTTACACCGCGATCGAAATGGATCTAGAGGTTGTGCCAATCTTGAACAAGATTGACCTACCAGCAGCCGATCCTGAGCGTGTAGCGGAAGAAATTGAAGAAATCGTTGGTATCGATGCAATGGAAGCAACCCGCTGTTCTGCGAAGACAGGCATCGGTGTTGATGACGTTCTAGAGAACATTGTGTCAGCGATCCCTGCTCCGGAAGGTGATCCAGATGCGCCACTACAAGCGCTGATCATTGACTCATGGTTTGATAACTACCTTGGCGTTGTTTCTCTAGTGCGTATTAAAAACGGCGAACTGAAGAAGAACGATAAGATCAAAGTGATGAGTACGGGCCAAGTTTGGGGTGTAGACCGCCTTGGTATCTTTACGCCAAAACAAGTAGATACCGATACCCTTCGTACTGGTGAAGTAGGTTGGGTTGTTTGTGGTATCAAAGACATTCTTGGTGCCCCTGTTGGTGATACGCTGACTCTAGCGAAGAATGGTTGTGATAAACCGCTACCTGGCTTTAAGAAAGTTAAACCTCAGGTTTACGCAGGTCTGTTCCCTGTATCTTCTGACGATTACGAGAACTTCCGTGACGCACTAGGCAAACTAAGCCTAAACGACGCATCGCTATTCTACGAGCCAGAAAACTCTGCGGCACTTGGCTTTGGTTTCCGTTGTGGCTTCCTTGGCATGTTGCACATGGAAATCATCCAAGAGCGTCTAGAGCGTGAATACGACTTGGATCTTATTACCACAGCACCAACGGTAGTTTACGAAGTTGAGAAGACGGATGGCGATCTGCTGTATGTTGATAGCCCAGCAAAACTACCAGCGATCAATGATATTGAAGAAATTCGTGAACCGATTGCGCGTTGTAATATCCTTGTGCCTTCAGAGTACCTCGGTAACGTAATCACCCTGTGTGTTGAAAAGCGAGGCAGTCAAGTTGATATGGTTTACCACGGTAACCAAGTCGCTGTGACTTACGATATTCCAATGGCTGAAGTGGTACTGGATTTCTTCGATCGTCTGAAATCAACATCACGCGGTTACGCATCTTTGGATTACAACTTCCAGCGTTTTGAAGCTTCGAACATGGTACGTGTAGACGTTCTTCTTAACGGTGACACTGTTGATGCATTGGCGATGATCACACACAAAGATCAGTCTCAGACTCGCGGTCGTCAGTTGGTAGAGAAGATGAAAGAATTCATCCCTCGCCAAATGTTTGATATCGCAATCCAAGCGGCAATTGGTAACCACATTATCGCTCGTTCAACTGTAAAACAGTTGCGTAAGAACGTTATTGCGAAATGTTACGGCGGTGATGTAAGTCGTAAGAAGAAACTTCTGAAGAAACAGAAAGAAGGTAAGAAACGCATGAAGCAGATCGGTAACGTTGAGCTGCCTCAAGAAGCGTTCCTAGCCATCCTTCACGTAGGTAAAGACTAAAGTTGAACTTTGTCTCACACTTGTCGGTCTTAAGACGTTAGATATTAAAATAAGTGAAAGGGTTTCGGCTCTTTCACTTTCGTATTTTTAGATAAGGGAATTTAATGGCGAATACATTCTCACTGATGTTGGTTATTGCGACTTTGGTAACTGGCGTTGTTTGGCTATTGGAAAAGCTGGTTTTCGCGAAAAAGCGTCAGGAAAAACTGGCTGAGATTCAAGCTCAGACGTCTAATGGTTTGGATGCAGTGACCTTGCAAAAAGTTGAGCGTCAGCCTTGGTGGGTTGAAAATAGCGTCTCTATTTTTCCTGTGATCGCATTCGTTTTAGTATTACGTTCTTTTATCTACGAACCATTTCAAATCCCATCAGGCTCAATGATGCCTACCTTGTTGGTTGGCGATTTCATTTTAGTTGAGAAGTACGCGTACGGTCTAAAAGACCCAGTATGGCGTACTCAGCTAGTGGAAACTGGTAAGCCTGAGCGTGGTGATATCGTGGTATTCAAATACCCACCACAACCAAGTGTGGACTACATTAAGCGTGTAGTTGGTTTACCTGGTGATATCGTGCGTTATTCAAGTGATAAGCAGCTTTGCGTGCAAAGCCAAGGCGAATCGGCATGTAAGCCAGTTAAACTGAGCAATGTTGAAGAAAGTCAGTTTAGCTCGAACGGTATTCCAATGATCCAACTGGATGAAAAATTGGGTAACGTTGAGCACAATATTTTGGTTAACCCTCTTGTGCGTAACCGCGTGGAGCAATATTTCCCACGCAGCGGCACGACAGAGTGGGTTGTACCACAAGGTCAGTATTTTGTGATGGGTGATAACCGTGACAACAGTGCTGACAGCCGTTACTGGGGCTTTGTTCCAGAAGCAAACTTAGTCGGTAAAGCTGTCGCGATCTGGATCAGCTTCGAGTTTGATCGTGGCGCAGATAGTGTTCTACCTTCATGGATTCCAACTGGTGTGCGTTTTAACCGCATCGGTGGCATTCACTAACCATTCAAATATCGAGAGAGTATGAATTCTCCAATTGATAAACTAGAGAGAAAGCTCGGCTACCAGTTTCAAGATGCCGGGCTTATCAATTTGGCGCTGACGCACCGCAGCGCCAACAGTAAGCACAATGAACGTCTTGAGTTTCTGGGCGATTCAATTTTAAGTTTTGTCATCGCTGATGATCTGTACCATCGTTTCCCAAAAGTGAACGAAGGTGACATGAGCCGCATGCGTGCTACTTTGGTTCGCGGACATACATTGGCGGAACTGGGTCGTGAATTCGATCTAGGAGATTATTTAAAATTAGGTCCAGGTGAATTGAAGAGTGGCGGTTTTCGCCGAGACTCTATTTTAGCCGATGCGGTTGAAGCCATTATTGGCGCAATTTACCTAGACAGTGATCTTGAAGTTGTGCGAGGCATTGTACTGAGTTGGTATCAGTCACGCCTTGAAGCCATTAAACCAGGCGTTTCACAGAAAGATCCGAAAACTCGCCTACAAGAGTTCCTACAAGGCAGAAGAAAACCGCTGCCTGTCTACACAGTGACTAATATTAAAGGTGAAGCGCACAACCAAGAGTTCACGGTTGAGTGCGAAGTAGCAGGTGTGGATAAGCCTGTAATCGGTAAAGGCACCAGCCGCCGCAAGGCAGAACAAGCGGCTGCTGAAACAGCACTTGAGCAATTAACAAATGGCTGATAACGAATTCGATATCGATGCGTTTTTCGCATCACAAGGTGAGCCAAGCTCGCCAGAAAACCAACACTGTGGCTTTATTGCTATTGTTGGTCGTCCAAACGTAGGTAAGTCGACACTTTTGAACAAGATTTTGGGTCAGAAGATTTCGATCACCTCTCGTAAGCCGCAAACGACACGCCACCGTATTATGGGTGTGGATACGGACGGCGATTACCAAGCGATTTACGTCGACACGCCTGGACTTCACATTGAAGAAAAGCGTGCGATCAACCGTTTGATGAACCGTGCAGCTAACTCGTCATTGAGTGATGTAAACCTTGTGTTCTTCTTAGTCGATGGTACGCATTGGACTAAAGACGATGAGATGGTGCTGACCAAACTTCAAAAATCGAACTTCCCAGTTGTGCTTTGTGTAAACAAAGTCGACAACGTACAAGATCGTAACGACGTGATGCTACACATGGCGGAGATGTCGAAGAAGATGGACTTCGTGGATGTTGTGCCAATCTCTGCCAAGCAAGGTAAGAACATTGACGTACTGCGTAAGCACGTGCGTAATCACTTACCTAAAGCAACGCATCACTTCCCAGAAGAATACGTGACTGACCGTTCTCAGCGTTTTATGGCGTCTGAGATTGTGCGTGAAAAGCTGATGCGCTTTACTGGTGAAGAGCTGCCATACTCAGTAACGGTTGAGATTGAACGTTTTGATTACAACCCAGAAACCGACGGTTTCCACATCAATGCATTGATTCTTGTTGAGCGTAATGGCCAGAAGAAAATGGTGATTGGCAAAGGCGGCGAGAAGATTAAAACCATTGGTCGCGAAGCGCGTTTAGATATGGAAGAATTGTTCGGTCGTAAGGTTTACCTAGAAACTTGGGTAAAAGTGAAATCTGGCTGGGCAGACGACGAACGAGCGTTGCGATCGTTGGGTTATATAGACGATTTATAATCTTGGCTGCGAAGGTGCTTCGCTCCAACATCGATGAAAAATCAGTATCGATTAAAATAAGGAGCCGCTCGGCTCCTTATTTTTTATTTCACACTTTTTAGGCACAATGACTTAGATGAGTAATCTGTCTTCCGAAGGTTTACAGCGCTGTTTTGTATTGCACCGACGCCCTTACAGTGAATCGAGCTTAATCCTTGATGTATTTAGTGAGGAATATGGCCGAATGACTTTAATGGCCAAAGGCGCGCGCAGTAAGCGTTCGAACTTAAAAGGCGCATTGCAACCTTTTACCCCGCTATTACTTAAATGGTCGGGGAAAGGCTCAATGAAAACTTTGCGTCAAGCCGAGCCGATAAGTCTAGGTTTGCCGTTAACGGGCATTAATCTCTACTCAGCCATGTACGTCAATGAACTGATTGGCCGTATTTTGATGGCTGAAGTGCCGATGCCAGCACTATTTCATGATTATTTGCATGCGTTAACCGAGTTGGCGCACAACGAGAACCCTGAGCCTGCACTGCGTCGTTTTGAGTTAGCCTTGCTGTCTGCGATGGGGTATGGCGTGGATTTTTTGCATTGTGCAGGTACCGGCGAGCCCGTCGATCCAGAAATGACCTATCGTTACCGGGAACAGAAAGGGTTTATTGCTTCGGTTAGGCGCGATAACCTCACGTTTTTAGGGAATGAACTGATTGCTATCAGTGAGCGGCGGTTCGTCACTAAAGAGCAGCTAAAAGCGGCAAAACGCTTTACACGTATAGCCTTAAAGCCGTATCTTGGCGGCAAACCTTTAAAAAGTCGTGAATTTTTCATTCAGACCCCCAGAGCACGGAGTAACGGAAAATGAGCTCAATTTATTTAGGCGTCAATATCGACCATATTGCCACTCTACGTAATGCACGTGGTACAAAATACCCAGATCCTGTTCACGCTGCTGAAATTGCTGAGCGTGCAGGCGCGGACGGTATCACTATCCACTTACGTGAAGACCGTCGCCATATTTTGGATCGTGATGTACGTATTCTGCGTGAAACCATTCAAACGCGTATGAATCTAGAGATGGCAGTGACTGACGAAATGATTGAGATTGCGCTGCAAACTAAACCAGAGTTTGTGTGTTTAGTGCCTGAAAAACGTGAAGAACTGACGACGGAGGGTGGCTTAGATGTAGTAGGGCAGCTTGACAAAATTAAAGCTGCGACGAAAAAGCTGACAGATGCCGGCATTAAAGTTTCGCTCTTTATTGATGCTGACCGTCAACAGATTGAAGCTGCGAAAAAGTGTGGTGCTCCGTTTATTGAGCTACATACTGGCCATTATGCAGATGCGACGACAGAAGACGAACAACAAGCTGAACTGAAGAAGATTGCCGCTGGTGCGAGTTATGCACATGATCTAGGTATTATTGTTAATGCCGGGCATGGCCTGACTTATCACAATGTCGCACCAATTGCTGCATTACCAGAAATTTACGAACTCAACATTGGTCACTCAATCATTGGTCGCGCAGTATTTGATGGTTTAAATAAAGCGGTTGCTGACATGAAAGCACTGATGATTGAGGCTCGCCAGTCATAGGGCTATCTAGATGGCGATTATAGGGTTAGGGACCGACATTGCAGAAATTGAGCGTATTGAAAAAGCGTTAGCTCGTAGTGGTGAACCTTTTGCTCAGCGGATTCTTTCAGAAGAAGAAATGACCAAATTCTCACAGCTTAAGCTGCAAGGTCGTTATCTTGCTAAGCGCTTTGCTGTTAAAGAAGCTGCCTCAAAAGCATTGGGGACAGGGATCGCAAAAGGGGTCACGTTTCACGACTTTTCCATCTCGAACGATGAGCTTGGAAAACCAGTACTCGCATTGACGGGCACAGCCAAGCAAATAGCGGATGCGATGGGTGTTAACCACATTCACCTGTCCATTTCCGATGAGCGTCATTACGCTGTGGCGACGGTCATTTTTGAATCCTAGCTTGTAAGTCTTAAACAAAATACTAAAAAGCCAGAGCAGATGCTCTGGCTTTCTTGTCTCTCGAGCAGATTACTGTTCAAGGTATAATTTTGCAGTCGTTGTGACTTTAATCATTTCATCTTGCAGCTCGAACATTTCAGGCTCAACTTCCTCAAGACTGATCCCTGAGCGCAGTGCTTGCTCAAGCGTCGCACAGAGTGACTTCAGTCTTGGAACGCCACAATATGAACTACTGCCGTGCAGCTTATGGATGACATGAATTAGGTCATCACGAGAGATATCTTCTTGCTCTAGAGCTTGGTCAACAACCGCTTCTACTTCAGGGATGAACTCAATCAACATGCGCAGCATATCTTTGGCGAGATCCTCTTTATTCGCGCTCTGTTTCAAGGCCGCTTGCCAATCAATAATCACATCCTGTTGAGGTGAAGAAACGGATTGTGGTGCGCTTCCTTCAGGTTCATCAACGTATGAAGGGGCGACTTTGCCAATGCTCTCTGTACAAGCATTGGGGTTCCAGTGAACCAAAACCTGTTGTAGCACATGCTCTTCAATAGGTTTGGTCAAGTAGTCATCCATTCCTGCCGAGAGCAAGCGGTCTCGTTCCCCTGCCATGGCATGCGCCGTTACCGCAATCACTGGCGTGTCTTTATTTAGCTCCAACTCTTTAATGTGCTTACAAGCGGTCACCCCATCCATTTGTGGCATTTGGATATCCATGAAGATTAAATCGTACTTTTTCTCTGTCGCCAGGTTCACCGCTTGCTGGCCATTGCTACAGGCGGTGACGGTTTCTACTCGTTCGCGGAGCAGTGCAGAGATCAGCTTCAAGTTTGCAGGGTTGTCATCCACTGCTAGTACAGTGAGAGGTAAACGGTCCCCTTCGCTTGGCGTAATTGGAGCGCTTAATACCGGTGGCGATTCTACATGTTCGCTAATCAGGCTTTGTAGCAACTTACGGCGAGACAATGGCTTCGTCAGGCACTGGACGTGATGCTCTGTCATTATTTGGTCCGCAAGCGCCAATTCGGTACTCGGTGTCCCTAGGAGAACACTCGGAGCCATACGTTTCGCTTGTTCTATCCAAGGTGTAATAACTTCCGCATCGTGAGTCTGGTTGGCCGCTAAATTCAACAATACATAATCATATTGTTCTTCGTTGTTTGGTAGCGAAGAGCGGTAGGTTACTAAAATACCCTCCTGACTTAGAATCTGTTGGGTTACGGATGCGGCTTGCATGTTTGGTTCAATCAGCAGTAACTGCTTCCCAGTCAGAAGTTCCACTTCAATCAGTTCGCTCATTGGCATCTCGGTTGAGTGCAAGCGCACCGTAAACCAGAAGGTTGAACCTTGGTGTAGACGGCTGGTTAAACTGATTTCGCCGCCCATCTGGCTCACCAGTTTCTGAGTGATGACCAGACCAAGGCCAGTACCGCCGTAACGACGTGAAATACTTGCATCTGCTTGGCTAAAGGCTTGGAACAACTGCGCTTGCTGACGCTCAGAGATACCAATGCCGGTATCACGCACCATGAATTGCAGTTCGACGGAGTCTCCTGATTGAGAGCGCATTTCTACGCTAACATCAATGTTGCCTCGCTCGGTAAACTTGATTGAGTTACCTACTAAGTTCGTCAAAATTTGCTGGATACGTAGTGGATCCCCAACTAAACCTGGTGGAATTTTAGGGTCCACTTTTAGGGTGATTTCTAACCCTTTCTCATGTGCACTTGTGGCTTGTAGGTTAATTACCTCTTCTAAACTTTCTCGGAAATCAAAAGGAATGTTTTCCAGCGCCAGCTTACCCGCTTCAAGTTTCGAGAAGTCGAGAATGTCATTGATGATATTCAGCAAGTTGTTCGCCGATTTCTCAATCGTCTGTAGGTAATCCGTTTGGCTGTTAGAAAGCTGCGTTTTAAGCATTTGACGAGTAAAGCCAATCACCCCATTGAGCGGAGTACGCAGCTCGTGCGACATGTTCGCCAAGAACTCTGACTTAACCCTGGCCGCTTCTTGCGCGCGTTTCTTCGCGATATCCAGCTCAACGTTCTGAATTTCTAGCTGCTCAAGCGTTTCACGTAAGTCGGACGTGGCTTGGTCTATACTGTGCTGCATCTCTACGTGATATTCTGATAACGATACCGCCATGGCGTTGATGCCATTTTTTAGCTGGTCTAACTCACCGTGCATTTTGCCTTCGATACGCACATCCAGATGACCACGGCGAATGCGGTCAACGACATTCTTCATGTGGGTGATAGGTTGGGTCACATCGTGCATTAGACGTGAAGCAAACACACTTGCTAAGCCAAGACCGAGAACCAGAACTAAAAACGCAGAGAAGACTTCTTGATACTGTTGCAGCCTCAAGGAGGAGAGATCTAACTCGACGGCGATGTAACCAATCGCTTTTGTGCCTTGGCTTTCGTTCGACAACTCCGCTAAGTAGTGACCTTCTGACAAAATGGGGACACGCAATATCAGTGAGTTTTCGTAGATTTCCGAATTACCCAGTTGCGGGATCGGTTTATCTTTGGGAAACATCAAGGCTTCAAAATTAGGATGAAAGTTAGAGGTTACAAAGAGCTCATGATGTTCATCAAATACCGCGATACTACGAACCAGTTTGGAGTTTTTGCGGTGCGCGTAGCTTATCAAGCGACGTACCGCCTCTCGGCTTTCTGATAGTAGATGAGTTTCACTGGCAATCGCCAGCGGCTCAATAATGCTGTTACCAGTGGTGATAACTTGTTTCTCAAGGTCTTGGTAGCGGTTAAATGAGAAAAAGCCGCTCAGTAATAAACCAATAATGAGAGTGGGAGCGAGAGTTAGTGTAATTACACGTGCTCGTAAGCCATATCTGGTCATGTTATCTAATTACATCGGAGTCTGGATATGGGAAAATAACGCATTATTTCTCAAGCGCACGATAAAGCCTTGAGCAAAGAAGTGACGTCACCGAATAAACGGTAAGCATAATCAAGTCACTCGAATCACACAACGGCTGCAATCAAGAATAGTGAAGCCGAAGAGCAATTACACATAAATCAGGCACAGAGCATGGCACGCATCTTTCAACCGAAAAAGAAAACCCAACTCAATACTCGGCACCAAGCAGTGCAAGTAGAGCGTTTAGATCACCACGGCGCAGGCATTGCTTACCTCAAAAAGAAGCCATTGTTTATCGATGGAGCACTGCCGGGTGAGGAGGTGGTCACTCAATTGGTGGAAGAAAAGAGCAAATACGCTCGCGGTAAGTTGATTAAAATCCTTAAGCCGAGTGAAGCTCGTGTGGAGCCATTTTGCCCACATTATCATGAGTGCGGTGGTTGTGATTTGCAGCACTTAGATTATGACCAACAATTGACGTACAAACAGCAAACGTTGCGTCAGCTAATGCGAAAATTTTCAGGCAGTGACATTGAACTAGATGCCCCGTTATTGGGAGATTCGCAGGCCTACCGTCGCCGTGCGAGAGTGAGCTTGTTTGTTGATAAAAAAAACCGTCAGCTACATTTTGGTTTCCGTAAAAAGCAGAGTAAGCAAATTGCGCAAGTAACCGATTGCCCAGTGCTGGCACCGGAACTGAATGTTTTGCTGCCAGAGATTTACTCAGCCCTAAAAGCGTTCAAAAAGCCTGAACAATTGGGTCATGTAGAGCTGGTACTTGGTGATAATGGGCCGTGTATTACGCTGCGCCACTTGAGCGCTCTGACAACGAGTGAAACTCAATCTCTAACGGAGTTGGCAAAACGTCATGGCGCATCGTTGTACTTAATGCCATCGACAGAACAATTAGACCTTATCGAAGGCGATATGCCTTTTTATCAAGAAGTTGGAGTGAAAATCCCTTTTGCACCAAATAACTTTATTCAAGTAAACCAAGGTGTAAACCAACAAATGGTCAAACAAGCGGTTGAGTGGTTAGACCCACAAAAGAGTGACCGAGTGTTAGATTTGTTCTGTGGTTTAGGCAACTTTAGTTTACCAGTTGCGAAATTAGCTAAGTACGTGGTTGGAGTAGAGGGTGTTGCAGAGATGGTAGAAAAAGCCACAAACAATGCATCTTTGAACCAAATCAATAACGCGCAATTTTATCACGCTAACCTTGAGCAAGATTTTGAAGGCCAAGCCTGGGCCGCAGAGCGGTTTGATAAAGTATTATTAGACCCGGCACGCGCGGGAGCGAGTGGGATCATCGATCAAGTTTCTGAGCTTGGCGCACAGCGTGTAGTTTATGTTTCTTGTAATCCTGCTACCCTTGCTAGGGATAGTCAAAGCTTGATAGAGCAAGGCTATAAATTAACTAAATTAGGTATGCTGGATATGTTCCCTCATACCAGTCATCTAGAATCGATGGCATTGTTTGAAAAGTCCTAACTTTAGGACTTTGACCCCTTATTTGTGGTGGGTGGTCATAAAGCCAGCGTGTACGCGCGGTAAAAAGAACTAACCTGGACGGTGTTAGTCAAACCACACGAATATAATAATTAGGATGATGAGATGGTTGCGGTAAGAAGCGCGCATTTAAACCAAGATGAACAGTTTGAACTCGAAAACTGGGTGGCTAGCCTAGGACAAGAGAAAAACACAGCCTCACGCTTAATCGAAGTATATCGAGATTGCCAGACGGTATTAGCTGATAACGAGCAAGCGGAGCTGTTGTTGTGGCGTGGACGAGAAATGATCGAAATTTTGATCACCTTGTCTATGGATCAAGCCACTTTAGTGGCTGCTCAACTGTTTCCTTTGGTTTCAAGTGGTGCTTTTAACAGAGAAATTCTGGAAGAGAAATACAGCAAAGAAATCATAAAATTAATCGACGGCGTTGAAGAAATGGCTGCTATTGGCCAACTCAACGTCAACATGGAAGGCAGTGCAGCGTCATCTCAGGTAGATAACGTACGCCGCATGCTGCTTGCCATGGTGGATGACTTCCGCTGCGTGGTTATCAAGCTTGCGGAGCGAATTTGTAACCTTATTGAAGTTAAAAAAGCGCCTGATGAAGTTCGACGTGCGGCGGCAAAAGAGTGTGCCAACATCTATGCGCCGCTAGCAAACCGATTAGGCATCGGTCAGCTGAAATGGGAAATTGAAGATTACGCTTTCCGCTACCAACAGCCGGAAACTTACAAACAAATTGCCAAGCAGCTTTCTGAGCGACGCATCGTTCGTGAACAGTACATCAAAGACTTTGTTGAAGACCTCACGCACGAAATGGAAGTGTCGGGCATCAATGCCGAAGTGAGTGGTCGACCTAAGCACATCTACAGCATTTGGCGAAAAATGCAGAAGAAGAGTTTGGCATTCGATGAGCTATTTGATGTTCGAGCAGTACGTATCATCGCAGACAAACTGCAAGACTGTTACGCGGCTTTGGGTGTAGTTCACACCAAATACAAGCACCTACCGAGCGAGTTTGATGACTACGTTGCTAACCCTAAACCAAACGGTTATCAATCGATCCATACCGTAATTCTAGGGCCAGAAGGCAAAACCATCGAGATCCAGATTCGTACCAAGCAAATGCATGAAGAGTCGGAGCTGGGTGTTGCCGCGCACTGGAAATATAAAGAAGGGGCAAGCAGCCGAAGCGGTTATGATGAGAAGATCACGTGGCTGCGTAAGCTACTGGATTGGCAAGAAGAAATGTCTGACTCTGGCGAAATGCTCGATGAGCTGCGTAGCCAAGTCTTTGATGACCGTGTTTATGCCTTTACACCACGTGGTGATGTTGTCGATTTGCCAATGGGGGCAACGCCGCTAGATTTTGCCTATCACATTCACTCCGAAGTGGGACACCGTTGTATCGGTGCCAAAGTCGGAGGTCGTATTGTGCCATTCACGCATAAATTACATATGGGTGACCAAGTCGAGATTATCACTCAGAAAGAACCTAACCCATCACGTGACTGGTTAAACCCATCATTAGGCTTCGTTCATTCTGGTCGTGCGCGTGCCAAAATTAACGCCTGGTTCCGAAAACAAAGCCGTGAGAAGAACCTTGAAGCAGGTCGTGAAATCCTTGAGCATGAGTTAGCCAAAATTGGCGCAACGTTAAAAGATGCAGAGCATTACGCCCTCAAGCGGTTTAACGTCAAAACACCAGATGAATTGTATGTTGGTGTAGGTAGCGGTGATTTGCGTATCAACCAAATAATTAACCATATCAACGCGTTAGTTAACAAGCCAACGGCAGAGGAAGAAGATCAACAAGCACTGGAAAAACTGCAAGAAGCTGAGCATAAATCACCCGCGCAAAGCCGACCGAAAAAAGACGCAGTTGTAGTAGAAGGCGTCGATAACCTAATGACACATCTAGCACGTTGCTGTCAGCCAATTCCAGGTGACGATATCTCTGGTTACATAACGCAAGGTCGTGGGATTTCAGTACACCGTAGTGACTGTGAACAGCTAGAAGAACTGCGCCATCATGCGCCAGAGCGCATCATCGATACAGTCTGGGGCAGCGGCTTTGTGGGGTCATACATCCTCACCGTGCGTGTTGAAGCGATGGAGCGAGGTGGTCTACTCAAAGACATTACGACACTGTTCGCCAACGAAAAGATCAAAGTGACCAGTATGAAGAACCGAGTCGACTACAGACGTCAACTTGCCATCATGGACTTTGACCTAGAAGTCACCAATATTGAGGTGCTTTCGCGGGTTTCGAAACGTGTGGAACAGATCAAGGATGTCATGACGGTGAAACGCCTCGGCTAAAACTCTCGTCATAGTTATCGTTGTAGCGTTGTTGACTGCACGCACTCGCTCCATCACATGGTGAACCATGCTCAGGAGTCTCGTTTGTTTGTCGCCTAGCTACAACTTCAACTATTTACAGAGTTACACTTGCGTCATATTTGGCTTTTTATCTGCGTTAGCTGCACTTATTCCGACGTGCCGGCTCAGGGGCATCACATAGTAGGCTATGCTCAGGAGTCGCGAAAACTTGTTGCCTTGTCAAAGTAACAATTACTTAGTGAAAGCTGCTGAGAAAATATAATGTAGAAGGTGAGTGGTTTTGGCTGCTCACCTTTTTCTTTAATAGAAAGGTTTAAAGGAACAAAAAATGAGTCATCCAATTGAACAGTTAGAACAAATCATGGCGAAGCTGCGTGACCCCGAAAACGGTTGCCCTTGGGACTTAAAACAAACCTTTGACACCATCGTTCCGCATACAATAGAAGAAACCTACGAGGTGGTGGACGCGATTCAAAATCGAGATTGGCCCAATCTAAAAGAAGAGCTAGGGGATTTGTTGTTTCAGGTGATTTTTTACAGTCAGCTAGCGAAAGAGCAAGAGCTGTTCGACTTTTCGGATGTCGTCGAAACCGTGAACGAAAAACTGACTCGTCGCCACCCGCATGTTTTTTCAGATGTTGAGTTTGAATCTGACGAGGAAATTAACGCGAACTGGGAAGCGGAAAAAGCAAAAGAAAAAGCCCTAGTAGGCAAAGCGGAAGAAAGTATCCTAGACTCAATACCAAACTCTTTACCGGCACTTTCTCGTGCTACAAAAATTCAGAAAAAATGTGCAAAATTTGGGTTTGATTGGGATTCACTTGGCCCGGTTGTCGATAAAGTACGAGAAGAAATTGACGAAGTCATGGAAGAGGCACTGCAAGTTCAGCCCGATGAAGAGAAAGTTGAGTTGGAACTCGGTGATTTGCTATTTGCGACTGTCAATTTGGCTCGCCACCTTGATAAAAACCCAGAAGTCGCGCTAGGAAAAGCAAACGTAAAGTTTGCGCGACGTTTTAAACAAGTTGAAGGCAAGGTTCAGCAGTCAGGCAAAGTACTTACAGATTGTTCTTTATCAGAACTTGACCATTTTTGGGATGAAGTAAAACAAGAAGAATCGAGGCAGAGGTAAACTGGCAGAATACATAATATAAGGTCAGCTTGTTTGGTTACACGAAAACGGACTTTGGTTTGTCTTTGCTCACTTTGATTTGAAGCAAAAAATAAAAAATTACGGTGTGATAGATTTCACGTTGTGGCGGTAAGGAGCTTCTGGTATATTTATCTCCCGTCCAGAAGCACTCCATTTCCCTCATTCAACCAATTTCAGGTTAAACATGACGACAAATTACATTTTTGTTACTGGCGGGGTTGTATCCTCTCTAGGTAAAGGTATTGCAGCAGCATCTCTTGCGGCTATTCTAGAAGCTCGTGGTCTTAAAGTGACTATGATGAAGCTTGACCCTTACATCAACGTTGACCCGGGCACAATGAGCCCTACTCAGCACGGTGAAGTGTTCGTTACAGAAGATGGCGCAGAGACTGACCTTGACCTTGGTCACTACGAGCGTTTCATCCGTACCAAGATGACCAAGCGTAACAACTTCACTGCAGGTCGTGTTTATGCCGACGTACTTCGTAAAGAACGTCGTGGTGACTACCTAGGCGCAACTATTCAAGTTATCCCTCATATCACTAACGCAATCAAAGATCGCGTTATTGCAGGTTCTGAAGGCCATGATGTGGCTATTGTTGAAGTTGGCGGTACTGTTGGTGATATCGAATCACTACCATTTATGGAAGCGATTCGTCAGCTAGCTGTTGAGCTAGGCCGTGAGCGCGCAATGTTCATGCACCTAACACTTGTTCCTTACCTAGCGGCAGCGGGCGAAGTGAAAACTAAGCCGACGCAACACTCTGTAAAAGAACTTCTATCTATCGGTATTCAGCCAGACATCCTAGTTTGCCGTAGCGATCGCGTTATTCCTGCGAATGAGCGTAAAAAAATCGCACTGTTCTGTAATGTTCCAGAAAAAGCAGTAATTTCAATGAAGGATGTAGACTCTATCTACAAGATCCCTCAGTTGATTAAATCTCAAGGGCTAGATGACCTTGTGTGTGCTCGCTTTGGTATTACTGCTCCTGAAGCAGACCTTTCTGAATGGGAACAGGTTATCTACGAAGAAGCAAATCCTACTGGTGAAGTAACCATCGGTATGGTTGGTAAATACATTGAATTACCAGATGCATACAAATCTGTGAACGAAGCGCTTAAACACGCTGGCTTGAAAAACCGTCTAAGCGTCACAATTAAGTATGTAGACTCACAAGATATCGAAACAAAAGGCGTTGAACTTCTAGAAGGTTTGGACGCAATCCTAGTACCAGGTGGCTTCGGCGATCGTGGTATTGAAGGCAAGATCCGTGCGGCTCAATATGCACGTGAAAATAACGTGCCTTACCTAGGTATTTGTTTGGGTATGCAAGTTGCACTAATCGAATACGCGCGTAACGTTGCGGGTATGGAAGGTGCACATTCAACAGAATTTAACAAAGAGACTAAGTACCCTGTGGTAGGTTTGATCACAGAGTGGGTAGACGAATCAGGTAGCGTAGAAGAGCGTACTGAAAAGTCTGACCTAGGCGGTACGATGCGTCTTGGTTCACAGCTGTGTCACCTAGAGAAAGGGACTAAAGCTCGTGAACTGTACGGTAGCGCGACGATCCATGAACGTCACCGTCACCGTTACGAAGTGAATAACGTGCTTCGTCCGCAAATCGAAAAAGCAGGCCTAAAAGTATCAGGTCTATCTGCGGACAAGAAGTTAGTGGAAATGATTGAGAACCCAGCTCACCCATGGTTTGTAGCGGCTCAGTTCCACCCAGAATTCACCTCGACTCCTCGCGATGGACATCCATTGTTTGCAGGTTTTGTTAAGGCTGCGGGCCAAAACGCACGCGGCGAATTCGAGAAGTAAAAGGATACGGGCGGCGGCGAAGGTTGTGCTGCTGCCCTTTAAGATTGACATTTATATTTGAAACGAGAGGAAACATTAATGTCTAAGATCGTTAAAGTTCTAGGTCGTGAAATCATCGACTCACGTGGTAACCCAACTGTAGAAGCTGAAGTACACCTAGAAGGCGGTTTCGTAGGTATGGCGGCAGCTCCATCTGGCGCATCTACTGGTTCTCGCGAAGCTCTTGAGCTACGTGACGGTGACAAAGCACGTTTCCTAGGTAAAGGTGTTCTTAAAGCAGTTGAAGCTGTAAACGGCCCAATCGCTGAAGCTCTAGTTGGCAAAGACGCTAAAGACCAAGCTGCAATCGACGCAGTAATGATCGAACTAGACGGCACTGAAAACAAATCTAAATTCGGTGCTAACGCTATCCTAGCGGTTTCTCTAGCAAACGCTAAAGCTGCTGCTGCTGCGAAAGGCATGCCTCTATACGAGCACATCGCTGAGCTAAACGGTACAGCTGGTCAGTTCTCTATGCCTCTACCAATGATGAACATCATCAACGGTGGTGAGCACGCAGACAACAACGTTGACATCCAAGAGTTCATGATCCAACCAGTTGGCGCTAAGACTCTTAAAGAAGGTCTACGTATCGGTGCAGAAGTATTCCACAACCTAGCTAAAGTTCTTAAGTCTAAAGGCTACAGCACTGCAGTTGGTGATGAAGGTGGTTTCGCTCCTAACCTTAAATCTAACGCTGAAGCTCTAGAAGTTATCGCAGAAGCTGTTGCAGCTGCTGGTTACGAACTAGGTAAAGACGTAACTCTAGCTATGGACTGTGCTGCATCTGAGTTCTTCGACAAAGAAGCTGGCATCTACAACATGAAAGGCGAAGGTAAAACTTTCACTTCTGAAGAGTTCAACCACTACCTAGCTGAGCTAGCTAACCAATTCCCAATCGTTTCTATCGAAGACGGTCTAGACGAGTCTGACTGGGATGGCTTCAAGCACCAAACAGAACTACTAGGTGACAAGCTTCAACTAGTAGGTGACGATCTATTCGTTACTAACACTAAGATCCTTGCTGAAGGTATCGAGAAAGGCGTAGCTAACTCTATCCTTATCAAGTTCAACCAAATCGGTTCTCTAACTGAGACTCTAGCTGCAATCAAGATGGCTAAAGACGCAGGTTACACAGCAGTAATCTCTCACCGTTCTGGCGAAACTGAAGATGCAACTATCGCTGACCTAGCGGTAGGTACAGCAGCAGGTCAAATCAAAACTGGTTCTATGAGCCGTTCTGACCGTGTTGCTAAGTACAACCAGCTAATCCGTATCGAGGAAGCTCTAGGTGAGCGCGCTCCTTTCAACGGTCTTAAAGAAGTTAAAGGTCAAGCTTAATTCTTCACTGAATTAGCAGCTTAACTTAAAGCTTTTAAAACACCCTGCTTTGGCGGGGTGTTTTTTTATATAACGGAAGCGCTAAGTGAGCGCGCTCCTCCATGTTTCAAGGAAGCGGTCTTAAAGAAGTTAAAGATCAAGCTTAATTCTTACTGAGTAAAGTTTCGCTAAATAGCTTTTTGAAACCCTCGCTACGGCGGTTTTTTTGTATTTATAGGTTTGTATTTTTGGCTCTTACTTTGGTCATGGGTAAGGTTCGCTTCCCATGAGCTTGTTTCATTTTGCTGCTTATTTCTTGTAAGGAGCGTGTGAGTCTCCCTTTCTCCCCTAGAGGCAACCTCGCATTTATGCTATATATGTCACCTTATCTAATTCCTTCCGGTACAGAATGTTAGCAGCGATATGCGAATCTTTGTTATAGCCCTTACGCTACTGTTTGGCTTGCTTCAATACACTCTATGGTTTGGTAAAAACGGAGTGTCTGACTACTACACAGTAAAAGATGAAATTGAAGTTCAGCAACAAGTGAACAGCAAGCTACAAGCTCGCAACAATGAAATGTTCGCTGAGATTGATGATTTAAGGCAAGGTCTTGATGCGATTGAAGAACGTGCGCGTCATGAGCTCGGTTTAGTTAAAGATGGCGAGACTTTTTACCGCATTATAGGTGAGGAAAACCATTAAAATGTTGGATATGAACTCATCGCATATCGCAATTGTGCCTGCTGCTGGTGTGGGTAGCAGAATGAAGGCAGATCGCCCTAAGCAATATTTATTGATCGAAGGTAAGGCGGTACTGGAACATACCGTAGAGAAACTGCTTTCTCACCCAAATATTTCTAAGGTGGTCGTTGCCATTACTGACGGCGACCCATATTACCCAGAATTGTCCATTGCTAAGCACCCAGATGTGATTCGTGTAGCTGGTGGTAAAGAAAGAGCAGACTCTGTGTTATCAGGGCTAAACTATGTCAATGAGCATCTGGAAAGCGAGTGGGTGTTAGTCCACGATGCTGCAAGGCCATGTGTATTAACATCCGACATTGACCGTTTGATTGATGTTTGCTGCGCCCGCTCAACGGGTGGCATTCTCGCATCTCCTGTGAGAGATACAATGAAGCGAGCAAACGCAGTACAAGATATCGAACATACGGTAGATAGAGAAGCATTGTGGCATGCACTTACTCCACAAATGTTTAAAACTCAGCAGCTTACTCAAGCACTGGCTGACGCATTAGAACAGGGTGTAACTATTACTGATGAAGCCTCGGCTTTGGAGTGGTTAGGCGAGAAGCCAGCCTTAGTTCAAGGGAATGCGAACAATATAAAAATCACTCAGCCAGAAGACCTTGCGTTAGCCGAGTTTTATCTAAGCCGTGAGCGCGGCGAATAAAGAAAGGATAGAAAATGATTCGAATTGGTCATGGTTTCGATGTACATAAATTCGGTGGTGAAGGCCCTGTCATTATTGGTGGTGTAGCAATCCCTTATGAGCAAGGTTTGATTGCACACTCAGACGGCGATGTAGCGTTGCATGCGTTAACGGATGCTCTGTTGGGCGCGATTGCTGCCGGCGATATTGGTCGTCATTTCCCAGATACGGATGATAAATGGAAAGGCGCAAACAGTCGTGAACTACTGAAAGACGTTTACCGTCGAGTCAAAGAGCAAGGCTACCGTCTTGGCAATGCTGATGTAACCATCATGGCACAAGCGCCTAAAATGGCACCACACATTGACGCAATGTGTGCGGCGATTGCCGAAGACCTAGAAACCGATATTAGTAACATTAACGTAAAAGCGACGACGACAGAACGTCTCGGTTTTACTGGACGCAAAGAAGGCATTGCAACGGAAGCCGTTGTACTTCTGTTTAAGCAATAACTAGCAATTTGCTCCTCTAAGCTGTGATATCAGCGGAAACACATCATGTCAGACATTTTATCTTCATTGGCTTACCTAACAGGTAAGCCAATTGCATCGGCAAAAATCAAAGCGCAGCCAGAGCATTTTCAGGTTCGCGAAGATTTAGGTTTTGCCTTTACGGGCGAAGGCGAGCACTTAATGGTTCGTATCCGTAAAACGGGCGAGAACACCAGCTTCGTTGCTAACGAGTTAGCAAAAGCCTGTGGTGTTAAGTCGAAAGACGTTAGCTGGGCGGGTCTTAAAGACCGTCATGCGGTGACGGAACAGTGGTTAAGTGTCCATTTACCGAAAGGTGAAACGCCAGATTTTTCAGCGTTTTTGGCTCAATACCCAAGTATCGAAATCCTTGCAACAGATCGTCACAATAAAAAACTGCGTCCTGGTGACCTAGTAGGGAACGAGTTCGTGGTTACTTTGTCTGAAGTGACAGATATAGCGGATGTAGAGCAACGTCTTGAAAAAGTGAAACAAGTTGGCGTGCCAAACTACTTTGGTAGTCAGCGTTTTGGTAACGATGGTAACAACCTTGAAGAAGCACGTCGATGGGGACGCGAAAACGTTCGTACCCGCAATCAAAACAAGCGCAGCATGTATTTATCAGCGGCTCGTTCGTGGATTTTCAACCGCATCGTTTCAGCTCGTCTAGAGAATGGTGTGTTTGATAAGTTCATTGATGGTGACATTGCACAGACGAATTCTGGCACTCAGTTGATTGATGCAAACAACATCACTGATTTGCAAGTGCAATTTGCACAAGGTGAAGCGGCAATTACCGCTGCGCTTGCTGGCGATAATGCACTGCCTACTCAAGCCGAGGCTCTGGCATTAGAGCAACCGTTTTTAGACGAAGAGCCTGACCTCATGGCGCTGATTCGTGGTAATCGCATGCGCCACGATCGTCGCGATATTGCGCTGAAGCCAAAAGATTTAGCTTGGACGGTTGAAGGTAACAACATTACGCTGACTTTCTCACTGGATGCGGGATCTTTTGCGACCTCTATTGTTCGTGAGTTAGTTAATGAGGTTGAAGTAGAAAGAGAATACTAATGGAACAGGATTCACGAAACCCGAAGCCCTTAAGAGTCTTAATCAGCAATGATGATGGTGTTCATGCACAAGGGATTCATGCCCTCGCTGATGAGTTGAGAGATATCGCCGAAGTGACCATTGTCGCACCTGATCGAAATCGTTCAGGTGCTTCGAATTCACTCACATTAGAACAACCATTACGCGTGACTGAAATTGCCCCAAATATCTACTCAGTGCAAGGCACGCCCACGGATTGTGTGCATTTCGCGCTGAATGAGCTAATGAAAGATGATTTGCCTGATCTTGTTCTGTCAGGAATCAACCATGGCGCTAATTTGGGTGATGATGTTCTTTATTCTGGAACAGTAGCAGCCGCCATGGAAGGTCATTTCCTTGGCGTTCAGTCGGTGGCTTTTTCACTAGTGGGTAAGCGACATTTCGAATCCGCCGCTAAAATTGCACGTCAAATTGTACAACAGCATTTAGCGTCGCCGATTCCAACGAATCGTCTACTGAACGTAAACGTGCCTGACTTACCATCAGAGAATTTAGGTGAAATTGAAGTTACGCGTTTAGGTGCACGTCATCACGCAGAGAATATGATCAAGCAGAAAGATCCGAGAGGCCATGACATTTATTGGTTAGGGCCACCAGGAAAGGAGCAAGATGCAGGAGAGGGCACGGACTTTTATGCAATTGAGCATGGCCGAGTTTCAATGACGCCTCTGCAAGTTGATCTCACCGCTCACGAGTCGCTGCGTGCTATGGATAGTTGGTTAAAGGAAGAGAAGTAATGAGTAACCCACATGCTGACAGGTTGATAGCGTTTCTTATCTCCAGTGGCATCAAAGACCAAAGAGTTCTGGATGCTATCCAACGCTTGCCACGAGAAAGCTTTGTTTCTCAAGCGATGATGCACCAAGCCTATGATAACAATGCGTTACCAATTGGTCAGGGACAAACTATTTCTCAGCCTTATATCGTTGCTCGTATGACCGAGTTGCTTGAGCTAGAATCGGCGAGTCGTGTTCTGGAAATCGGAACGGGATCGGGTTATCAAACTGCGGTACTGGCGCAAATTGTTGATCATGTATACTCCGTTGAGCGAATTAAATCGTTGCAATGGGAAGCAAAGCGTCGCCTGAAGCAATTGGATATTTACAATGTTTCAACTAAGCATGCTGATGGGTGGCAGGGCTGGGAAGCGAGAGGTCCTTTCGATGCTATCATTGTTACCGCTGCCGCTGAAGTGATTCCCCAAGCTCTTCTCTCACAATTAAGAGATGGCGGCAAAATGGTCATTCCTGTTGGAGATACGGAACAACAGTTATTAAAAATAGAGCGTAAGGGAGACGAATATCTCTCTACCGTTGTAGAAATGGTTCGGTTCGTACCTCTGGTTGCGGGTGATTTAGCTTAAGGGTTAGGGATAGGTGAATAAGTTACTACGTCATATTGGTATTAGCTTTGTGTTTGCTGCAGGACTAGTTGGTTGTGCAGCGCATTCCCCTGCACCTGTCTCTAGCCTAAAAAAAGACTATTCAAGCCTTGAAAGAGGGAGTTACAGAGGGAGTTATTATGAGGTAAAAAAAGGCGATACACTTTACTTCATAGCTTATGTCACAGATAAAGATGTAAATGATCTTGTTCGTTACAATGAGTTAACTCAGCCTTACACTATCTACCCAGGACAGAGGCTAAAACTTTGGGCTCCGAAATATGTCGCCCCTAAATATGGTCAAAAAGTTGAACCCGTTGTGGCTCCTGTTGTTACGACACCCCCAGCTCCAGTGACGAAAACATCAACAGCCTCTAAACCTAAACCTTCGAGTAAAAACTCTAGTCAAAAACCTACAGAGACTAAGCCTAAAGTCGTACAAAAACAGCCTCCAAAGAAGGTTGAACAATCGAAAACAAAGGAGTATGTTGGTTCAAAAGACAACCAAAAAGTGAAGCAAAAATCGCCAACTACCACAGTAAAGAGTGATAAAGTCTCAAAGTGGTTGTGGCCAACAAAAGGGAGAGTAATCAAGAACTTTTCGGCGGGAGAACAGGGAAATAAAGGTATCGACATCGCAGGACAGCGTGGTCAACCTATCGTTTCAACCGCAGCCGGCACAGTCGTTTATTCAGGCAATGCGCTACGAGGTTATGGCAACTTAATTATAGTAAAGCATAACGACAATTATTTAAGCGCATACGCACATAATGACAAACTGCTGGTCACAGAAGGACAAAGCGTAAAAAGCGGACAAAAAATCGCCACCATGGGTAGTTCAGGTGCAAAGTCGGTCAAACTACACTTTGAAATTCGCTATCAAGGTAAATCAGTGAATCCAAAACGCTATTTGCCTTAAAACTTTGAAAAACAACTTGCGACATCATTTAGCGACATATTGAGTTGTCATGTCTTGCTAACTCGCCAGGGGGAGGCGTTATGAGTATCAGCAACACAGTAACCAAAGTTGAAGAGTTTGCATTTGACAATGCGTCAGTGAAGACCATTGATAACGAACTCGAAAGATCATCATCCACAGAAAGCAAAGCGACTGCGCGTGAAGAATTTGACGCGAGCAGTAAAAGCTTAGATGCAACTCAGTTGTATTTGGGCGAAATTGGCTTCTCACCTTTACTTACTGCCGAAGAAGAAGTGCTTTACGCAAGACGCGCCCTACGTGGCGACGAAGCGGCACGCAAACGTATGATCGAAAGTAACCTACGTTTGGTTGTTAAGATTTCTCGTCGATACAGTAACCGTGGTCTAGCACTACTCGATCTGATTGAAGAAGGTAACCTCGGCTTGATCCGAGCGGTCGAAAAATTCGACCCAGAACGTGGTTTCCGTTTCTCTACTTACGCAACATGGTGGATCCGACAAACGATAGAGCGAGCGTTGATGAACCAAACTCGCACGATCCGTCTACCTATCCACGTAGTGAAAGAGCTGAACATTTATCTGCGTACTGCGCGTGAACTTTCTCAAAAGCTCGATCACGAACCGACCGCAGAAGAAATTGCTGCTCAATTAGATATTCCAGTCGAAGACGTAAGCAAAATGTTACGCCTTAATGAGCGTATTAGCTCTGTCGACACGCCAATCGGTGGTGACGGTGAGAAAGCGCTGCTGGATATTATTCCTGATGCAAACAACTCTGATCCAGAAGTTTCGACTCAAGATGACGACATCAAATCATCGTTGATTCATTGGTTAGAAGAGTTGAATCCGAAACAGAAAGAAGTGCTTGCACGTCGCTTCGGCCTACTAGGCTACGAGCCTTCGACGCTGGAAGAAGTTGGTCGAGAGATTGGTCTGACACGTGAGCGAGTACGTCAAATACAAGTGGAAGGTTTACGTCGTCTTCGTGAAGTCCTAATCAAACAAGGTTTGAATATGGAAAACTTGTTTAACGTAGAAGACGATTAAGTAATCCGTATTTCACTAGATACACAAAAGGCTATGGTTCCCCATAGCCTTTTTTCTTTTTTGCTCGTCGGTGTGAGTCTGTTTACAGCATCTTCTTCAAGCGATACAGCTCTTCAAGAGCTTGGCGTGGCGTTAAGTCGTCAGGATCAATACCTGACAGAGCTTGTTCGACCTCGCTAGGCTCTGGAATCAGGCTCAACTGGTTAGCCACATCTACTGCACTTGGACGCGGTGTGTCACTGTTTTGCCCCAGTTGCTCTAGCTGAGATAGCTTGTTACGCGCATTTTTGATGACCGTTTTTGGTACGCCAGCTAAGCCCGCAACAGCCAAGCCGTAAGACTTACTTGCCGCACCTTCTTGAACTGCGTGCATAAAGGCAATGCTGTCTCCATGCTCTACGGCATCCAAGTGAACGTTCGCTAAGTTTGGCAGTTGGTTCGGTAACTCTGTTAATTCGAAGTAGTGAGTTGCAAATAGGGTCATCGCACCAATTTGTGTTGCGAGCCATTCCGCACTTGCCCAAGCTAAAGACAGACCGTCGTAAGTACTAGTACCGCGTCCGATTTCATCCATTAGCACCAAACTGTTCTTAGTTGCGTTGTGAAGAATATTGGCTGTTTCGGTCATTTCTACCATGAAGGTCGAGCGGCCAGATGCAAGATCATCTGATGCACCAATACGAGTAAATATACGATCTAAAGAACCAATCTGTGCGGATTCTGCCGGTACATAAGAGCCGATATGTGCCATCAATGCAATCAGCGCAGTTTGACGCATGTAGGTTGATTTACCACCCATGTTTGGACCGGTGATGATCAACATCTTACGGGCTGGGTTAAGCTCAATTGGGTTCGCGATGAACGGCTCTGTTGTTACTTGTTCTACGACTGGATGACGGCCAGCTTGAATGTGAATTCCTGCGTCTTTCACAAGCGTTGGGCGGCAGTAATCTAACGAATCTGCACGCTCTGCAAGGTTTTGTAATACATCTAGTTGAGACAGAGCAGAAGCTAGGTTTTGCAGCTTCTCAAGGTTTGGCATCAATAGATCAAACAGTTCTTCCCACAACTGTTTCTCAAGTGCTAACGCTTTAGATTTCGAGTTAAGTACTTTGTCTTCGTGTTCCTTAAGCTCTGGGATGATGTAGCGTTCAGCGTTTTTGAGTGTTTGGCGACGTACATAATGCGGTGGAACCAAATGGCTCTGGCCACGGCTCACTTGGATAAAGAAGCCATGAACGTTGTTATAGCCTACTTTAAGCGTATCGATACCGTGTCGTTCACGCTCATCTCGCTCAAGCTGCTCAAGATATTCTGTTGCACCGTCTGCCAATTTTCGCCATTCATCGAGCTCCGCATTGTAGCCTTCAGCGATGACGCCACCATCACGAATAACAACCGGCGGATTTTCTTTAATCGCGCGTTCTAACAGGTCACATACTTCGTCAATCGGAGCTGCATACTTCGCCAATTTCGTTAGGTACGGATGGGTCAAAGAAGCGGTGACAGATTCTAGCTCTGGTAGCTGTTGCATGGCATTGCGAAGTCTAGCCATATCGCGAGGGCGAGCAGAGCGTAATGCAAGGCGCGCTAAGATACGTTCAATATCACCAATTTGCTTTAACGTTGGTTGAAGATCGGCAAACAGAGCTTGTTCTTTAATCTCACCAATTGCATCAAGACGATTGTTTAACGTTTCAATGCAACGCATAGGCTGATGCAACCAACGCTTCAGCATTCGGCTGCCCATCGGAGTTGCACAATGGTCGAGTACTGCAGCTAGCGTGTTATCGGTTCCGCCTGCTAGATTTTGAGTAATTTCCAGATTACGTCGGGTAGCAGCATCAAGGATGACGGATTGATCCTGATGATCAAACGTTAAAGAGCGAATATGAGGTAAAGCCGTACGTTGAGTATCTTTTACGTACTGGATCAAACAACCAGCAGCACATAACCCTAAGGACGCATGTTCTACACCAAAACCAACCAGATCTTTTGTGCCAAATTGTTGATTGAGTTGTTGCTTAGCCGTATCAAGCTCAAACTCCCAGACTGGGCGACGACGGTTACCATTGCGGCTCGCCATTAAATGTACAGGTTCAAAATCTTCTGGGAACAGTAGCTCACGTGGTGCGGTACGTTGAAGCTCGGCTGTCATCGCTTCTTCAGTTTCTGGTTCTGTCAGTTGGAAGCGACCAGAGGTGACATCCAGCGTCGCATAACCGAACTTACCGTTGTGATGGTAAATTGCTGCGATTAAGTTATCGACACGCTCAGAAAGCAGCGCCTCATCCGTCACAGTACCTGGTGTAACGATACGCACAACTTTACGTTCTACTGGGCCCTTGCTGGTGGCCGGATCGCCAATCTGTTCACAGATCGCCACAGACTCACCAAGCTGAACAAGTTTTGCCAGGTAGCCCTCTACGGCGTGAAATGGCACACCCGCCATTGGGATAGGTTCACCTGCAGACGCACCACGTTTGGTCAATGAAATATCAAGAAGCTGAGAAGCTCGCTTGGCATCATCGTAAAAGAGTTCGTAGAAATCGCCCATGCGGTAGAACAGCAAAATCTCTGGGTTCTCAGCTTTTAGCTTGAGGTATTGCTGCATCATCGGAGTGTGTTTTTGTTCAGCTTTCACAGGTAAGTTCTTTTGTTTATTTCCGTAGCGGCTTAGGATACGTGAATCCCTATCAAGTAAAAAGAGACAAAGGGCATTTTGGCTATGGAAAAAACAACAAAATTGAGTGCCGATTTAGGCGCATTATTGGCTAAACACGGGCATCTTTTAACGACCGCAGAATCATGCACTGGTGGTGGTGTTGCAACCGCCATTACTGACATTGCTGGTAGTTCAGCGTGGCTTGACCGTGCGTTTGTCACCTACAGTAATGAAGCGAAAATGGAGATGCTTGGTGTGCAAGCTTCAACGTTAGAAGCGCATGGTGCAGTGAGTGAGCCAGTTGTGATTGAAATGGTACAGGGTGCAATGAAAAACTCCAATGCGACCATCGGTGTGTCCATCAGTGGTATTGCAGGGCCGGGGGGTGGCAGTGAAGAGAAACCAGTCGGCATGGTCTGCTTTGCTTTTGCTGATAACCAAAGTTGGCAGCAAGTCGAAACCATGCATTTTACTGGTGACCGTGCAGAAGTTCGCAAAAAAGCGGTCGAGCATGCGCTGACTCAATTGTATCAACATCTACTCTAGAATTTCTTAAATTGTTTTAGCCCAGCATTGATAAGGGCTAGAGCAAATCACGACTTTAGGTCAGCCAAATTTTTTTCATACAGGTATGGACACTGTATGAATCAACAGTATAATAACTTTCATTGCTGAGCAGTTCTTCTGCTTAAGAAAAATGAATTACTATTCGTCGCCCAAAGAAGATGAATAAATCGGAGAAAGTAATGGACGAGAACAAACAGAAAGCGCTCGCCGCTGCGCTAGGTCAAATTGAAAAGCAATTCGGTAAAGGCTCTATCATGCGCCTTGGTGATAACCGCGCAATGGACGTAGAAACCATCTCAACGGGTTCTCTTTCTCTTGATATCGCTTTGGGTGCTGGTGGTCTACCAATGGGTCGTATCGTAGAAATCTACGGCCCAGAATCTTCAGGTAAAACAACATTAACGCTTGAGCTTATTGCTGCTGCGCAACGTGAAGGCAAAACTTGTGCGTTTATCGATGCAGAGCACGCTCTAGATCCTGTATACGCGAAGAAACTTGGCGTAGATATCGATGCATTGCTAGTTTCTCAGCCAGACACAGGTGAGCAAGCGCTAGAGATCTGTGACGCACTTGCACGTTCTGGTGCTATCGATGTTATGGTTGTCGACTCTGTTGCAGCGCTAACACCGAAAGCAGAAATCGAAGGCGAAATGGGCGATAGCCACATGGGTCTGCAAGCACGTATGCTTTCTCAAGCAATGCGTAAGCTAACGGGTAACCTAAAGCAGTCTAACTGTATGTGTATCTTCATCAACCAAATCCGTATGAAGATTGGTGTGATGTTTGGTAACCCAGAAACAACAACAGGTGGTAACGCACTTAAGTTCTACGCTTCTGTTCGTCTAGATATCCGTCGTACTGGCGCAATCAAAGAAGGTGACGAAGTCGTAGGTAACGAAACGCGCATCAAAGTTGTTAAGAATAAGATTGCAGCACCATTTAAAGAAGCAAACACACAAATCATGTACGGCCAAGGCTTTAACCGCGAAGGTGAACTTGTCGATCTAGGTGTGAAGCACAAGTTAGTTGAAAAAGCCGGTGCTTGGTATAGCTACAATGGCGATAAGATTGGTCAAGGTAAAGCGAATGCATGTAACTACCTGCGTGAGCACCCTGAAGTGGCTAAAACTATCGATACAAAACTGCGTGAAATGTTGCTAGCGCCAGCACTTGCGGAAGCGCCTGAAGCTGGTGAAGCGCCAGAGCAAGCTGAAGAGTTTTAATCTCTCATAGATTAATAAATGACAAAGCCCTGCAATGCGGGGCTTTGTTGTATCTATTGAAATCAAAAATCGAATTATCACAAAGGCCATTGAGAGCCTGTACAGCAAAAATACTTTTAGGATCATCATGTACCAAAAACGCCAGGCGCCAACATTATCGAGCAAAGAGGCTGCTATACAATTGCTTAGCCGTCGCGATCATGGTCAGTATGAGCTTTACCAAAAATTATCGATGAAGGGCTATGAAGAATCAGACATCGACATCGCAATTAATTTTTGCCTAGACCATAACTATTTAGATGATTTACGTTACGCGAAGAGTCAAATTAGACAGCATGTATACAAAGGACATGGAGAGCGTCGAATTCGTCAAGAGTTAAACCAGAAGCGTGTTGCGGAATCGGTGATTGAGCAAGCTATGGCTGAAGAGCCGCAAGATTGGTTTGAACTGGCTAAACAGGCGGCAGAAAAGAAATTCAAAGGTATTAAAGCCAAAGACCAAAAAGAGTACGCAAAACAAGTTCGTTTTCTGCAGTATCGCGGCTACAGTTTTGACCAAATCAGCTACGCGCTGAACTTTGAGGACGAAGATTAACGGTCAGTCGTCCGCACTGATTTTTGTTTTGCTTCAAATTTTTTCTCCTACTCCCTCTTTTCCTCAAGAAAACTAGTCTCAGCTGTTTGCATGATCTACAATACGGCAAAATTCTAACTCGACTATTTTCAGGAAGAGCTGCATGTACATGAGCACTGATGAGGTTCGTAACGCGTTCCTCAAGTTCTTTGAGAGCAAAGGACACCAAATCGTAGAAAGTTCATCGTTAGTTCCACATAACGACCCAACCCTGCTGTTCACAAACGCAGGTATGAACCAATTTAAAGATTGTTTCTTAGGCTTAGAAAAACGAGCCTACACTCGAGCGACTACGGCTCAGCGTTGCGTACGTGCTGGTGGTAAACATAACGACCTAGAAAATGTTGGCTTTACTGCTCGTCACCACACATTCTTTGAAATGTTAGGCAACTTCAGCTTTGGCGATTACTTCAAAGAAGATGCGATCTCCTTTGCTTGGGAATTCCTAACCGAAGTTCTTAAACTGCCAGCGGATCGTTTATTGGTAACTGTTTACGAAACCGATGACGAAGCGTTTGACATCTGGAACAAGAAAGTTGGCGTACCCGCTGATCGTATTGTTCGCATTGGTGATAAAGAAGGCGGCAAGCCGTACGAGTCTGATAACTTCTGGCAAATGGGCGACACTGGCCCTTGTGGTCCATGTACTGAAATCTTCTACGATCACGGTGAGCACATCTGGGGTGGCCGTCCTGGCACGCCTGAAGAAGATGGTGACCGTTTCATCGAGATCTGGAACAACGTATTCATGCAGTTCAACCGTCACGCAGACGGCACTATGGAACCGCTACCAAAACCATCGGTAGATACTGGTATGGGTATCGAGCGTATCTCTGCAATCATGCAGGGCGTTCACTCAAACTACGAAATCGATGTATTCCAAGCTCTTATCAAAGCAGCAGCAGAAGTGATCGGTTACGAAGACCTATCAAACCAATCACTACGCGTTATCGCTGACCACATCCGTTCATGTTCATTCCTGATCGTGGATGGTGTTATGCCTTCAAACGAAGGTCGAGGTTACGTATTACGCCGTATCATCCGTCGTGCAGTTCGTCACGGTAACAAGCTGGGCGCACAAGGTGCATTCTTCCACAAGTTGGTTGGCGTTCTAGCTGACATCATGGGTACGGCTGGTGAAGAGCTGAAGCGTCAACAAGCTGTGGTTGAAAAAGTACTGCGTATCGAAGAAGAAAACTTTGGTCGTACACTTGAGCGCGGTATGGCGATTCTAAACGAAGCACTAGATAACCTAGACGGTAAAGTACTAGACGGCGAAACCGTATTTAAACTTTACGATACTTACGGCTTCCCAGCTGACTTAACTAACGACGTAGCACGTGAGCGTGAGTTCGCAATCGACGAAGAAGGTTTCGAGAAAGCGATGGAAGCGCAGCGTCAACGTGCGCGTGAAGCGGGTAACTTCGGTACTGACTATAACGCAGCAATCAAAGTTGATACGCAAACAGAATTCTGTGGTTACACAGGTACTAAAGGCTCTAGTTCTGTAGCAGCGATGTTCGTTGAAGGCAACGAAGTAGATTCGCTATCTGCGGGCGACAAAGCAATCATCGTACTTGGTGAAACACCATTCTACGCAGAGTCAGGCGGTCAGTGTGGTGACGCTGGTGAAATCCGTACTGAGTCTGGTGTATTCCGCGTTGAGGACACTCAAAAACTAGGTAACGCAATCGCGCACCACGGTGTAATGGCAGAAGGCGTTCTAGCGAAAGGTGATGAAGTAGCAACTATCGTTGACGCAGAGCGTCGCGCAGCTATCTCTCTAAACCACTCAGCAACGCACTTGCTACACGCAGCACTACGCCAAGTTTTAGGTGAGCACGTAACGCAGAAAGGCTCATTGGTGAAGGCAGACAACCTACGTTTCGACTTCTCACACCTAGAAGCCGTAACTGCAGCAGAACTGAAAGAAGTTGAGCGTCTAGTTAACGCGCAAATTCGTCGCAACCACACGATTGAAACCAACGTGATGGACATTGAGTCTGCTAAGAAGAAAGGCGCAATGGCACTGTTTGGTGAGAAGTACGATGACGAAGTACGCGTACTGTCTATGGGTGACTTCTCGACAGAGCTTTGCGGTGGTATTCACGCATCAAGCACAGGTGATATTGGCCTATTCAAAATCACTTCAGAAAGCGGCATTGCTGCAGGTATTCGACGTATTGAGGCGGTAACAGGCGAGGCTGCATTAGACGCGATTGAAGCTCAAAACGCGAAGTACGAAGAGAAACTGGCAGAATCTGCACAGAAAGCAAAAGCGCTAGAGAAAGAAGTGCAGAAGCTAAAAGATAAGATGGCGGCAGCAGAAAGCGCTAACATCATGGGCAAAGCGGTTGAAGTCAATGGTACAAAAGTTCTAGTCGCAGCTCTTGAAGGCGCTGACAGCAAGAACCTACGTACTATGGTTGATGACATTAAGAACCAAATGGGGTCTGGTGTCGTACTGCTTGCTAACGTAACAGGTGACAAGGTTGGCCTGATTGCTGGTGTGACTAAAGATCTAACTGGTAAAGTAAAAGCTGGTGATCTAGTTAAGATGATTGCTGAGCAAGTCGGTGGTAAGGGCGGTGGTCGTCCTGACATGGCTCAAGCTGGTGGTACTGATGTAGCCGCACTACCAGAGGCAATTAAAACAGTTCAGCCTTGGTTAGAAGAGCGCTTATAAGCTTTTAACTACTAAAATTACGCTCAATCAAGTTTCTTTGATTGAGCGTAATTTTTTTTAGCAGCCAAGTGGTTTAATTGACTAAAAGTTAACCGAGTCATTTAGGCTATTTGGTTTTTGTTGTAACTACTGCTTATATAATTTTTCTAAAAGGAAATACTGACGATGTAAGCAGTTCTAAAGAGACTTCGGTCTTGGGAAGGTGAAGACTGGTGAAAAAGCCCCTTATCGTGCAAAAGTTTGGCGGAACCTCTGTGGGTTCAATTGAAAGAATCCACCAAGTTGCTGAACACATCATTAAGGCGAAAAATGATGGCAATCAAGTTGTTGTTGTCGTGTCTGCAATGTCAGGCGAAACAAACAGACTGATGGACCTCGCTAAACAGATAGATAGCGTGCCTACAGCTCGAGAACTTGATGTTTTGCTCTCTGCTGGTGAGCAAGTGTCAATGGCACTGTTAGCAATGACACTCAATAAATTGGGTCATGCTGCACGCTCGCTTACCGGAGCACAGGCGAATATTGTGACGGATAATCAACACAATGACGCAACGATTAAACACATTGATACTAAGACAATTCTGGGATTGCTTGAGCAAGACCAAATCGTGATTGTTGCAGGCTTTCAAGGTGTGAATGAGAACGGGGATATCACCACATTAGGTCGAGGTGGCTCAGATACGAGCGCAGTGGCACTGGCAGGCGCATTGCGCGCTGATGAGTGTCAAATCTTTACCGACGTTGATGGTATTTATACTTGTGACCCACGTGTAGTGAAAAACGCGCGAAAATTGGCGGTTATCGATTTTCCTTCCATGGAAGCGATGGCAAGCCGAGGCGCGAAAGTATTACATTTACCTTCAGTGCAATTTGCATGGAAGAATAATGTGCCACTGCGCGTGCTTTCGACATTTGATGTTAATGAAGGCAGTCTGGTAAAGGGGGAGTTAGGCAATCAAGCCGTCTCTGGTATAGCCATTCAACGTGACCTTGCCATAATCGAAGTCGATAAAGAACATTTATCTAGTGCTACAAAACAATGTCAGATGTTGGGTATCGACATTTGGAATGTGATCGAGGAAACAGAACGGGCAGGTATCATGATAAAACAAGATGCATGTGCCAAGTTCGATCTGGTGTTCAGCGACAAAATCCGTAATAGTGAAGTGGTAAGCCTGTTGACCGCAGTGGGGCTTGAGGCCAATGGAATGGTAGAGCACGCATGCGATTTGTTGGCAAAGCGAGATATTGAGATCAATTTCAGCGCAACGAATGCACTCACTATGATGCTAGTTTTAGCACCCGAATGTGTGGATACAGCAGCAAACATTCTGCATGATGCTTACATTACGTCTAGTGAAGCATTAAACATTCAACAAAAACATGCCTTTTTAGGCTGATTTTCGCTAACAAGGTAGTTTACGAAAATATAACTTTTGTTGGATAATAGCTTTGTAGCAAGAAAATTTAGAGATTACTCAAGGAGCAAAGAATGCTAATTTTGACTCGCCGCGTAGGCGAAACACTGATGATTGGTGATGAAGTGACTGTAACTGTACTAGGTGTTAAAGGTAACCAAGTGCGTATCGGCGTTAACGCTCCGAAAGAGGTTTCAGTTCACCGTGAAGAAATCTACATGCGCATTCAAGCTGAAAAAGGCAATGGCAACGTTGCTTCAGGTAACTACTAAGTCGCTCCTGTTTACAGAGCTTAGTTTGAATGAAAAAGGCTAACCGAAGGGTTGGCCTTTTTAGTTTTTACTGTTTTTGAAAATTTGCAGAAACTATTGTGTTGAGTATGGCTGTGAATTCATCAATAATGTTGATTCGAACTTCAGAAAGTTATTTGAAAATAAATGTCTTTTTTTCAGAGAAGACTCTCTTTTTTTCATCATAATAGAGTGATAAAGTTCGTTTAATAGTCACTTTGATTAAATCAGCAACGGTTAAGCCAGTTTCGTAGATTTTTTCAAAGAAAGTGTTTGACATATTTTCGGTAAAACGTAATATGTGCCTCCGCAAGACGGTGAGGTGGCCGAGAGGCTGAAGGCGCTCCCCTGCTAAGGGAGTATACGGTTTATCCCGTATCGAGGGTTCGAATCCCTCCTTCACCGCCATTCTTGCAACGTTGATTTATCAACAAAAAGTGCGTCCTTAGCTCAGCTGGATAGAGTACCTGGCTACGAACCAGGCGGTCGGAGGTTCGAATCCTCCAGGACGCGCCATATCTCTTTTGAGATATAACAATGAAAACGGTGAGGTGGCCGAGAGGCTGAAGGCGCTCCCCTGCTAAGGGAGTATACGGTTTATCCCGTATCGAGGGTTCGAATCCCTCCTTCACCGCCATTCATTGACTGGCCCGATGGCCTTTTTTTTGTTTCGTAAGAAATGAATGTGATTTACTTCACAACTTCTTAGCAAGAAGATCTGCGCGTCCTTAGCTCAGCTGGATAGAGTACCTGGCTACGAACCAGGCGGTCGGAGGTTCGAATCCTCCAGGACGC
>NZ_JAWOTA010000015.1:0-26007 GCF_033338635.1 Vibrio sp. Vb1755 | reverse complement strand
GTCCTTAGCTCAGCTGGATAGAGTACCTGGCTACGAACCAGGCGGTCGGAGGTTCGAATCCTCCAGGACGCGCCACTCATTGAAACAGCCTCGCAATTGCGAGGCTTTTTTGTATCTAGACATCTGAAATATGGCGTAGGATCACTAGAGCCTATGTTCCTCTTTTTTAAAAGCGAATATGTGCGTATCTAAGCAATTTGCTATCAAGCTTCTGTCGCATCGTGTGAAATCATCCTGATTATCCCTCCTATACACTGACTTCCATTTTTCATTTCAATCACTCTCATGTAGTCACTTTGTTTGTTATTTGTTTGTTTATTGTTAATCTTGTTCATCTTTTTGTTTTTGTTGGTTTTTACTGCGTGAGTCCCGATTTGATTTTGAAATCTAAATCGCAGTTTTTATTTATGTCCTCCTTTACTCTGTTCGTAAGGTGATAGCGATTTGAAGTGATTATTTTGTCATGAACTGTGATCTGGGTAGTGAATAAATAATCATTTATCAGGATTACTACAAACCTTCCTTAAACAAAATTGACAAAATTTAACCAATCGAGATAATCCATGGGTCGGGATTTGACACTATTAAAGTCCTGCACGTTGTCAGGATGACAAAGAAAGGAAGCAACATGACTAATATAGGAAGCCTGCTAGTAGATGCGGCCACCCTGATGCTAACGGGGATGGCGGTCGTATTTATTTTCCTCACTATTCTTGTTTATCTCGTTCGGTTAATGTCGAAATTGGTACCAGAAGAAGTACCAGAGCCGATCGCAGCACCAAAAACAAACACTAATATTCAATCAACCTCTTCAGCTGTTAGTCCACAAGTAGTGGCGGCGATCTCGGCTGCGATTCATAAACATCGCGCCTCATTCGCGAAGTAGCCGAACTAGGATTAAAAAGGAGTTTAAGAGCATGTCTAAACCACTAGCTATTACTGATGTGGTCCTTCGTGATGCCCATCAATCACTATTTGCTACGCGTATGCGTATTGAGGATATGCTGCCTATCGCAGCTGAGTTGGATAAGGTTGGTTACTGGTCTCTAGAGACTTGGGGCGGTGCAACATTTGATTCTTGTATTCGATTCTTAGGAGAAGACCCTTGGGAGCGTTTACGTGAACTAAAAAAAGCGATGCCTAATACACCAATGCAAATGCTACTGCGTGGTCAAAACCTTTTAGGATACCGCCATTATGCCGACGACGTAGTAGAGAAGTTTGTTGAACGCGCGCATGCTAACGGCATGGATGTATTCCGTATTTTTGATGCAATGAATGACGTGCGAAACTTCCAGAAAGCCGTTAAAGCAACGGTTGATGTTGGTGCGCATGCTCAAGGTACGTTGTCTTACACTACGAGCCCAGTGCATAACGCAGACACTTGGGTTGACTTGGCAAAACGCCTAGAGGATTTAGGTTGTCACTCGCTGTGTATTAAAGATATGTCTGGCTTACTTAAGCCTTATGAAGCGGAAGAGCTTATCACGCGTATCAAAGCGTCTTGTGATGTGCCATTGGCACTTCATTGTCATGCAACAACGGGGCTGTCTACAGCAACAGCGGTAAAAGCAGTAGAAGCCGGTATTGATATTCTCGATACTGCGATTTCTTCAATGAGTTGTACTTACGGTCATACACCGACTGAAACGGTAGTCGCTATGCTAGAAGGCACCGAGCGAGATACCAATTTGAAACTCGAGCAACTGGAATCTATCGCCGCATATTTCCGTGAGGTACGTAAGAAGTATGCGAAGTGGGAAGGCCAGTTAAAAGGAGTCGATTCACGCATCCTGATTGCTCAAGTGCCTGGTGGTATGCTGACCAATATGGAAGGCCAGTTGAAAGAGCAGGGTGCTGCGGATCGCATTGATGAAGTATTAGAAGAGATCCCTCGTGTACGTGAAGATCTTGGTTTCATTCCATTGGTGACTCCAACTTCACAGATCGTCGGTACGCAAGCGGTGATTAACGTTCTTACTGGCGAGCGCTACAAGAGTATTACCAAGGAAACCGCTGGCCTATTGAAAGGTGAGTACGGTCAAGCGCCAGCCGAGTTAAATGCAGAACTGCAAGCGAAAGTGCTTGATGGTAAAGAGCCAATTACCTGTCGTCCTGCCGATTTACTTGAGCCTGAAATGGAGACGCTTACGGTTGATCTGATGGAGAAAGCGAAATCAGAAGGCATTAAGCTAGCAAGTGAGCGTGTTGATGACGTACTCACTTATGCACTTTTCCCTCAAGTTGGGCTTAAGTTCCTTAAGAATCGTGAAAACCCAGAAGCATTTGAGCCTGCACCAACGCTAGAAGCTGCGAAGCCTGCTGTACCTGTAGCTCAACCAGCAACTGGTGGTGTAGAAACTTATAGTGTACGTGTTGACGGGCAGGTGTATGAGGTGGAAGTTGGCCCTCAAGGTGAACTGACATCTGTTGCTCCTTCTAATGCACCGGCAAAATCGGCTACACCTAGCGCACCTTCTAATGCTTCAGCAGAAGCGGTACCTGCTCCTCTTGCAGGTAACATCTTCAAAGTGAATGTTCAACCTGGTGCTGAGGTAGCTGAAGGCGATGTATTGCTCATCCTTGAAGCGATGAAAATGGAAACTGAAGTACGAGCGGCGCGTGGTGGTGTGGTTCAAGAGCTGAACGTTAAAGAAGGCGATGCTGTCACAGTAGGTGCGCCTCTGTTGAGCCTGGCGTAAGGGAGTATCATGGACGGATTGTTAACCCTTTGGGCAGAAACAGGGATCGCTAACTTCGAGTTCGGCCAAATCTGTATGATGCTGGTTGGTTGTACCTTGCTGTTTTTGGCAATTAAAAAAGGATTTGAACCTTTACTGTTATTGCCGATTGGTTTCGGTGCTATTTTGGCGAATATTCCAAATGCTGGCTTTACTGAGCCTGGTGGCTTGCTCTACTACGTTTACTACATTGGGATTGAATCGGGTGTGTTCCCGCTATTGATCTTCATGGGTGTGGGCGCGATGACCGACTTTGGTGCTTTGATCGCAAACCCAAAAACGTTGTGGTTAGGTGCGGCTGCGCAGTTTGGTATTTTTGCAACACTGTTTGGCGCTATTTTACTCAACTATGTACCTGGCATGGAGTTTTCCATGGCGGATGCATCGTCTATCGCGATCATCGGTGGTGCTGATGGGCCAACAGCGATTTTCTTAGCGAGTAAGCTCTCTCCAGATCTGCTAGGTGCGATTGCAGTCGCGGCATACAGCTATATGGCATTGGTGCCGATCATCCAGCCACCAATCATGAAAGCACTGACAACCAAGGAAGAGCGTCAAATCAAGATGGCTCAGCTTCGTCATGTTGGTAAATGGGAGAAAGTCATCTTCCCGCTTGCTGTATTACTGATGACGATTCTGTTCTTACCTTCAGCTACGCCATTGGTTGGTATGTTCTGTTTGGGTAACTTGATGCGTGAAGCTGGTGTGGTCGATCGTTTATCGAAAACTGCTCAAAATGAATTGATCAACATAGTGACTATCTTTTTAGGTCTTGGTGTTGGTTCTAAGCTGCAAGCTGAGCAGTTCTTGAACCTAGAAACGTTAGGTATCTTGGGGTTAGGCGCAGTTGCATTTAGTATCGGTACTGGTGCGGGCGTCCTGATGGCGAAACTGCTTAACAAGTTCTCGAAAGAAGACATCAACCCACTTATTGGTGCGGCTGGCGTTTCTGCGGTACCAATGGCCGCGCGAGTCGTAAACAAAGTTGGTTTACAAGCTAACCCGCAAAACTTTTTGTTAATGCATGCGATGGGACCAAACGTTGCTGGTGTGCTGGGTTCAGCCGTTGCGGCTGGTATATTGTTAGCACTTGTTGGTTAGACATTATTGAAAATGGAATGATCAACCAATTTACAAAATCACGATTAACTTAGGTTAACAAAATGGTTTATAGTCAAAGGGATGCTTTCGCATCCCTTTTTGTTTTCTTGCAGGGAATGGTTTATGGAACACAAACAGATCGTTATCACTGAGTTTGGTGATGCCAACGTACTCGCGATTCAACATGCTTCTACACCATCACCACAGCCTGGTGAAGTCTTAGTAAAAGTCGCTTTTTCAGGCGTAAATCCTATTGATGTCAAAACTCGAGCTGGGCTCGGTTGGGCGGCAGCGCAGAATAAGGATAATTTACCTTGGGTGCCAGGTTACGACATCTCAGGAAAAGTGATGTCTTGTGGAGAGAGGGTATCACGTTTTAATGAAGGTGATGAGGTGGCTGGATTTATTGGTTTCCCAGTTCGAGGCGGTGGTTACAGTCAATACATATGTGTTCCAGAAACTGAGTTAAGTCATGTTCCTAGCTCTGTCACTTTGGAGGCAGCTGCTGCATTACCGTTGGCGGGACAAACTGCGGCACAAGCTCTCAGTAAGGCTAATGTGAATGAAAACGATCGCGTACTTATCCTCGCTGGTGCCGGTGGTGTTGGACACCTCGCGGTACAAATTGCGATCGCGACGAAAGCGGAAGTCTTTACAACCTGCAGTGAACGAAATTTAGATTACCTTGCGACGCTCGGTGCTCATGCAGTGAACTATCAATTTGCACCAGTGTCAGAACGTGTTGAAGATGTTGATGTTTTGATTGATTTAGTAGGCGGAGATGCTGCGTTAGATGCGCTTAAATGCCTGAAAGACAATGCGAGAGTCATCACCGTTCCAACCATAACTGCTGAGCTGATTTGTGAAAAAGCCAAACTCCTAGGCTTTGAGGCTAGTGGCATGTTGGTTGAACCAGACCCTGCGCAGTTAGATACCTTGTTGTACATGGTGGGCGTTGGCTTACTGAAGACTGAAATTCAACAGGTTTATCCTATGAGTGATGTTATTGGTGCTCACCAGCAGGTCGAATCAGGAAGAACCAGAGGCAAGGTGTTGCTTGATATGACATGCTAGAAGCATTTAACACGAGTTTTGAAAGTTTAGCGCTTTGGTTTTCAGATTCAGCATTATGGGTGCTTTTCATGACCGGTTTTCTCAGTGCCACGTTGTTGCCGGGTGGTTCTGAGGCGGGCTTAGTTGCCACTCTCTCATTAAATCAATACTCCGTTTCTTCAATTGTTATGGTCGCTACTATCGGTAATACGCTTGGTGGCTTAACAAATTATTGGCTTGGCTTGTGGATTCCCAACAAAGCACAAGAGGAAAAGCACGGTCATACCGCATTAAAGTGGCTCTCTAAGTATGGCTATTGGGGGTTGTTTTTTAGCTGGTTACCTGTAATAGGAGACCCGCTGTGTTTAGCCGCAGGGTGGCTAAGAATGAAGTTTCTGCCTTGCGTGATTTTAATATTTTTAGGAAAGGCTGCTAGGTATAGCTTACTTGCGGCCATCTATCTCGGATTATTTTAAGGAAAGTACATGAAGATGTTTTGGGTTGGCGCGTGTTCACTGTTGGTGATCACGGGCTGTGCATCAAATACGCCAGTTTCATCACTGCCGAAAGGGGTAACTTTCGTTGAGTCATCGAAAGCTGAAGAAGGCAAAGTTAAGATTCCATACCAAAAGTATAAACTCGATAATGGTTTAACGGTGATCTTAGCTCCTGAAGATTCTGACCCATTGGTCCATGTGGATGTGACTTACCATGTTGGTTCAGCTCGTGAAGAAGTGGGTAAGTCTGGTTTTGCGCATTTTTTTGAGCACATGATGTTCCAAGGTTCAGAGAACGTTGGTGACCAAGAGCACTTCAGAATCATCACAGAGGCTGGCGGCACGTTAAATGGTACAACAAACCGCGATCGTACTAACTACTTTGAAACTGTCCCTGCTAACCAGCTCGAGAAAATGCTGTGGTTAGAGTCTGACCGTATGGGTTTTTTGCTGGATGCGGTTTCTCAACGCAAATTTGAAATTCAGCGTTCTACTGTAAAAAATGAGCGAGCTCAGCGTTACGATAATCGTCCTTATGGCTTAATTTGGGAGCGCATGTCCGAAGCGCTATATCCTGAAGGTCATCCGTATTCGTGGCAAACCATTGGTTATGTTGAAGATCTTGATCGTGTTGATGTGAACGACCTCAAAGCGTTTTTCTTGCGTTGGTATGGCCCAAACAATGCGACTATCACGATCGGTGGTGACTTAGACGTTGAACAAACTCTAGAGTGGGTAAATAAGTACTTCGGTTCGATTCCTCGTGGTCCTGAGGTTGAAAATGCGCCGAAACAACCTGCAAAACTGCAAGAAGATAAATACATCACTCTAGAAGATCGTATTCAACAACCTATGGTGATGATCGCGTGGCCAACAACCTACAACGGCGAAGAAAGCCAAGCGTCTCTCGATACATTATCGGAAGTATTGGGTGGCGGTACCAACAGCGTGCTCTATCAAGACCTAGTGAAGACTCAAAAAGCGGTCGATGCTGGTTCATTCCATGATTGTGCTGAACTGGCGTGTAACTTTTACGTTTACGCAATGGGTGATTCTGGAGACAAAGGCGACCTATCAAAACTGTACGACGAGCTTTTACAATCACTGAATCAGTTTGCGGAAAAAGGCGTGACAGAAGATCGCCTTGAGCAGTTGAAGGGTAAAGCGGAAGCGGATGCTATTTTTGCGCTAGAAAGCGTTAAAGGTAAAGTGACTCAGTTGGCTTCCAACGAGACATTTTTCGGCGATCCTGATCGTCTTGAGCAACAGCTTGAACAAATCCGTGCAGTTACGCCGACTTCGGTAGAAAAAGCGTATACGGACTTTATTCAAGGTAAGAACAAAGTGACCCTAAGCGTGGTCCCAAAAGGAAAAACAGACCTTGTCGTAAAACCTGCGACCTTTGTGACGCCAAAGCGTACGCTGCCAGAATATGAGAAGATTTCCGATGACCAATTGGCGTATCGTCGTGCGACCGATAACTTCGATCGCTCAGTGCAACCGCCAGTAGGAGAACCAGTGAAAGCGACGATGCCAGAGCTGTACGAGTTACATTTCAAGAATGGCTCAGAGCTGCTTGGTGCAGTTAGCGATGAAACGCCGACGGTGATGATGCAATTTAGTCTACCTGCAGGGACACGTTTTGTTGAAAAGGGTAAAGAAGGTCTTGCCCAATTGACCGCTGCGATGTTGCAAGAAGGTACAACGAAACGCAGTGTCGAAGAGATTCAAGCTGAGCTTGATAAACTGGGTAGTGTTATCTCTGTTAATGCCACAGGTTATACAACAAACATCAGTGTTTCTGCTCTAGAAAAGAACTTAGAGCCGACGTTAAAAATTGTCGAAGAGATGTTGCTGTCTCCTGCATTTAATCAAGATGATTTCGAGCGTGTAAAAATGCAAGCGCTAGAAGGCCTGGTATATGAGCACCAAAATCCAAGTTGGATGGCGTCACAAGCGAGTCGCCAGGTGCTCTATGGGGATTCGGTTTTTGCTCGACCAAAAGACGGCACGCAAGCAGGTGTCAGTGCATTAACGTTGGATGATGTCCGTGAATTCTACTCGAAGCATTACACGCCACAAAGTGCGCAAATCGTCGTTGTTGGTGACATCAATAAACAGGAAATTGAGCAGCAACTGACGTTCTGGAAAAACTGGCAAGATGAAGCTGCGCCATTGTATGCACCGCAAAGCATTGCTGCATTAGGTGAGCAAAAGCTCCATCTTGTTGATAAACCAGGAGCGCCGCAAAGTGTGGTCATGATGGTTCGTAAAGGTATGCCTTACGACGCAACGGGCGATTTTTACCTAAGCCAACTGGCAAACTTCAACTTAGCTGGGAACTTCAATAGCCGCATTAACCAAAATCTACGTGAAGACAAGGGTTACACATACGGTGCTTACGGATATTTCTCTGGGAATCCAGAAACAGGCTCGGTGGTTTTCACCGCGCAAGTACGAGCGGATGCAACGGTTGCTTCGATCATTGAGATGGAAAATGAGCTAAATGAATACTCGCAGTCAGGTATTACTGATGAAGAGATGAAATTTATGCGTCAAGCGGTCGGTCAAAAAGATGCACTGAAATATGAAACACCAACACAAAAAGCGGAGCTCATCAGTGATATTCTTAAGTACAACCTCGATCATGATTACTTGCAGCAAAGAAACGCTATCGTAGAAAAAGTCGATAAGCAGACGTTGAATACGCTGGCTCAGAAATGGTTTGATCCAAATGACTATCAAATTATCGTCGTTGGTGATGCTAAATCGTTGCGTCCTCAATTAGAAAAGTTGGGGAAAGACGTAGAAGAGCTTGAAATCATTCGATAGAGTACACATTTAATAGCGGAGAAACGTTTCTCCGCTATTCATCTAGATAAGCAACTTTTCGTGGGTTATTTATCTAGATGCATTAACTATCAATAACTTAGCTTACACTTGTGTTATGTAACAAGTGTCCTGCTCCCAATATAAGCGAACCTCATTTTGACTGATTTTGCTGCGCGACTAAAAAAAGTTGCATCAAACCCCGAAGTATTTAAGCAGTTTGGACGCGGTGTTGAGCGAGAAACTTTGCGCTATCGTCAGGATGGACATCTAGCTACAACTCCTCATCCTGAAGGGTTAGGCTCTGCGTTCACAAATCAATGGATCACAACGGATTTTTCGGAATCATTGTTAGAGTTCATTACGCCTGTGTCACATGAAATTCCAGAACTGATGGCACAGCTGAAAGATATCCATCATTTCACTCAAACCAAAATGGGTGAAGAGAAAATGTGGCCACTATCAATGCCTTGCTACGTAGGCTCAGAGGATGATATTCAGTTAGCCCAGTATGGCTCTTCGAATGCAGCGAAAATGAAAACGCTGTACCGAGAAGGCCTAAAGCGTCGCTATGGCAGCCTGATGCAAATTATTTCAGGTGTCCATTTTAACTTCTCGTTTCCTGAAACATTTTGGGATGCGCTCTATGGCGAGCAAGATGAACAAGCCCGCCAAGATGCTAAGTCTGATGCGTACTTTGCGTTGATCCGTAATTACTACCGCTTTGGCTGGATGATTCCCTACTTCTTTGGTGCATCACCAGCGTTATGTGGCTCTTTTATTCAAGGTCGTGAAACCGATCTGCCATTCGAGAAGATTGGCGGGACATTATATTTGCCGAAGTCGACGTCTTTGCGTTTGAGCGATCTTGGCTATACCAATAGTGCTCAAAGTGTGCTGAAAATTGGTTTTAACAGCATTGACCAATACCTCGATGGTTTGAGTGATGCGATTCGCCACCCATCAGAAGAGTTTGCGAAAATTGGGGTAAAAGTGGATGGTGAATACCGCCAGCTTAATTCCAATATCTTACAAATTGAGAATGAACTGTACGCTCCGATTCGTCCAAAACGTGTATCGAAAAGTGGTGAGAAGCCTTCAGATGCGTTACGACGCGGTGGTGTCGAATACATTGAAGTTCGTTCTCTAGATGTTAACCCATTCAGCGCAGTGGGCTTAAATGAAGAGCAAGTACGATTCTTGGATCTCTTCCTTACCTGGGCGGCCTTGTCAGACTCAGACCCTATGGATAACTGTGAATTAGAGTGTTGGCGCGATAACTGGAATAAAGTCATTGTTTCTGGCCGTGAAAAAGGTCTAATGCTGCAAATTGGTTGTCAAGGTGAACGTCTATCTCTACAAGATTGGGCACACCGAGTTTTCGTCGAGTTACGTCAAATAGCACAGCAAATGGATATGACCGCTGGTGGCAGTGCATACCAAGATGTGTGTAATCAACTCGAGACATGGATTGATAACCCAGAACTAACGATCTCTGGTCAACTATTAGAGCTAACGAAAGAGCTGGGTGGGCTAGGTAAAGTTGGTTGTACTCTTGGTATGAAGTACCGTGATGAAAACCTAGCTCACGGTTATCAGTACTACTCACAAGATACGATGGAAACGGAAGTAGCGTCGTCCGTGGAAAAACAAAAGCAAGCAGAGCAGAGTGACACGCTTTCTTTTGATGATTTTTTGGAAGATTACTTTGCTTACCTGAAGCAGTAATGACTAACTAAGGATTGGTGCGGTTGAACATTAAGTCGTCAGTAGTAGCGGTACTTGGAAGCGTGTTACTTGCAGGTTGTGCTACGGCACCGCCAAAGCAGCAGAATAACTTATGCGAGATATTCCGAGAGAAATCCGGTTGGTACGATGATGCCAAAGATATGGAAGATGAATGGGGGACCCCTATTCATGTCGCTATGGCCATCATTAAACAAGAAAGCAGCTTTCGGCACGATGCAAAACCACCTAAAGATTATTTGCTAGGGTTTATTCCTTGGGGACGAGTCAGCAGTGCGTATGGTTACGCTCAAGCTCAAGACCCTGCTTGGGAAGACTTCCAAGATGCCACAGGTCAGGGTGGCTCTCGTACCAACTTCGATGATTCTATGATGTTTGTCGGTTGGTATACTCATGAAACACGGCGTCAGCTAGGGATTTCATTATGGGATCCCTATAACCAGTATCTGGCTTATCATGAAGGGCGAGGTGGGTATAAGCGAGGTACTTATAATCGAAAGCCTAGTTTAATCAAAGTCGCTCGACGTGTTGAACAAACAGCGAAAACTTATGGCTGGCAGCTGAAGCAATGTCGTCAGGAATTAGAAGACAACAGCAGCTGGTTCTTTTAGCCCACAGTCAGTTCATGTGCTGTAGGGATGAATGACATTTATCCATTACCGAAAGGTACTGGAGTTACAATCAGGAGAGATGTAATGCCTTTACTCGATAGTTTTACCGTGGACCACACTCGTATGAATGCACCCGCTGTACGAGTGGCGAAAACCATGCAGACCCCAAAAGGGGATACGATTACTGTTTTCGACTTACGCTTTACTGCGCCAAACAAAGACATTCTTTCTGAAAAAGGTATTCACACCCTAGAGCACCTTTATGCAGGCTTTATGCGTAATCACCTAAACGATGATTCTGTTGAGATCATCGATATTTCGCCTATGGGTTGCCGCACAGGTTTTTACATGAGCCTGATTGGCACACCATCAGAGCAGCAAGTCGCAGATGCTTGGATTGCAGCAATGGAAGATGTGCTGAAGGTAGAAAGTCAGAATAAGATCCCTGAACTTAACGAATACCAATGCGGCACGGCAGCAATGCACTCTTTAAAAGAAGCACAACAGATCGCAAAGAACATTTTGGATGCTGGTGTTTCGGTGAACAAAAATGATGAACTTGCTTTGCCTGAGTCGATGTTAAAAGAGTTGCGCATCGACTAGGTGCTCATTAAGAAGCATATTGCCCCAATAAGTAAAAAAGCCTGACATGAGTCAGGCTTTTCTTTTGGTTATTTGGATGTCGATTTTTTCTTCTTCGGATAAACACGAACGAGCTTGATTCGGTTCTCTTCAATCTCAACAAGTTCCATTGGGTGACCCGCTACTCTCACACTTAGATGGCTCTCAGGAATATCTTCCAAGTGTTCTAAAATGAGCCCGTTTAGCGTTCTCGGACCATCCGTTGGTAAATCCCACTTCAGGCCTTTGTTGATATCTCGGATATTGGTGCTGCCTTCAATAAGGAAGCTTCCGTCACCTTGAGGACTGATCTCATCAGAGAGGCTTGGAGAAATTGACGTCGTGAACTCACCAATGATCTCTTCCAGAATATCTTCAAGAGTGATTAGACCGATGATATCACCGTACTCATCCACGATCAGACCGATACGTTGCTTGTTGCGTTGGAATTTCAACATTTGCACGTTCAATGGTGTGCCTTCTGGGATGTAATAGACCTCATCAGCAGCACGTAATAGCGTTTCTTTGTTGAATTCGTTCTTTTCCAACATCAGACGATAAGCCTCGCGCAAGCGCAGCATACCAACCACTTCATCAATTTGGTCACGATAGAAAACTATGCGCCCATGTGGTGAGTGGGTTAGCTGACGAACAATGGATTTCCAGTCGTCGTTAATATCGATACCAGTAATTTCATTGCGTGGGACCATAATGTCGTTCACGGTGACGTGCTCAAGATCCAAAATAGACACTAGCATGTCTTGGTGTCGGCGAGGGATCAAACCGCCAGCTTCATTTACCACCGTACGCAGCTCATCGGAGCTAAGATGATCTTCTGCTGAGTGATCCGCTCTTACGCCAAGTAAGCGGATAAAGCCATTCGTAATAAAGTTAACAAGCATCACTAAAGGCGACAGTAACTTCATCAGTATGGTCAATAATATACTGCTCGCGTAGGACACACGTTCAGGGTAAAGCGCTGCAATTGTTTTAGGGGTAACCTCGGCAAAAACCAATACAACCATAGTTAGTGCACCGGTTGCGATAGCGACACCTAAATCACCATACAAACGCATACCAATAATGGTCGCGATAGCAGACGCGAGAATATTAACGAGGTTGTTGCCGATAAGAATAAGACCAATCAAACGATCTGGACGGTCTAATAGTCTTTCGACTCGCTTAGCACCCTTATGCCCGTTTTTGGCTAAGTGTTTTAAGCGATAACGATTCAGAGACATCATCCCTGTTTCTGAACCGGAAAAGTAACCTGATATGACGATAAGACACGCGAGTAGCGCAAACAAGATACCCGTAGAGATGTCGTCCAAAACGTTGCTGTTCCTTGTAAGTATTGGGTTATATAACGGTTGAGTAAGTCCGTTAAGTCAAAGAGTTAAGGCGTACTGTATTTTATCTAGCCTAAAATATAAAGGATAGGAGCCCTAGAGCTCCTTAATTCAAGATGATTTCTTTTACAAAGCGACTGCCAAAATATGCCAGAGTTAACAGTGTTGCTCCTGCAACAGCGAACCATGTGACTTTTCTACCACGCCAGCCTTTTTGATAGTGACCCCAAAGCAGTATTGAGTACACCACCCAAGCGATGAAAGAAAGAATGCCCTTATGTGCCTTACCTTGGGCAAACATATCCTGCACAAAGACAAAGCCAGTAATGAGCGTGGCAGTTAACAATAAGTTACCGATCAAAATAATTTTGAAGAGTTGACGCTCCACCATTAATAGAGGCGGCAGGTTTGGGTTAATCGCCAAAGATTTTTTTGCTTTCAGTTTGTGATCCAGCCAAGCCAACTGAAGCGCATAGAGTGCCCCGATAGTTAAAGTCGCGTATGAGAAGAGCGCAAATGAAATATGAATGAGTAGCTTAGGGTCATTCTCTAGGTGCTTTATAAACGTGCTTGGCAAAAATGTGGCTGCAGATAAATTGATGGCAGCAAAGCTATAAACGACAGGCAATAAAAACCACAGTCGGTTTTTCAACATAGCAAGGCTCATGACCAGAGAAATAATAAAACTGATCAAAGAAGCCACGTTGAGAATACTCAGGTTTTGACCTGAACCATCAAAGATCAGATCACTCAAAATCCACGCATGAAAAACAAGCGCACAGGCAGCACTAGCAAACACTGTTTTTGCTTTGATTCCTGACTGTTGTGAGAGTCCGGGTATGATGGTCGCAATCGCCAAGACATAAAGTATGGCGGCCGCGATGGCTATTAAGCTATCCATGAATCCTAAATATTATTGTGCACGATGGAGAAATTATACCTTGCATTACACTTTGGGGCTACGTTATATCCGACATCAATCGTGAGAGATGAGATATTGAAATTAATAAGTTACCGCACCATATATAAATAGAGACAAGAATAGGACAGCGGTACGGGTATGACTCAGACCTTGGCTAATGTATACTCACACTAATTAATCGCCATTTTAGCGAAGAGACAAAGATGTTTGAGAATTTAACGGATCGATTATCCAAAACGCTGAAAAATATCAGTGGTAAAGGTCGTCTGACCGAAGACAACATTAAAGAAACCCTACGTGAAGTCCGAATGGCTCTACTTGAAGCTGACGTTGCGCTTCCGGTCGTTCGTGAATTTGTGAACCGCGTTAAAGAAAAAGCGGTGGGCGTAGAAGTTTCTAAATCTCTGACTCCAGGTCAGGAATTTATCAAGATCGTTCAAACAGAACTTGAAGCCGTAATGGGTGAGTCGAATGAGGCGCTAAACCTTGCTGCTCAACCACCTGCTGTGCTTCTTATGGCTGGTCTACAAGGTGCGGGTAAAACCACATCGGTAGGTAAGTTATCTAAGCTTCTAAAAGAACGTGACAAGAAGAAAGTTTTGGTTGTGTCTGCCGACGTTTACCGTCCTGCGGCAATCAAGCAGCTTGAAACACTGGCATCAGACATCGGTGTTGACTTCTTCCCATCATCACCAGACCAAAAGCCTATTGATATCGCCAATGCAGCGATTGACCATGCGAAGAAAAAATTCTACGACGTATTGATTGTCGATACCGCAGGTCGTTTGGCAATTGATGAAGAGATGATGGGGGAGATCAAAGATCTTCACGCAGCTATCAACCCAGTAGAAACGCTATTTGTTGTTGACGCCATGACGGGTCAAGATGCAGCAAATACAGCAAAAGCCTTTGGCGATGCGCTACCTCTTACCGGTGTAGTTCTAACTAAGGTTGATGGTGATGCTCGTGGTGGTGCGGCACTTTCAGTACGCCATGTCACGGGCAAACCAATCAAATTCTTGGGTGTCGGTGAAAAAACTGACGCGCTAGAACCGTTCCACCCAGATCGAGTTGCTTCACGTATTCTTGGCATGGGTGACGTTCTGTCTTTGATTGAAGACCTACAACGCAACGTTGACCAAGAAAAGGCAGAAAAGTTAGCGAAGAAGTTCAAAGAGAAGAAAGGTTTCGACCTTGAAGATTTCCGTGAACAGCTAGGCCAGATGCAAAACATGGGCGGCATGATGGGGATGATGGATAAGCTTCCAGGAATGTCCCAGCTACCAGACAATGTGAAAGATAAAGTCGATGACAAGATGTTCAAACAGATGGAAGCGATCATCAGCTCCATGACAATGAAAGAACGTCAACGCCCAGAAATTATCAAGGGCTCGCGCAAGAAGCGTATCGCGGCTGGTTCTGGTGTGCAGGTTCAAGATGTAAACCGCTTACTAAAACAGTTCACCCAAATGCAGAAAATGATGAAAAAGATGCAAAAAGGTGGCATGAAAGGCATGATGCGCAACATGCAAGGCATGATGGGCGGCATGGGTGGTGGCGGTGGCTTCAACCCATTTGGTCGTTAATTAATCGATCACGCATAGATTCAGGGTGTTAGGTACGTCACAAACTTTAAATTCAATTTATGTTGGTGAAAAAGTAACTAAACTCCTTGCATTGCTCCGGGAGAAGAGTAAAATTCCGGAGCTTTATTTTGGCACGAGACCCCAAACTGTTTAATTTCTTGAATGGTTTTTGGGGTTAATTTTATTTTTGAGAAAGCAAAGAGGACGACATGGTAACCATTCGTTTGGCACGTCACGGCGCTAAAAAGCGTCCATTTTATCAAATCGTAGTAGCGGACAGCCGCAACGCTGCAACTGGCCGTTTCATCGAGAAAGTTGGTTTCTTCAACCCAACTGCTAAAGGTCAAGAAGAAGGTCTACGTCTAGACCTAGACCGCGTTAACCACTGGGTTGGTCAAGGCGCGTCAGTATCTGACCGTGTTGCTAAGCTAGTTAAAGACGCTCAAAAAGCGGCTTAATTTTTTACTTGAAAAGTAGAAACTAGTTTATGTCGATGAAAGGTAAAGAAACAATGAGCAACGAAAAGATTGTTGTAGGCAAGTTTGGTGCTACTTACGGCATTCGTGGTTGGCTTAAGGTTTTTTCCTACACAGACAATGCTGAAAGCATTTTCGATTACAGCCCTTGGTACATTAACCAAAAGGGCAAGTGGGTTGAGTACAAAGTAGAAAGCTGGAAGCGTCATAACAAAGGTATGGTGGCTAAGCTGGAAGGCATGGATGTTCGTGAAGACGCGCATCTAATGACGAACTTTGAAATTGCTATTGACCCTGCGGTACTTCCTGAATTGTCAGAAGATGAGTTCTACTGGCGCGAATTGTTTGGGATGCAAGTTGTAACCACTAAAGGTTACGATCTAGGTGTCGTTACTGACATGCTAGAAACTGGCTCAAACGATGTTCTGGTTGTTAAAGCAAATCTTAAAGATGCTTTCGGGCAGAAGGAACGATTAATCCCGTTCCTTGAAGAGCAAGTGATCATTAATGTTGATCGCGAAGCTCAACGGATCGAAGTTGACTGGGATCCTGGATTCTAATCTCCAAAATTACAGAGCGAGATAAACATGTGGGTTGGCGTTATTAGCCTTTTTCCAGAAATGTTCCGTTCTGTTACTGATTTTGGAGTAACAGGTCAAGCGGTTAAAAAAGGTCTTTTGTCGATTGAGACTTGGAATCCTAGAGATTTCACTCACGACAAACATCGCACAGTCGATGACCGACCTTACGGTGGTGGCCCTGGTATGTTAATGATGGTTCAGCCTTTGCGCGATGCCATTCATACCGCGAAAGCAACATCACCGGGCAAGACGAAAGTCATCTACCTTTCTCCTCAAGGTCGCAAGCTCGACCAGAAAGGAGTGGAAGAACTGGCAACGAATGAGAACTTGCTTCTGATTTGTGGTCGTTATGAAGGGGTAGATGAGCGCATCATTCAATCTGAAGTCGACGAAGAATGGTCGATTGGTGATTTTGTGATGACGGGTGGTGAGATACCAGCCATGACGTTAATCGACTCTGTCTCTCGGTTTGTTCCGGGTGTACTAGGGGATTTCGCGTCAGCAGAAGAAGACTCTTTTGCAAATGGCTTGTTAGATTGCCCTCACTATACGCGTCCAGAAGTATTGGATGACAAAGAGGTACCAGCTGTACTGATGTCAGGCAATCACAAGGACATTCGTCAATGGCGACTCAAGCAGTCGTTGGGCCGTACTTGGCTAAGAAGACCAGAGCTCCTGGAAAACCTAGCTCTGACTGACGAACAGGAACAATTACTTGCTGAGTTTGTTAATGAGCATAAAGCCATTAAAGAACATAACGCAAAGTAACCTAATTTATTTAGTATCAGTTTATTCTAGGAATTTAAAAAATGAGTAACATCATCAAAGCTCTTGAAGAAGAGCAAATGAAATCAGACCTACCTAAATTTGCACCAGGTGACACTGTTGTAGTTCAAGTTAAGGTAAAAGAAGGTGACCGTGAGCGTCTACAGGCTTTCGAAGGCGTTGTAATCGCAATCCGTAACCGTGGTCTACACTCTGCTTTCACTGTACGTAAGATCTCTAACGGTGAAGGTGTTGAGCGTACGTTCCAAACACACTCTCCAATCGTTGATAGCATCGAAGTTAAACGCCGTGGTGCAGTACGTCGTGCCAAGTTGTACTACCTACGTGAGCGTTCTGGTAAGTCTGCTCGTATCAAAGAGAAACTTGCTAAGAAGTAATGCTATAACTAGCGTTCTCATCTTAAACGGAGTCCTTTTAGGGCTCCGTTTTTTTATTTGTGTAATTAGCTTGCTCGTTTCTTTTCGCCCGACCTGCACTGTCGATGCTCATGCACTGACGTACACTCCACGCCTCTGTCTTGTTATGAATAGACTCCTGATGTCGCTATGGCTCCTCGGAATGACAGGAAATGATGGTCAAAGATTACAGAGTACCGTGGTTAAAATTCGTCATTCTGGACAGCGACGAAGGAGCGTGATTCAGAATCTACTAGTCGAGCATGCAAGTGTTTAAGTTGTTAGCTTCATCCTTACTGTGAGTAGATTCCTGATGTCGCTATGGCTCCTCGGAATGACGGAAAATGATGGTCAAAGATTATATAGCACCGAGGTTCAAATTCGTCATTCTGGACAGCGACGAAGGAGCGTGATTCAGATTCCCCAAGAAGGAACCTAGGGTATTCCTTTACCCTAGGTCTCAATTTAATACTGGTCTTCAGACCAGCCATCACTATCGGACATATCGGGTGCGCCTGGGATGGTGTTTTCTTCATCTGCCCATTCACCAAAATCAATCATTTGGCATTGTTTACTGCAGAAAGGGCGATGAGGACTTTGTTCTCCCCATTCTACGTCGGCGCCACATTGTGGACATTGAACGATGGTAACTTTAGACATAGTTGAGCGTCCCATTACTAATTGGTGTTAAAGGGTAGTATACCTAAACGAATTAAAGATGGCTTATTCAACGCGCTATTGCTGCTACGAAATTTTATCAAATATAAGCGCAATAAAGCGTTGAATTTTAGATTATGGAGGCGAGGCGTAGTGTCGTCTTAGCTGCACACAGCAAGTTCAAATTCAATATCTTGTGTGCACGCTTGACCGTTTTCAAACGACATGAACTTGATCGCAAAGCGGTTTTTATGGCCTGAAATCATAGGATACACGCCATATTCCATTGGGATGTGAAGTCTTAGAATGTTGGCTTCATCAGCGTCACTTTGGAAGAAACCTGCACGACCGATTTGAGCTTTGAAATGTCCGGTCTCTCTAGTGAGCTTTAACCATAACGAAAGCGCATCAGATAAGGGCTTTAAGCTTGCTTGCCACTGTTGTGCATCACGCTTTTTACGTTCAATAGGTAGATGAAGCCAGTAGTGTAATGCTGGCAGATCAAAACAGCATGAACCACCCGGTAGATTAAAGCGTTGACGGATAGAGCTTAGGAAGCGATCTTCTTTTAATGCTTGGCCAAAACGTTCAGCACCCATTAGTTGGCTATGAACGACATCTATCTCTTGTAGTAGGGTATTTAATGCGTCTTGATCGACACCATCAACATTGAGCCAATGGCGGTACGACAGCCGCTGCTTCTCAAGATCTTTAGCCAGTTCACTTTTCAGTTGGATTTGTTCGAAGATCTCAACCATATCGAATAACGCACGGAAAAACAGTTGATACTGATGATTTTCGCTAAACCCAGAGGCCAAGTGAGCCTGACGCAGCAGAGACTCCACTCTTAGATAAATACGAGTTTTCTCATTTAACGGATGTTCAAATTTGTGCGTGGTCATCGACATAAGCCTTTGTGAGTTTCGTTCCTATTTTCGCAGATTTTTCTTACACATGGCTAGGTACTTTTCGTGCAAATCTGTGATTTGAAGCAAAAGATCAGGGTCACTTGGATTATTCTTAACCACATCGTCTGCAAGCGCGAGCCTTTGCTCTCTTGATGCTTGAGAGGCAAGGATGGCGCAAACTTGATCTTCACTCACATTGTCTCGTTTCATCGTGCGAGATATCTGTGTATTCGGTTCTACATCGACGACAAGAACGCGATCACACAAACTATCTAGCTTGTTTTCTACGAGCAACGGCACCACAAGTAACGCATACTCTGAAGTGACTTGCTGCAAATCTTCGATCATCTTTTCACGAATTATCGGGTGCAACAGTGCGTTGAGCCATGCTTTTTCATCTGAATTCGAAAAGATTTTTTCTCTCAGCTTTGCGCGATCTAAAGTTTGGTCTTCACGAACGATATCGTGACCAAAGTGTTCAATAATCGCGTTTAGGCCGGGAGTACCTGGCTCGACAACTTCTCTTGCTACAATGTCGGCATCGACGATATCGATTTTAAATTGTTGTTTGAACAGATTCGCGACGGTTGTTTTTCCACTAGCGATACCACCTGTTAAACCAATAACCAAAGCCATTTACACTCCTAGAACTGAAGTAAAGTACCAGTTTAAAATCTGCTCGCCCCAAATTAAGCTTATCCAACCAGCAATTGCTAAGTAAGGACCGAAAGGGAAAGCTTTTTCAATTCCCTGCTTTTGCAAGCGTAGTTGAATGATGCCAAATACGATGCCAACCACAGAAGAAAGTAGAATGATCATCGGCAGTGACTGCCAACCTAGCCAAGCCCCTAGTGCTGCTAGTAGTTTAAAATCACCATATCCCATTCCTTCTTTACCAGTAAGTAGCTTAAAGCCCCAGTAAACGGACCAGAGACATAGGTAACCAGCAATAGCACCAATGACAGAATCTTGTAGAGTAACAGGACTTATTTCGACTAATGCTAAGGCAATGCCAGCCCAAGTTAATGGTAATGTTAATTGGTCAGGTAACAACATAGTATCGAGATCGATAAATGTTGCAGCGATTAAGATAAAAGTGAAAAAGAGTAGGGCAACGGTAAAGTAACTAAAACCAAAGTGGTAAGCGACAAAGCCTGAGCAGAATGCAGTGAGCAGTTCAATCAGTGGATAGCGTGTGCTAATGGTTGTCTGACAGTTGTGACATTTGCCTTTTAAAAGCAGCCAGCTAATCACAGGAATGTTGTCGCGAATACGTATCGGTGTTGCGCATTTCTGGCAGGAGGAGCGTGGGACGCTCAAGGTCAGCACTTCTTTAGGAGGTTCTATTTTGTATTCAGGAAATGACTCGGCACATTCGCGTCGCCATTCTAGTTCCATGATTTTAGGTAGTCGATAAATAACCACATTGAGGAAGCTACCCACGATCAGACCGAAGATGGTGGCAAACACAACGAATAGCCAAGGGTAGTACTGGAATACTTCCATATTTGTCTCTTGAGCGATGAGTGAAATCAGCAAGATGCTGTTTTAAAGGAGTTAACAGCTCATTCTAGCCCAATACACTCATTAAGTTAAAGATTGGCAAGTACATTGCTGTCACTAATCCGCCAACAACGATACCTAAAAATACGATAATTAGCGGCTCTAGAATTTTACTAAGGTTGTCGACGGTGTTGTCGACTTCAAACTCGTAGATCGTTGCAACTTTATTGAGCATATCGTCAAGTCGACCAGACTCTTCACCGATCATGACCATTTGTAACACTAATTCAGGGAACACATTACAGTTACGCATGGCAACATACATTGGCATACCTGCGGCGGTATCACGGTAAACTTCTTCTATGGCGAGTTGATAGTGTAAGTTTCCTGAGGTTTTTGATGTGGTTTTTAAACTGGTTAGAATTGGAATACCCGCTGTAAAGCTTGTGGCGAGTGTTCGACTAAATTTGGCGATAGCGGCTTTTGATAATACAGGGCCCAGGACAGGAAATTTAAGCACAGAGCGGTTGAGCATTAAGCGAAAAGAATCTGAACGCTTAGAGAGGATTCTCGCCGAAATGAATAAACTAATGGAGCCTAGTGCGATAAACGGACTCCAGTTTTGTGTCCAGGCGGAAAGATCTAATACTTGCCTGGTAAACCACGGTAAGTCAGCACCAAAACCAACAAACATTTTTTCAAACTCGGGAATGACTTTGGTGAGCATGATAAACGACACGCCTAACGCTACTAGCACTACCATGGCTGGGTAGATCAGTGCTTTGATCACTTTCGCACGGAGTTGTTCATTTTTTTCTCGGTAGGTGGCTAAGCGCTCGAACACTTCTGCTAAGTTACCGGATTGCTCACCTGTGGCGATAAGATCGGTATAGAGTGGGTCAAAGTGTTCACTTGCAGTGCGCATGGCTTTTGACATGGGCGTCCCTGCTTCAACGGCGCGTGTCACGCTCATCAAAATGGATTTCATCTCTGCTTTTTTGTGATTCTCTGATACCAATTTTAAAGCCTGAACCAAGGGCACACCGGTTATCAACATCGTCGAAATCTGACGGGTAAACACCGTGATGTCTCTGCCTTTCACGCGATGGCTGAGTTTAGTGAGAAACGAGATACTGCTTTTCTTTAACTTCTTGATCTTGATGTGCTGTGCGTCTAGACGCTCGCGTACTTCAATTTCTGTCATCGCGAGGGTTTGCCCAGATGTCTTTTTGCCTGAACTGTTGATGCCTTTCCAGCGGAAGTTTTTAAGTTGTGGTGTAGTGCTTTTCATGGATGTGACTGCTGATTAAAGGATTAAAAATAAAGTACGCGCTGTAGTTCACTAAAACTTGTGATCCCTTGTTTGAGTTTTTCTATGCCCGACATTTGTAACGTGCTCATACCATTTGCGATGGCGAGTTTTTCTAGTTCATGTACAGAGGCGCCTTTAATAAGCGCTTCGGAAAGAAATTCATCAAAGCGCATCACTTCATAAATCCCCGTTCGGCCGGAATAACCATGGGTACACTCATTGCATCCATCGGGATTGGCTTTAAAAATGTTGTCGCTTGCTTGAATACCGAGATGTTGCAACTGAACGGTAAGCTCTTGTGGTTGCTTGCAGACCGAGCACAGTTTACGGGCTAAGCGCTGGGCAATAATCAAACTAAGAGAGGAGGCCAAGTTAAAGCTTTCTACGCCCATGTTTGATAAACGAATCACCGTTTCAGCTGCAGAATTGGTATGCAAGGTTGAAAGTACTAAGTGACCGGTTTGCGATGCTTTTATGGCGATTTCCGCAGTGTCTAAGTCACGAATCTCACCGACCATTACCACATCCGGGTCTTGACGTAAGAAAGAGCGCAGGGCTTCGGCAAAACCAAAACCAATCTTAGGCTGAACTTGAACTTGGTTAATGCCCGATAAGTTAATTTCTACTGGGTCTTCTGCCGTGGAAATGTTGATTTCTGGCTTATTGAGGATACTCAGCCCAGTGTACAGAGAAACGGTTTTTCCGCTCCCGGTTGGGCCTGTCATCAGAATCATGCCTTGTGGGCGACGCAGCGCATCCAAGTACAATTGTTTTTGTTGTTCGCTATAACCAAGCTTGTCGATATCCAATGACGCAGAGCTGCTGTCGAGCAGTCGTAGTACAATTTTCTCTCCGAATAGAGTCGGTAGCGTGGATACACGCATATCAATTGCGGTGTCTTGATTCAACTTGAGCTTAATACGCCCATCTTGTGGTAAACGTCGCTCTGCAATATCAAGTTTAGAGAGGATTTTGATACGAGCGGATAAGCGGCGACTTAAGTGGCTTGGTGGCTGCTGTGTTTCAATTAAGATGCCATCACAGCGTAGGCGCACACGGTACATCTTTTCATAAGGCTCAAAGTGGATATCGGATGCGCCTTTGCGCACAGCGTCCAACAGAATTTGGTTGATGTAACGGCTAACAGGAGACTCATCTTGGCTCAAGTCTTCAATGTTGTCGATTTCATCTGCGCCCACATCAACCAGATTGGCTAACTCTTCTTGGTTGATCTCTTTTACCCCGGACTTCTCATGACTCAATGAACGACCATATAAGCGTCGAATTGCCGCGCTGAGTTGACGAAAATCCGCCAACACCAATTCAATCTGTAAACCAGTGGCAAAGCGAAAATCATCTTCTGCTTGTTGGTTGGTGGGGTCGGCAACCGCTAATAATAACGTTGAAGACGTACGCTGGAGTGGGAGTGCGTTATGCCGCGTGATTAATTCCCTAAGGCCAAGTTGCTGACAAAGCGAAGCATACTCGTACTGAGATAACTCGGGCTGATTTAAACCAAAGAGAGAACTTAAGTCCTCAGCGAGTTCGCTTGATGTAAATAATCCAGAACTGAGTAAAGCCTCTGGCATCGAAATGCCAGAAGCTTTGACTTGCTCTATTAACGATTCTTCTTGGGAAAAAGTCAGTAACCCTTTTTGGCGAAGAACCGTGGAGAGGTTAGTTAGCACTGCTTAACTTCTTACGAGCATGCTTTAGGCTTTACACCTGTAGCAGTAATGCCAGAGGTACAGTTCCATTGACCTGTTCCATCACGCCCTAGAGTAACGTCTTTACTGATAACGTCTGGACTTACACCGGTGCTATTAAATGTGAATTTTATTGCACCTGACGACGTACTTGCTCCTGAAGCTGAAGCTGTATAGCTAATTACACCAAGTGGAGAAGTCGGAACTGGTAGCTGGGCTGCTGTTGGAAATGAGCCATTTTCAACAACATAAGTTTCAACATTTATTCTATGCCCAGTGATGGATGCTAGTGCAGACGCTGCCTCACTTTTAGCTACATATTTTTGGTATTGTGGAACTGCAATTGCAGCTAAAACACCAATTACCGCCACCACAATCATTAACTCAATCAGAGTAAAACCCTGTTGTTTTTTCTGTTTACTGTTTTTCATTTTTAACCCTTTCCTAAAAATTAATAATGCTCTTGCATTGGCGAAAGATTATGGAGAGTTAAGGTGGGTTGAAAATGGGGAAGGGATGGGCTCTCGAGTGAGATAAAACTCTTTGGTGAAAAGTTGCATATCGCATGCAGAGTTTTGCGAGTAGTACTATTTTTTTAGTGGATAAAAAGAAAGGGCCAATTGGCCCTTTTAAATGATTAGTTACTCACAACTCACTGAGTTAGTTGAAGTAATTGAGATTGTGTTGCTTTTATTATTTGAAGCGCATCGAAAGATCCATCGCTTTTAGATGCTTAGTCAACGCGCCTACCGAAATGTAATCGACACCGGTTTCTGCGTATTCTGCGATGGTCTCTAGCGTAATGTTGCCGGAGTTCTCTAAAGCGGCACGACCTGCGTTAATCGCTACGGCTTCACGCATCATTTCTTTTGTGAAGTTATCGAGCATGATGATGTCGGCACCAGCCTCTATCGCTTGTTTCAACTCTTCTAAGCTTTCCGTTTCTACTTCTACCGGTTTGCCTGGGTTAAGCTCTTTCGCTTTTTGGATGGCTTGAGTGATGCCACCACAAGCAATAATGTGGTTTTCTTTAATAAGGTAAGCGTCGAACACACCGATGCGATGATTAAAGCCACCACCGCAGGTCACGGCGTATTTTAGTGCGCTACGCAGACCAGGAATGGTTTTGCGTGTGTCTAGTAGACGGCACTCAGTATGCGCGATTTTTTCAGCGTACTCTGCGGTAACTGTTGCGCAGCCAGACAGCGTTTGGATGAAGTTCATTGCGTTACGTTCACCAGTCAACAAGTCACGAGCAGGGCCTGTCAGCGTGCAAAGGGTTTGGTTAGGCTCGACTTTATCGCCGTCCTTTACGTGCCATTCAATACTGACCTTGTCACCGAGCTGTTTAAAAACTTCATCAGCCCATGCTTGACCACAGAACACACCATGCTCACGAGTAATAATCGTTGCGGTATTAACCGCATCGGCAGGGATCAAAGATGCAGTAATGTCGTTATCTGCGTCGACACTGCCACCTAGATCTTCTTTTAAGGTATCAGCGACAGAGCGAGTGATCTCTAAAGGGAGTTGTTGTTTAAGGTATTCTAGGCGTTCTTGAATGTTGTGTGTGTTCTTCATCGCAAATCTTGTCTTGAAAGGGAGATGGCAACGAATGATACTCTCCGGTGTCAATAATTTCAGCAGTTAATTTGCAAAGTAGAGAGGTTGATATGCGCCCAATTATCGAGAATGGCTGGCTGACACAGGCAAAGCATGTTCCGTCACCATTTTTTGATGCTCGCTCTGATACAAACGACATCTCTCTGCTGGTGGTACACAACATCAGTTTGCCTCCTGGGCAGTTTGGTGGAACGTATATTGAGGACTTCTTCACTGGCAAGCTAGACCCAAATGCACATCCATTTTTTGAAGTTATTCACAAAATGGGCGTTTCTGCACATTGCTTGATTAAAAGAAACGGCGAGGTTGTTCAATTTGTTTCTTTTCTCGATAGAGCATGGCATGCCGGTCAATCCAGTTTCGCGGGCAGGAAGCGTTGTAATGATTATTCCATTGGTATCGAGCTTGAAGGGACAGAATTTACTGCCTACACAGAAGCGCAATATCAATCACTTGCAGAGATCACTGAGGTGATTATGCAATCTTATCCTCAAATCACCCCGCCACGAATTACCGGTCATCAATATATTGCGCCCTTGAGAAAAAGCGATCCTGGTCTAAGCTTTGATTGGGTGAAATACAGACAGCTTATACAGCGTTGATTTGTAGCGAAAGTGTAAATTCAAAAAAGCGAAATAAATAAGGCATACGATCAGGTATGCCTTTTTTTGATACCAGAAATATTAATGATTGTTAAAAGTTAACTACATTTTTACGCTCGCACATGCCGTTTTGGTGAATAAATAGACTGATAATTTTGTCATTTTCTGTATTTCTTTTCCAAAACTGCTAGCACGTCGACTTCCCATTTGTATGCTTTATGTAATTGGTCATACCAATTCTATTGCTGTTTTAACAGTCGATTGTTATCAGAGTGTTGGAAGTAAGCTCGTTCTATGATTTAGGTCAATTTTCGGCTGGACAGTGGCGTTTTAATTATGTTAATTTCTGCACCAACTTAAAATTGGTATTACCAATTACCTGCAAGAGTAGAAGAACAATAA
>NZ_JAWOTA010000014.1:0-119920 GCF_033338635.1 Vibrio sp. Vb1755 | reverse complement strand
GAGGGCATTGTTGTTATTCCGAAAGGAGCTCGAGTTGGCTACTAACAACTTATCTATTCTGTTTGTAGCTTCTGAGGTTGAAGGCCTCATTAAAAGTGGTGGCTTGGCAGATGTTGCCAAGGCACTACCGGAAGCCCTTCAAAACCTACAGCAAGACGTAAGAATTACCATCCCTGCGTACAGCAGTATTGATAAACTCGCAGACGCAGAAGTTGTATTAGAAACAGAATTAACATCATGGCCGCATACGGAGTATCGAGTTTTGCGGCTCATGTTAGGTCAAAATCCTATTTACCTGATTGATTGTCCGCCGTATTTCAATCGACCATCAATGTATGCGGAGAACAACCAAGCGTATACTGATAACGGCGAGCGCTTTGCGTTTTTTAGTGCAGCATGTCTCGATATGTTACCCAAGCTCGCCTTTCAACCTAATATCATACACGCGAACGATTGGCACACAGGTCTTGTTCCATTTTTGCTCAAGCACAGGTATGGCAATGATCCGTTTTTTGCTCATACTAAAAGCGTCATTTCAATTCACAATGCGGTCTTTAAAGGCGTATTTAGTTATGAAGACGTGCAGTGTTTGCCAGAGTTTCATTGTAGAAACGTTCCCGATGCTGCGGTGAGTGCAACGCATATTACGATGCTTAAAGCTGGTGTAATGAATGCAGATAAGATAAACGCGGTTAGCCCTACGTACGCAGAGGAACTAAAAACAGAGCTTGGCAGTCACGGCATGGCTTGGGAGTTTCAGCAACGTGCGCAGGACTTAGTCGGCATCTTGAATGGTTGTGATTACAGCGCTTGGAATCCGGAAACGGATACCTACTTGCCGGTTAATTACTGCGCCGACCAGCAAAGTATGTCGCAAGGGAAGAAAGCTTGTAAAAAAGCATTACAACAACGACTAAATTTGCCCGAAAAAAATGTAGCTATGTTCGGTATGGTTTGTCGGTTGACCCAGCAGAAAGGCGTTCATTACTTGTTGCCTGCTTTGGCCGATTTTTTGAAGCACGATGTTCAGCTAGTTGTCGTTGGGACCGGAGACCCTGTTCTTGCCGCTCAGTTACGAGAGGTTGCCGCGAAGTTTTCTAGCAAATTTGCCTTTGTAGAAGCGTATGACAATGAACTTGCGCATATCGTTGAAGCTGGTTCTGATTTCTTCTTGATGCCTTCTGAGTTTGAACCATGTGGCTTAAACCAAATCTATAGTATGGCTTATGGGACATTACCGATAGTACGCGGTGTTGGTGGCTTAAAGGACAGCGTTAGCGATTATGATGTAAACCCATCTGAAGCAACGGGGTTTGTTTTTTTCGAACCGACACCGCAGGCATTGTTGTTAACGATGCTAAGGGCACTGTTGCTCTACGCTCAAAACGAGCCTGAAGTGAATAAAGTACAGTTGCACGCGATGCAACAAGACTTTTGTTGGCAAAAGGCCGCAGAATCTTATTTGCAGCTTTACCACTCAGCGTTAGTTTGACTTAAAATTGTAACGAAAGGCACCGAATGAGGTGCCTTTATTATCTTGAGTAAGGGGAGTGTGGTAGGATGGCTTTTTACTCAATAGCACGATCTTTTTGATACTCAATATGACCCAGCCGCTACTTTTTCATAAAACCTATTTGCACCCTACTAGTAATGAGTGGGTTGTATTTGTGCACGGTGCTGGTGGTAGCTCTTCTATCTGGTTCAAGCAAATTAAAGCTTACAAGCAACACTTTAACTTATTGCTGATCGATTTAAGAGGTCATGGAAAGTCAAATCAGTTACTTAAAGAGCTCATTGCTAGCCGTTATACCTTTACGGAAGTTACCCAAGATATTTTGAAAGTATTGGATCATTTAAAGATCCAATCCGCTCATTTTGTCGGTATGTCGCTTGGTACTATTATTGTTCGAAACCTTGCTGAATTGTCATCAGAGCGCGTACGTTCGATGGTGCTCGGCGGTGCTGTCACAAGGCTTAACACTCGTTCTCAGATATTGGTGAAATTAGGTAATTTTTGTAAGCATATCCTACCGTACATGTGGCTCTACAAACTGTTCGCTTATATTGTTATGCCTCAAAGAAGCCAACGAGAATCTCGCCACCTTTTTATTCGCGAAGCCAAGAAGCTTTGCCAAAAAGAATTTAAACGTTGGTTTATTCTTGCCGCTGATGTAAATCCGTTAATGAAATATTTTAAAGATCGAGAGTTACCCATTCCGACTCTTTACTTAATGGGCGACAGGGATTACATGTTTATTAAACCTGTCAAAGAAATGGTTGCAGCACATAAGCTCAGCATTCTACGAGAAATCCCGAATTGTGGTCATGTATGCAATGTAGAGCGTCCAGAAGACTTCAATCAACACTCCATCGAGTTTATTAAACAGCAAGCTGTATGTGCTTAAAACTGAGTGCATCCACTGAATAGGAGAGCCGCTATAGCTCTCCTAGTTGATATCCACATTGCCAACATGCACCAAATTGCCCTTCGTTTATTTCATGACATTTTGGGCATTGCCAATCTTGATACTCATGCCTATCGGATTGTTTTCGATATGCTTTTACTATTTCTTCAGCTTTCATCTTTTGTGCCGTGTCAAAAAGCCACACATAAGGATCGGTATCATCACCAAACGGCAGTTCTCCTTTTAAGCCGAAAATACCTTCTCCGCGAACTTCACAGTAAATTTGTTCCACTTTAAGCAGCTCACATACAATGTGTGCTTCTGCTGGGTTTTTAGCGATAAATATTTTCATCAAAATACCCACTTCACCAATTACGAGTTTTGCTGACTTGGTGTCGGCCTTACTTTATTCATAACCCATTTAGTGATGATTGGAAATAGTCCCAATAGCGCAAAAGACGCTAATACTGCGGGTGAAACAATGCCCGATAGGCTTTCAATTGTTGCTAATTGAGTACCTGCATTCAGATATACGGCTGTGCCTGGCAGCATACCTATTTGGCTAGTGAGATAAAATCGACCTACAGACATCGGTGTTAAGCCCATCAGTAAGTTGATTAGAAAGAAAGGGAATACAGGGATTAGACGCAAGGAAAATAGATAAAAAGCTCCGTCTTTTTCGACACCTTGATTAATTGCGTTGAGTTTATTTCCGAATTTGTTTTGTACCCAGTCACGCAATAAGTATCGGCTGCTCAAGAAGGCCAGTGTTGCCCCCATAGTGCTAGCGAAAGAAACCAGTAGCAAGCTTGTCCAAAAACCAAATAAGGCTGCACCAAGTAAGGTGACTACTGCCGCTCCTGGGATAGAAAAAGCGGTAATTGCAATGTAGGTAAAAAAGTAAATCGCAGCCGAGAATATAAAATTCTGATCGATGTATGTAGTTAGTGCTTCTTGTTGGGCTTTTGCATTCTCTAAGGTTAAATACTGGCCAAAGTTAATACCTAAAAAGACGATAGCCGCTAGTAGGATGAGACCTAATATCAGTTTCTTATTCATAATTTTGATTCCAATTTGGGATATATGTAATAAGACAGTAGGAAAACCGAAAAAATTTCACAAAAAAACCGCAGATTAGACTGCGGTTTTACAAGATAGTTTTTAGGCCGACTTTTATTGGAGGCCGTTCATCAACTCATCTCGGCGAGCTTGAGGTACCACACTCCAATGAGTGCCGTTGATAGCACCTTCTAGTGCCCATAGCAACTCAATGTTGACGGTTGCAGAGTGTGTATCTCTTATCGCTTTATAGGCGTTAAGCGCACCTTCCTCTTCAAGCTTCTCTACGGATTCGATGCCGGCTTTTTTTAGCATGCGCTCGGTAGCCAGTCGTAAGTTAGGCAAATCTTTCAAACGGTTAGGCTTTGTACTTGCTTGCTGTTCTTTCTCAAGCTTTGCCTTTTTCAATGATTGATTCGCTACTTCGATTAAGCGTTCGCTTGATTCCCATAAATCGCTGGAAATAGCGTAGTACTTTGTAACGACTGGGAAGCCACGTTTTTTATAAACGTAAGGCTTTAGCCCTTGTTTCTCGAAGTCAGATGAAGTTTTTTGGTCTGCTCTGATATGAAGCTGATTGTTTACCACTAGTGCAAACATTGTTTCATCAGCGAATAGTCCGAAGCCACCAAACATTGAGCGCGACTTGATATTACCAAGTGCCTCAAATAGCTTCATAGAGTCTTTGAGTATCGGTTTATCCATGTTTTGTTATCTCGGTGTAATTAATATTACGCCACCAAAAGTCAGGTCCGAGAGAGTAGCAAACATGCGTAAAAACAATGTCATTACAGAGTAAAGTCATTGCTTACACACTTGCCATCGGTAACCCCGCTACCTTCCATATCGTAATATGGTTCAGGCCGGAGGCTTTGCGTCCCACTCTTTCGAATGGTTTGCCCTGTGCGTGACACAATGAGCATACTTCTTATATTGAATTAACATCACGGTTTAGCGTTAAAAGTGTGATTTTGGTTCAATAAAAATGATAGATTGAATGCTCTATTTTGCATATGGAAAGGTGCAAATTGGCCTTTGAAAAGGAGTTCTTAATATATATTACATTTATATAAAACAGGGAGTTAACGTTAGTCAATTGTTATTAGAGCAGTGTGAAGTATTAGAGAATGCTTAATTTTCCCCAAAAAATAAGCGCCCCTGTAGAGCGCTTATTTAACACGGTTAAATACAGTGAAATTTAGTTCATTTTTTTCACAGTATTTCGAATTACAAGCTCAGGTTGCATTTCGAAAACTCGTTTTTCGTGTTCTTTATCTTTGATACGCTCAAGTAGAATTTCGAATGCATTTTTACCAACACGACGTTTAGGTTGGTGGATAGTCGTTAGCGGTGGAGAGAAGTATTCCGCAAGCTCGATGTTGTCGTAGCCGATCACTGAAATATCTTCAGGAATTTTGATCCCGTTTTGTTGCAAGCGGCTCATTAGGCCTAGAGCCATTGTGTCGTTAAAACAGAATACCGCCGTCGGGCGCTTGTCCATTGCGGTAATTTTATCTGCAACTAATACGGCCGTATCACATTCAAAGTTACCTTCAAGGATCCAGTCTTCATTTACAGCTAGGTTCGCTTCGCTCATTGCGCGACGGAAACCTGCAATGCGCTCTTGGCAAGCAAGCTTTTCAAAATGACCGCTTAGACAAGCGATATCCGTATGACCATTGTCAATCAGATGTTTGGTTGCAATGTAGCCACCTTCTTCTGAGTTATCCATGATCTTGTCTGCTTGTGAGCTCTCTGGGCCCCAATCCATGACCACTTTAGGAATGTCCGCATGACGGTCAAGCATCTCTTTTAGTTCTTCGGTTAAGTCAGAACACATCACAAGGATGCCATCAACGCGCTTTTCAGCCAGCATACGAATGTAATCGCGTTGTTTTTCGTAAATCCCGCCTGTGTTACATAAAATCAGAGTATAGCCTTGGCGGTAACAGTAGCTCTCAACGCCATCAATCACTTCTGAGAAAAATAGGTTAGTTGATTGAGTTACTAACATGCCAATCGTACGAGTTGAGTTGCATTTTAGGCTGCGTGCAACGGCACTTGGCGCGTAATTCAGCTCGTCAACGGCTTTCATTACTTTTTCTTGCGTTGCTTCTGCAACGAAACGCGTTTTATTGATAACGTGCGAAACTGTCGTAGTGGAAACGCCGGCTAAGCGAGCAACGTCTTTTATCGTGGCCATAAATGGTGTCCTGTATCGAGCTACTGAAATATGTCGTATTGGATGTACCTGATGCTCTAATGGTTTCACACCTAGCAATCTAAAATTGGCGCTAAGTGTCTCGGCAGCGGTTGATCCAAGTGCGACAAAAGGGTGCGTAGCAGCATCGGTCGATGAATTTTATCTTTTTTCTATCTGATGAGAAATTGCCATCAACCTGTTAAGAAAACACAAAAACCGCTATATTTCAGCGGTTTACATATAAATCATATTTAATCGTTTGCGCTCACATTTTAGCCCTATGTGGACTGACTAGCAATGTTTTCAGCAAGAGATTTGTGTATTTGAAGTCACATTTTGACTGCTAAATAACCAAGCGTCTTTGCGCTAAGTTAAGGCAAACGAATATTATACCCAAGTTACTTACAATTGGTCACTTTCAGGCATACAGGAAGCCCGATAGGCAGGCTCCCTAAAAATAGGCGGCAATTATTCACCAAGAAGGTAGGCGCTGTCTAGTTTACAAAATGCAACTAATAGTTTCGCGACACTCGAGTAAAATCCAAATTCGTCGATTTTTTTACATTTGTCTGAAAATTGAGGTAACCAAGACATCAATTGTTGCTGGATAAAGTCGTTTTGTTTAACGAAGGCTTCTTCCATGTGTTTTTCTTGTTCAAGCTCGTTTGAGCGGATAATCATGTTCCCGAGAAAGTCGAGCTCAACGGCTAAGTGATCCGCAGGTTCCTTTAGGTTTTCGTCTACTTGAACGCCAAATTCAGCCATCAACTTTTCCATTTCCTCAGCTGGCTTGTCATTCAGTAAACCTGATTCACCAATGTACATGGATGCGTAAGGAAGAGCGCCGTATTTTTCTGTCTTCAAAAACAGTTCACAAAAGTCAGCTGCAAGCTCTAGTTGTGCATCTTCACGATCTTGTAACCGATTCAGCGCATCAACTAGGCTATCAACAGCTGGTTTCAGCGACTCATTTTCACCTAAACCTGCGAGAAAACTGCGAATTTCAACACTGTGATAGGCTTCCAATTCTTTCTCTGTTAGTTCTTTTGCGAACAAGCTCGAAAACCACCAGTAAATTTCAGCGCGTTTTTCATTAAAAGCTTTCACTTCTTGCATTTTGGGCTCCTGAATGATGCTTCAAGTCATGCATCACAAAGTCAATTAGGGATATCCCCTAAGTGTAATCAATTAAAATGAATAGCAGTAACTATAATTGTTATGTTTTATGGTCAAAAATGACCGTTTATTAATAGCAATGGGCAAGCTTGTTTTGAATCAATAAAAACGCTAAATCTTGCGTTTTAATGTATCTATGACTAGAAATGTTACTAGTTATGAATAGAATACGTCTTGGATAATAAGAAGACAGAAAAGTGGTGTAAATGAGCTATCACGTATTAGTCGTAGAAGATGATGTTGTAACTCGTAGTAAGCTTGCGGGATATTTCCAAAATGAGGGCTACCAAGTCAGCGAAGCAGAGAGTGGCGCAGAAATGCGTGAAGTTTTGCAAGCGGGCGATGTAGACCTGATCATGCTGGATATTAACCTGCCTGGTGAAGACGGCCTGATGCTTACTCGTGAGTTACGTAGCCAATCGGATATTGGTATCATATTAGTAACAGGACGCACGGATAGCATTGATAAAATCGTAGGCCTAGAAATGGGTGCTGACGATTATGTGACAAAACCTTTTGAACTGAGAGAGCTGTTAGTTCGCGTTAAAAACTTGCTGTGGCGTATTTCAGCAGCGCGCAGTGGCAGCTCGAAAGCGAATGAAACCAGTGAAGAGCACATTGTGCGCTTTGGGGAGTGGACATTCGACATTCAACGTCGCGCACTTAGCCGCAACGGTGAGCCAGTAAAACTAACTAAAGCAGAGTATGAACTTTTGGTGGCATTATCGTCTTATCCTAACCAGGTGTTAAGTCGTGAGCGTATTTTGAACATGATCAGCCATCGAGTGGATGCGCCGAATGACCGCACCATTGATGTTCTTATTCGACGTATGCGCGCAAAAATGGAGTTCGATCCTAAGAACCCACAGATTTTTGTAACGGTACACGGCGAAGGCTATATGTTTGCTGGTGACTAGTTGGAACATAACTCAATCGTAAAAAGAAAAAGGAGAGCTTGGGCTCTCCTTTTTTGTGGCTTCAAGATAATACTAGTTTGCTTCAACCATTGGTGTTTGGCCGACAGTATCACGCAACCTTTGCCAAATACTGCCCAAGTACTCATGCCAATAAAGCTCTGTTTGTTCTAAGTAACGCGCTTTAGGTGAGTATTTATCCCAAGGTTGACTTATCTCGCTAATAGCTAAGAAGTTGGTCGGGGCTGGGATTGGTTTAATGCCTGCTGCGTTGAACTCATACAATGCACGGCTCATGTGACTCGCAGAAGTGACTAACACAATCTCCTTTTGTTGAACGAATGCAGCCGCTTGACGCGCCTCTTCCCACGTATCTTTCGCATCTTCTAATAAAATGATATCGGATTTCGCGACTCCCAACGCAAGGGCAACGTTCGCCATCATTCGCGCGTGGCTAATTTCAGATCCGCCAGCATAGCCGGATAAGATTAATTTCGCGCCTGGATACATTCTTAAAATACGAATGCCCTCAGTTAAGCGCATTAATGCTGCACGGCTTAACTGCGAGGTGGGTGGAATTTCGTCATCGATAACATGACCATTCCCTAAAACCATCACGTAGTCGATGGTGCCAGAAACTGGCAAAAAGGCTTTATGCTCTCGCTCTAACGGCATAAGAAGCTTGGTTGAAACAGGTTGGAAGGCAACAAGAAAAATGCCAACAAAAGAGAATAGAACAACGAAGCAGCCAGTTTTACGTTTTGTAGTAAAACTAATGAGAGCAAGACCCAACAAGCCTATCAGCAGCAATGCCGGAAGGGGCATAAGCATGGCTGACACTACTTTTTTCAGCTCAAACATACATAAATAGTCCGAAAAAACATCAATTGATAATAAAAATGAGGGTATCCCTCTTTATTCCTGCTTTCCTTGTGCCAGAATAGCGGCACAATCCGTTATGATAACTCAGCAGAAGTGACAGAAGACCGCAATTTCGACGATATCGCCCACAAATTTGCAAAAAATATTTACGGCTCCGATAAAGGGGAGATCCGCCAAATCATTGTGTGGGAAGATTTTCTACAGATTCTAAGTGAATTAGATGCTGACCAGCAACCCCTAGAAGTGTTGGACGCTGGTGGTGGTTTGGCACAAATGTCGCAAAAGCTTGCTAAGCTCGGACATCGAATCGCTTTATGTGATCTATCTTCGGAAATGCTGCAGTTGGCTAAGCAGGATATTGAAAAAAACGGTTTGCTTGAGCAGTATCGCCTGATTCATTCGCCTGTCCAATCCATCGGTGAACATATGGATGGACAGGTCGATCTGGTTATGTTCCACGCTGTGATGGAGTGGCTGGTTGATCCTAAGACCGCACTTGAAACAGTTCTTGAACAAGTAAAACCGGGAGGTATCGCATCAGTCATGTTCTACAACCACCACGGTTTAGTCTATAAAAACGTGGTTTGTGGCAACATTCCTCATATATTAGACGGCATGCCTCACCGAAAAAGATTTAAACTACAGCCGCAAAAAGGCTTAAAACCTGAAGAAGTCTACCAGTGGATAGAAAATTCAGGTTTTAATATTTGTGGCAAATCTGGTATTCGCTCATTTAGTGATTACATAGGCAATATGGAATACATGGGTGATTACGAGTTTGAAGATGTGTTGGCGCTAGAAAAACAACTTTGTCGACAAGAGCCATACCTCTCATTAGGCCGCTACATTCATGTGTGGGCTAAAAAGAACGATAAACAGGAATAACAATGAGTGAGATGACTCTCAATGCTGCAGAGCAACCAATCGATGAGCTGGTTGGCTGGGTTAAGCAGCACGATTTCTCGTTGAACCTGACCACAGAGCGATTGGCATTTTTGATAGCCATTGCCGTACTGAGTAATGAAAGGTTCGATGAAGAACTGGGTGAAGGTGAACTGCATGATGCATTTGCCATCGTCACTCGACTATTTGATGAGACCGGCGAAGCCTCCGCTTTTCGTGCGAACAATGCGATCAACGAGATGGTTAAGCAGCGTCTTATGAGCCGTTTTGTCAGTGAGATTACTGACGGAGCGAGCATTTACCGCTTGTCGCCATTAGCGATAGGAATAACCGACTACTACGTGCGTCATCGTGAGTTCTCAAAACTGCGTCTATCTATCCAGCTATCCATGGTAGCGGATGAAATGGCGAAAGCGATTGAGGCAGCACAAAAAGGTGGCACACCGGGTCACTGGAAGAAAAACGTATACGGTGTTTTAAAATATTCTGTAGGCGAAATCTTCGATCAAATTGACCTCAACCAACGTGTTATGGATGAGCAGCAACAGTCAGTGAAACAACAGATTGCTGACCTGCTTAACAAAGACTGGCGCGAAGCGATCAACAACTGTGAAGCACTTCTGTCAGAAACATCAAGCACGTTGCGTGAACTTCAAGATACGCTGCAAGCCGCCAGTGATGAACTGCAAACTCAGATCCTCGATATTCAAGAAATTGTTTACGGTGACCCTGAGCTAGTGTTTATCGAAGAAGCCTTGTTTGGTCTGCAAATGAAGCTGGACCGAATCACAAGCTGGGGCCAGCAAGCGATCGACCTTTGGATTGGTTATGACCGACACGTGCACAAGTTTATTCGTACTGCAATCGATATGGATAAGAACCGTGCGTTTAGCTCGCGTCTGCGTCAATCCGTCAAAGATTACTTCGATGCGCCTTGGTATCTGACTTATGCAGATGCGGAGAGGCTTTCTGACCTTCGTGATGAGGCCCTAGTACTGCGTGATGACGAGGTCACGGGTCAAGTTCCGATGGAAGTAGAATACGAAGAGTTTCAACAAGTCAATGATGAGCTGTCTGAACGAATTGGTGACATGCTAAAAGCGCATAAAGATCAAGGCACGCCAATCGACTTGAGTGTGGTACTGCGAGATTACCTTGCACAGCACCCTTACACTCATCATTTTGATTTAGCTCGCATTATCGTCGATCAAGCTGTACGTCTAGGGTATTCAGAATCGGATTACCAAGCGATTCAACCAGACTGGAAAGCAATCAACGAATTTGGGGCAAAGGTACAAGCGAATGTCATCGACCGATACTAATGAATACATGTCAGAGAATCTGGCAAAAGCAATTTCTAACCCTCTGTTCCCAGCGCTAGACAGCATGCTTCGAGCAGGGCGTCATATCTCAAGTGAAGATCTAGACAACCACGCGTTGCTGTCGGATTTCGAACTTGAGCTTTCTTCTTTCTACCAACGCTACAACACCGAATTGGTGAAAGCGCCAGAAGGTTTCTTCTATCTTCGTCCTCGTTCAACGTCTCTGATTGGCCGTAGTGTTCTTTCTGAACTGGATATGCTGGTGGGTAAGGTACTGTGTTTCCTTTACCTAAGCCCAGAGCGTCTTGCGCACGAAGGCATCTTCACTAACCAAGAGCTGTACGACGAACTGCTTGCTCTAGCAGATGAAAATAAGCTGATGAAGCTAGTGACGAACCGTGCTACCGGTTCTGACCTTGATAAAGAAAAGCTGTTTGAAAAAGTACGTACGTCACTTCGTCGTCTGCGTCGCCTAGGCATGATCATCAACATCGGTGAAACCGGTAAGTTCAGCATCAGTGAAGCGGTATTCCGCTTTGGTGCCGATGTACGTATTGGCGATGACATGCGTGAAGCGCAGCTGCGTCTGATCCGTGATGGTGAAGCGGTAGTGCACACCAAAGAGCCAAGCCAAGGCAGCTTATTGTCTGAAGAAGATCAAGACGACCAAGCCCAAGAAGAAACAACAGAAGAGGGTGAAGCATGAGCATGATTGAACGCGGTAAATACCAATCGCTGACCATGGTCAACTGGAACGGCTTCTTTGCCCGTACGTTTGACATCGATGGTCTGGTCACCACGCTATCAGGTGGTAACGGTGCAGGTAAATCAACCACAATGGCGGCGTTCATCACCGCATTGATTCCTGACCAAACGCTGCTGCACTTCCGTAACACGACAGAAGCAGGCAGCAGCCAATCGTCTCGCGACAAAGGTCTGTACGGTAAGCTACAGCCGGGCGCGTGTTATGCGGCGCTTGACGTGGTTAACTCACGTAACCAACGCCTATTGTTCGCAGTAAAACTGCAGCAAGTTGCAGGTCGTGATAAGAAAGTAGACATCAAACCGTTTGTTATCCAAGGTCTTCCAAGCCATGTGAAACCAACAGATATCTTGGTTGAAAGCGTATCTGCGACTCAAGCTCGTGTACGTCAAATCAATGAAGTAAAAGAATCAATCGCAGAATTTGAAGGCGTTCAATTTAAAGCCTTCTCTTCTATCGTGGATTACCACGCACAAATGTTTGAATTCGGTGTGATTCCGAAGAAACTGCGTAACTCTGGTGACCGTTCTAAATTCTACCGCCTGATCGAAGCATCGCTTTACGGTGGTATCTCAAGTGCGATTACCCGTTCGCTACGTGACTACCTTCTGCCACAAAACGGCGGCGTGAAGAAAGCGTTCCAAGATATGGAATCGGCGCTGCGTGAAAACCGCATGACGCTAGAAGCGATCAAAACTACGCAAGCAGACCGTGACTTGTTCAAACACTTGATCACAGAGTCGACTAACTACGTGGCAGCGGACTATATGCGCCATGCTAACGAGCGTCGTAAAAAACTAGAACAGACATTGTCTTTGCGTTCAGAGTTATTTGGTTCTCGCGAGACCTTGATTGAGCAAAACAATCTGCTTAATCGCGTTCAAGAAGAGCTGGAACTGCTGATCGAATCAGAATCTTCTTTAGAGCAAGACTACCAAGCGGCTTCTGATCACTTGCAACTGGTGCAAAACGCGCTGCGTCAGCAAGAGAAGATCGAACGCTACCAAGAAGATCTTGAAGAGCTGAGCGAGCGTCTTGAAGAACAAATGATGGTAGTGGAAGAAGCGCAAGAACGCGTGATGATGGCTGAAGAGCAAGCTACCGTTGCAGAAGAAGAGGTGGATAGCCTTAAGACGCAACTTGCTGATTACCAGCAAGCTCTTGACGTTCAGCAAACTCGCGCCCTTCAATATCAACAAGCAGTTCAAGCGCTGGAGAAAGCGAAGCAGCTACTTGGCGATGACAGCCTAACGGCGGAATCGGCTCAAGCGCTTGTCTCTGAGCTTAAGAGCAAAGAATCAGAACACACCAATGCGTTGCTATCGGTTAAGCACAAACTGGACATGTCCTCTGCAGCGGCAGAGCAGTTTGAAACCGCGCTTAAACTGGTACAAAGCATCGTTGGTCAAGTTGAGCGCAAAGACGCGTCTGAACATGCGAAAACTGCAATCGCGAAAGCGCGTGAGTCACAACAAATCGCACAAAACGAACAGCAATGGCGAGCACAACACCGTGATCTCGAACGCAGCCTTAACCAGCAGCGTCAAGCACGTGAACTGGTTGCTGAATACAAAAAGCAATATCACGTTGAACTAACCGATGAGGTTACGTTTGAACAAGAACGTGAACGTCATGCGACGCAAATCGAATCACTAGAGATAGCTCAAGAAGAAGTTCGTGATCAGCGTGGTGAACAGCGCCGTCTAGAGCAAAACGCGGTGGCAGAAATCAGTAAGCTTGAAGCAATAGCACCAGCTTGGATCGCGGCGAACGATGCGCTAGAGAAACTGAGAGAGCAGAGCGGTGAAGAGCTTGAGGATCGCCATGCGGTAATGAACCACATGCAAGTTGTCCTTGAACAAGAAAGGGAGCTGTCTTTAGCTAAAGATAAGCTTGCTGAGCGCCGTAGCCAGCTAGACTCTGAGATTGAGCGTCTTGCTTCTCCTGGTGGTTCAAATGACCCTCGCCTGAAAGGTTTGGCAGATACGCTGGGCGGTGTATTGCTGTCTGAGATCTACGATGACATCACGATTGATGACGCGCCTTATTTCAGTGCGATGTACGGTCCGGCTCGTCACGCTATCGTTGTTTCTGACTTGTCAGGCATCGAAGAGAAACTGGTAGAGCTAGACGACTGTCCAGAAGACTTGTACATCATTGAAGGTGACATCGATGCCTTTGATGACAGCTCGTTCGATGCAGAAGAGTTAGAGGGCGCGGTTTGCGTTCGTATGAACGATCGCCAAATGCGTTACTCTCGCTTGCCTGAGATCCCATTGTTTGGCCGTGCGGCACGTGAGCAGCGTCTAGAGTTGCTGCGTAACGAACGAGAAGAAGTGGTAGAGAAACACGCAAAAGCGGCGTTTGATTCTCAGAAAATGCAGCGCTTGTACCAAGCGTTTAACCTATTTGTGTCTAACCACATTCAGGTTGCTTTTGACGCCGATCCAGAACAAGCACTGGCAACTATTCGTGATAAGCGTAACCAAATTGCTCGCGTGTTGGCGGATCTGGATGTGAAAGAGCAACAACAACGTTCTCAGCTTCAAACCAGCAAGCAAGCGTTGTCTTCTCTGGACAAGCTAGCGTCACACATGGTGCTTGTTGAAGATGAGTCATTGCAAGCGCGTTTTGATGAGCTAGAAGAGAAAATCGCTCAGCTTGCAGAGGCGAAGAACTTCTTAAGCAACCATGCAAAAGCCGTCGCGCAATTAGAGAATATTGCGTCTGCGCTTGATGCTGACCCAGAGCAATTCGACGCGCTAGAAGCAGAATACAAAGCGGCAGACGAACAGCTACAAGATCTTAAGAAGCAAATCTTTGCACTCTCAGATCTCGTTGAGCGTCGCCACTACTTCGCTTACTCAGATTCAGTAGACCTACTGAACAAGAGCAGCGAACTGAGCGAGCAGCTAAAAGCAAAACTGGTTCAAGCTGAACAAATGCGTACACGCTCTCGTGAAGAGTTGAAACAGTCGCAAGGCCAAATGAACCAATACAACCAAGTATTGGCGTCATTGAAGAGTTCACACCAAGCGAAACTGGAAACGGTTCAAGAGTTCAAACAAGAACTTCAAGAGTTTGGCGTGAACGCGGACGAAGGTGCTGAAGAACGTGCAATGCGTCGTCGTGATGAATTGCATGAGCGTCTACACACGTCTCGTAGCCGTAAGAGCGAATACGAGCGCACAATCACCTCTACTGAACTAGAGATGAAAGGCTTGGCGAAACGTCTGAAGAAAGTTCAGAAAGAATACGTTGAGCTACGTACCTTTGTGGTTGCAGCGAAAGCTGGCTGGTGCTCTGTACTTCGTCTGGCGCGCGAGAACGATGTTGAACGTCGTCTACACAAGCGTGAACTGGCTTACATGTCAGCGGATGAACTGCGTTCGATGTCGGATAAATCACTGGGTGCGCTGCGTCTAGCGGTTGCGAACAATGACGACCTGCGTGATGCGCTGCGTCTATCAGAAGACAACGCTCGCCCAGAGCGTAAAGTTCTGTTCTATATTGCTGTATACCAACACCTTCGTGAGCGTATTCGTCAGGATATCATCCGTACTGATGACCCAGTTGAAGCAATCGAAGAGATGGAAGTCGAGCTGGCGCGTCTAACGGAAGAGCTAACGCAACGTGAAAACCGTCTAGCGATCAGCTCTGAGTCGGTAGCGAGCATCATCAAGAAGACGATTCAGCGTGAGCAAAACCGTATTCGTATGCTGAATCAAGGCTTGTCGAACATTTCGTTTGGTCAGGTGAAGGGCGTACGTCTAAACGTGAAGATCCGCGAAAGTCACGAAGTGCTACTGAACGGTCTAGCGACACAACAAGAGCAGCACAAAGACCTGTTTGAATCGACTCGCTTTACTTTCTCCGAAGCAATGGCGAAGCTGTTCCAACGTGTGAACCCACATATCGATATGGGTCAACGTTCTCCTCAGGTTTTGGGTGAAGAGCTACTGGATTACCGTAACTACCTAGAGCTAAGTGTAGAAGTGAACCGTGGTACAGATGGTTGGCTACAGGCTGAGTCTGGCGCGCTATCAACAGGTGAGGCGATCGGTACTGGTCAGTCAATCCTACTGATGGTTGTTCAAAGCTGGGAAGAAGAATCACGCCGCCTGCGCAGTAAAGACATTGTGCCTTGTCGTCTGCTGTTCTTAGATGAAGCAGCGCGTCTGGATGCGAAATCGATCGCGACATTGTTCGAATTGTGTGACCGTCTGGATATGCAGCTTCTTATCGCGGCACCAGAAAACATCAGCCCAGAGAAAGGTACGACCTACAAACTGGTGCGTAAGGTGTTTAAAGACCACGAACACGTACACGTAGTGGGTCTGCGCGGTTTTGGTCAAACGGATAAGCCTAAGACCGAAGCACAAGAGATGATTGAAGAGTTTGAATCGTAAACTTCGAATCTAACAAAACGCCCGCAATGAATGCGGGCGTTTTTGTATCTGTTTACGAGGCAGGCTTCGAAATACATAAGATAAGCCGAGACTGTAGGACGGCAGTCTCGGCTTATTAACGGAACTTAATGAGGAAGCGACGTTTATTCCTCTGGAATATCGTCCCTGACTTCGATCATTTCAGCAAGCTCTTCAAGTGCTTGGACAGAAAGCTCAGACAAGCGTTGTAGGTGTTGGTCTAAGCTCTCTTGTTCTTCAAGCTCTGGTTCATCATTATTTGTTTCTTTTATTAGCATTTCCCAACCTCTCAAGTTGAGTAAGGGGAGCTCTCATCATACTCAAAAGGCAAAGTAGAAAAGAAACGATCTATGTTGATTTTGTTAGCTCGATCATTGATTCAACTTATATATGAGAAGGATGTGTTTAATAAGGAGAGCAAGTGCAAGGTTTTTGGATGCGGGAACAAAAACGCCAGTAATCATGACAATTACTGGCGAGTAATAACGAACATTATGTCGGAGGGTTAGAACAACGGCTTCACACCGAACTGCTCTGCCGCGTAAGCGACGCGTTCAATCGGTTTTGGATACTCAGCAGGTGTGCCAAGGCTCTCTATGTGTTTCAAACGAGGAAGCAAGCCTGCACCATTAGCGATTTGGATTGCCAGACCAGGGCGAGCGTTAAGCTCTAAAACCATAGGTCCTTCATCTTTATCCAGCACCATATCCGTACCCATGTATCCCAAACCTGTCATTTCCCAGGCACTTGACGCAAGCTCCAGCAAGCGCTCCCAATGCGGTACTTGAAGGGTCGAAAGGTCTTTACCTGTATCAGGGTGATGAGTCACTGGATGATCGAACTGCACCGCTCTGACGGCTTTACCTGTCGCGATGTCAATGCCTACTCCTACGGCACCTTGGTGAAGGTTTGCTTTGCCGTCGGAAGCCGCTGTAGAACAGCGCATCATCGCCATAACTGGATAACCTTTAAATACGATGATCCGAACATCTGGTACGCCTTCATAACTGAAGCCATCAAAACAGTCATCAAACTTGATTAAGTTTTCAACCACAGCAACGTCATTTTTACCACCAAGAGAGAAAAGGCCAGCAAGCGCATTACTAATGTGACGCTCGACCTCATCCCTACCAATTGTAGAGCCGGAGGGTTTGGTATATACCCCGTTTTTGTGAGACGTAACAACCAGAATGCCTTTACCGCCACTACCTTGTGCAGGTTTGATTACAAAACCAGGCCAGTTCTCAACCATTTTGTGGATAGTCTTAACTTCAGCTTGGTTATGAATGACACCGATCAGGGCAGGAACTGTTGCTCCTGCTGCCTGTGCAATAATTTTGGTCTTTAGCTTGTCATCGACAAGTGGGTATTTAGAACGATCATTGTAACGGCCAATATAGCTGTGGTTACGCTTGTTCATCCCCATAATGCCTTTATGGCGAAGCTTAGACGGCGAAGTAAAACTTTCGAACATCGTTTAGTCCTCCGCTAGTGGTTTGAAGCGTCGTAGCTCAGTGAGGCGGTAACCTGTGTAAGTACCTAGTAATAGAATACCGGCCAGAACAATCAACTGTAGACCAATGAAGTTAAAGGTTAAGTGTTGAATGTATGAGTTCGTCATTGCAAGGTAAACTAATACCGCTGTCAGCAATGAACCACCACCTTGCAGAGCAACTTCCTTCGCACCTTCTTCTTCCCATAGGATTGACATACGTTCAATCGTCCAAGACAAGATGATCATAGGGAAGAAGGTAATTGTTAGGCCTTCTGTTAAGCCCATTTTAAACGCAACAACGGTGAACACCGAGATGATCATAATAACGGTAATAATGACCGCAGATATCCTTGCTACCAGCAATAAGTTCAACCTAGACAAATAGCTTCGAATAATCAGGCCTGTACCTACAATTAGCAAGAAACCGACAATACCCGTTAATAGTTGAGTTTGAACAAAAGCAACGGCAATCAACACAGGCATAAAGGTACCGGATGTTTTCAGGCCGATAATCACACGCAAGAACACAACGATCAGAGCACCAATAGGGATGAGCATGATGGTTTTGAACATCGCTTGCTCTTCCAAAGGTAGGCTATGAATTGAAATATTCAGTAATCCATCTGCTTCTATTTTGTTGTTTGTAGCTTGTTGTGGTGTCATTTCTTGCTTAATCATCGAGAAATGCACTTGGCTATTTTTACCACCAACAAGGTCAAGTAAGGATACGTTTGATTCATCCCACACTAACAAGTTGGGTTTCACTGCTTTTTGTTCGGATTTTGGCGAAAACAGTACCCAATCTTTACCTGACCAAACCTGAACCATTGGTTGAATTGTTTGGCGTCGACGACCATCTTCTAGTTCGATAACACCGACGGTTTTGCTCTGTATACCTGCGGTAAGCAAAATGTTATGCAGTGCATCAGTACGGCTGAAATCGTTCAGTAGTAGCGACGAGTTTTGGCTATCAGGGTCATTAAGCGCTTTGATAAGCTCACGAGTAAACGTCACATTATCGGCTGAGCGACTCATCGCACGTTCGATAAGGGCATTTGCCGCTGCTGCTTGTGGCGCTGAAAGCGTTGGTGGCGTAATGTCTTCCGTTGGCGGTAAAGGAGTGACTTTAGCCTGAGGGTCTACTAAGAACTGGGCTTTGTAGTATATGGTTTGTGGCCCTTGAGCTTGGCGAATTGACCATTCTGCACGACGGCCTGAATCGTCATTGATGTAGGAAACGCCATAACCTGATGAGGAAGCAGATTCACCGATAAGTGTGTAACCACTTTGTGTATGAGGTGCTGCAAGTGACGCTTTTACTTCGTTGCCGTTAGCATTGAACTCAATACGAGCTTCTACATCCCATACCTGGCGAGTTTCGCCTGGCGTCCAAGGCACGCCGTAGTTTTCATGTCTGAAAACACTCAGAGCAATGCCCGCAATCACCAATAAGATGATAGAAAGGTAAAACGGTATTTTTGACGTCATAATCTACCTTATTATTTTTTATCTTCGTCCGTTTGGATATAGGTACGACTTACATCGACAAGTGCTATGTCGCGCATAAATTCTCTACCCAGTAAAATAGGATGGTTCATATGTGAGCGATCTGCCAACGTAAATTGCGCTTTTTCATGAATTTTTCCAACGCGCACCCAAAGTTCTACCACAGCGCGGCGTTCTAACTCTTCACTGGTAACCTGGCGGATTTTGACGTAGCGAATGACAGGAGCTTCGATCCAAGTACTTTTCTCTTCTTCGGATTTACTGGTGTCTGCTAAGTGGAATCGGACCCATTTTTTACCATTTCTTTCGAACTCTTCAATATCAACGGCATTTAAAGACGACGTCGCGGCACCAGTGTCGATACGTGCATCAAAAGTTTGCTTAATCGACTCTACCGTGACCTTTTCGATAGAGCCAAGGACAATATCGTGAGTTGGGGTTGGTTCCACAGGAGCGGGAGATTGGACAATAATCGGCTCTTTCGGTTTTTTTACTTCTGCCATTGCTTCATCGCGAAATGTAAGAAGTTCAACCTGTAGTTTATCGACTTGTTCTTCAAGGCTGTCGATATAGTCCGATTGGTTGCTGAGCTGTAGCTCTAGGTTGGTAATGCGATTATTGACATTCGCTTCTGAATTTTGAATCGCCGCTAACGTTTCTTGGTGGTACTGTTCGCCTTTGGTTAGTGAGCATCCAGATAGTAAGGCGATGGCAACAATCGGGGTCAATCGTAATAACATTGAAAACCTTGGGATTGGATTAAGTTGTTTATTTTTTAGGAGTTTAGCTTATATCGATAAAGCCTCACAAGTAAGAATGTTTCTCTATTACTTATTGTTTGAGGAATAGTGATGAAAAGCCAAAAATCAAGGACATAAAAGCGCATCCTTATTTAGAGCGTGCTTATATTTTGACGTGACAAATGGATTCAAAAAACAAACTCGCTCATTACGAGGAAAGAGGGTAATGTCTTAACTCGTAAAATGAGTTAAGACAATGTCAGGAATCTCAGCGAATTATGATTTGCGAGCGACAAGAACCGCGCGGCGAGGGGCAGGGTAGCCTTCTACAGTCTTGCTTGGGTCGTTCGGATCTAAGTAGTCAGGTAGAGAGTTATGCGTCATCCAATCTGTGGTACGTTGTTCATCTACGGATGTGATGTTTTCATCAACGATACGAACATCTTCAAAACCGACCAATTCTAACCACACTTTTAGGGCTTTTGCTGAAGGGAAGAAATAGACATTACGCATTTGCGCGTAACGAGAAGTCGGGACCAGTACTGCATTCTCATCACCTTCAATAACGAGTGTTTCCAATACGAGTTCACCACCAGATACCAATTGATCTTTTAGTTGCACTAAATGATCGAGAGGCGAGCGGCGATGGTAAAGCACGCCCATGCTGAATACCGTATCGAACGCTTCTAACTTAGGTAGCTGTTCAATGCCCAATGGCAATAGGTGCGCACGTTGGTCATCGCCCATTAGTTTACGAATTGCTTCGAACTGAATTAGAAACAGGTGAGATGGATCGATACCGACAGTTAAGCGTGCACCTTCGCCTAGCATGCGCCACATGTGGTAGCCGTTACCACAACCTACATCGAGTACGCTGCGATTCTTTAATGGTGAAATATGCGGAAGCACGCGGTCCCATTTCCAATCACTGCGCCACTCAGTATCAATATGGATGCCGTGTACGTTGTATGGGCCTTTGCGCCAAGGATGGAATGTACGAAGTAAGCTTTCTAGCTTTTTAAGTTCCCCTTGAGGCATGGGCTCATTGTTTGAAATCGTGACAGAATCAACAATGTCGATGTTGTCCGGTCTACCCGCTGGGATTTTGTTCAGGGCTTTCAACCAGCGACCAAAGTCACCGTGCTCTGCATTTTGCCAATCCGTTAGCTGTTGCGGAAGCACATTAAGCCAAGGTTGAAGACGAGTGTCTTGGGCAATCAATTGGTAGAAATTTGCAAAGTTAAACATAGTTAGTTAATCGCTGAGTTGATGGGTATAAATTATTAACAAAAGCCGAAATCGGTATGGTTCAGGCTTTGTATGCATGGTCTATTTAATCGCGAACATGGAGCCGAAGTTAAAGCATTGGAACCAAACATCGTAGCTAGAAAAGCCAATTTTAGCGAAACGCTCTTTATGTTCTTTCTTTGAATCTGGGCGCATTACGTTTTCTATCGCGCTGCGCTTTTGGCTGATTTCTAGTTCGCTATAACCATTCGCACGTTTAAAGTCGTGGTGAAGGTCAATTAACAGTTCGTTCGAAACTTCATCTTCGAAGACGAACTTCTCCGATAGAATCAAAATGCCGCCTGGACGCAGGCCTGCGTAAATTTTCTCGAGCAAGGAGTAACGATCTTCTGGAGAGAGGAATTGCAAAGTGAAGTTCAACACCACCACTGACGCGTTTTCAATTTCGATATTGCGAATGTCTGCTTCTACTACATCCACAGGAGTGTCACTGCGGTAAGCGTTGACGTGAAGTTTACAACGCTCAACCATCGCAGGAGAGTTGTCCACTGCGATGATTTGGCAACCTTCTTGTTTGATATGGCGACGCATAGACAATGTTGCAGCACCCAAAGAACAGCCAAGGTCATAGATGTTTGAGTGAGGTTTTACAAAACGCTCTGCCAGCATACCGATTGCAGAAATGATATTGCTGTAACCCGGTACCGATCGTTGAATCATGTCAGGAAATACTTCCGCTACGCGTTCATCGAACGTGAAATCCCCAATTTTATCGATTGGAGCCGAAAAAATAGTATCTGGATTGCTCTTAGGGTTCATAACTAAGTCTCTGCATACAAGCCGCCTGAAAATGTCAGGCACCAAAAAAGGCGCGTATTTTATGGGAATTTCGCGCCTCTGTCATGTGTTGCGTTAGAACATCTGTAACTGCGAGTTGCCATCGTCAGCTGGGAAAGGTGATAACTCAGGGAGTGTGATACGCTTTTGTATGTCTTTATATAGGTTTGCGGCCAACTCTGGCGCAATTATATTGTCTGCGGTATGGATCATGACATATGGCTGTTTACCTTCGGCAATCCATTGTGGCAACTTGTTGAGCCATGGTTTAAAAAACTCGTAATTTTGCTGTTCTTCTGGATGACCAATAAAGCGAATCAAAGGGTGTGAAGCGGTAGCAATGGCGTGAACAGGGACTCGTGGTTTTTTCATTTGTGCATCAATAATCGCCTCATTGTCGGGCTTAGCGGCAAAGACTGGGCGGCTATCCATAATAATGCGGTCAATATTATTCTCTACTAACCATTGGTTAAGTGCTCGCTCTTCTTCGCCTTTGGAGAAAAATGCCATATGGCGAACCTCAACACCGAGAGGGAAGTTAGGTGGAAAGTTCGCACAGAACTTTTTCAGCCGATCAAGGTGCTCAGGACCAAATGCGGCTGGTAATTGAATTGTCCATTGGCCCACACGGTCATGCAAAGGCTCCATGACTTTCATGAAGTCTCTCAGTTGTTCGCTGCAACCTCTTAGCATTTGCTCATGAGTGATGGCTTTAGGAAGTTTGAAAGTAAAGCGAAAATCATCGTGGGTTGCGGCTCTCCAGTTTTGCACTGTATTGAGCGTCGGTGTGGCATAAAATGTCGTGTTGCCTTCCACGGTATGAAACACTTGCGCATACCTTTCTAAACGTTCAGCGGGCTTTGTCCCGCTGCCGTAAAAACTTTGTTGCCATTGATTGTGCGACCACATCGTCAATCCAAGTCGAAGAGGTAAGTTATCCATTATTCTTTACTGCTTGCTACTCGTGTGAATACTTTACGAGAGTTTTGCTGAAATAGGTAATTTCACGCTATAATCCTCCCCAATTTTTTCGCTTTGGTGCGCTTTTGAACATTTGTTGTACTAAAAAGCACCAGTGAATGATAAAACACACGTAATTGTATGTTGAGTAGTCGATTTTCGTGGACATTCAGCGTATAACTGAATCTTTACTCTGCTTAGCAATGAGGCTGACAGAGCGTAGTTAACAACATTTGAGAGATTGGGAATTTCATTATGCGTACCCATTACTGTGGTCACCTGAACAAGTCCCTTGCAGGACAAACTGTAGAACTTTGCGGCTGGGTTAACCGTCGTCGTGATTTAGGCGGTCTTATTTTTATTGATATGCGAGATCGCGAAGGTATCGTTCAGGTAGTTGTTGATCCAGATATGGCGGATGCGTATGAAGTGGCGAACACACTTCGTAATGAATTCTGTATCAAACTAACGGGTGAAGTGCGCGTTCGCCCAGAGAGCCAAGCAAACAAAGACATGGCAACAGGTGAAGTTGAGATCCTTGCGAAAGGTCTTGAAATCATCAACCGTTCTGATGTTCTGCCTCTAGACTTCAACCAAAAGAACTCTGAAGAGCAACGCCTGAAGTACCGTTACCTAGATCTACGTCGTCCTGAAATGAGCGACCGCATCAAGCTACGTGCTAAAGCGTCTAGCTTTGTTCGTCGCTTCCTAGATGACAACGGTTTCCTAGACATCGAAACACCAGTCCTAACAAAAGCGACTCCAGAAGGCGCTCGTGACTACCTAGTACCTAGCCGTGTTCACAAAGGCAGCTTCTACGCGCTTCCTCAGTCTCCACAGCTATTCAAACAGCTTCTAATGATGTCTGGTTTTGACCGTTACTACCAAATCGTTAAGTGTTTCCGTGATGAAGACTTGCGTGCTGACCGTCAACCAGAATTCACTCAGATCGATATCGAAACGTCATTCATGACGGCTGACCAAGTTCGTGCAACGACTGAGAAAATGGTTCGTGAAATGTGGCAAGAGCTACTAAACGTTGACCTAGGTGAATTCCCAGTAATGCCGTTCAGCGAAGCGATTCGTCGTTTCGGTTCGGACAAGCCAGACCTACGTAACCCACTGGAACTAGTAGACGTTGCTGACCTAGTGAAAGATGTTGAGTTCAAAGTATTCTCTGGCCCAGCAAACGACGAAAAAGGCCGTGTTGCCGTTATTCGCGTTCCAGGTGGTGCATCTTTGACTCGTAAGCAAATTGATGGCTACGGTGAATTCGTTGGCATCTACGGTGCGAAAGGTCTAGCTTGGATGAAGGTTAATGACCGTGCAGCGGGCATGGAAGGTATCCAATCTCCAGTCGCTAAATTCCTAAATGAAGACGTGATCAACGGCATTCTAGATCGTACTCAAGCGGAATCTGGTGACATTATCCTATTTGGCGCTGATAAAGCGGGTATCGTTGCAGAAGCAATGGGTGCGCTACGTCTGAAACTAGGTAAAGACCTAGAGTTAACGGATGAGTCTGCATGGGCTCCACTATGGGTTGTTGACTTCCCAATGTTCGAAGAAGATGACGAAGGCAACCTACACGCGATGCACCACCCATTCACATCGCCTCTAGGTGTGACTGCAGAAGAGCTAAAAGCAAACCCTGCTGCGGCAAATTCTAACGCTTACGATATGGTTCTAAATGGCTACGAAGTGGGCGGCGGCTCTGTTCGTATCCACAACGCAGATATGCAAGAAGCCGTATTTGATATTCTAGGCATCACACCTGAAGAGCAACAGCTTAAGTTCGGCTTCCTGCTTGATGCGCTGAAATTCGGTACGCCTCCACATGCTGGTCTTGCATTTGGTCTAGACCGTCTAGTAATGCTGCTATGTGGCACAGAGAACATCCGTGATGTTATCGCGTTCCCTAAAACAACAGCAGCGGCGTGTCTACTAACAGACGCACCAAGTATTGCGAACCCAGCAGCGCTAGAAGAGCTAGCTATCGCAGTAACTGCAGCGAAAGAAAAAGACGCAGAATAAGCGCACAACATTTGAAGAAAACTCCCGCAACTGCGGGAGTTTTTGTTTAAATAAACCCAAGAAACTTCCAAAGCAATTTCCCAAGCAACGCTTTTAGAACATGTTTTGTTATTAAGCGTCAAAATACATTAAAAGGTGAATTATGGCTGGTCATAGTAAATGGGCGAATATTCGTCACCGTAAAGCAGCGCAAGATGCGAAGCGCGGCAAAATCTTTACTAAATTAATCCGTGAAATCGTTGTTGCGGCAAAAGAGGGGGGCGGTGAGCCAGAAAATAACCCACGTTTGCGAGCAGCAATTGATAAAGCACTGTCTAACAACATGACACGTGACACTGTCAACCGCGCAGTCAGCCGAGGTGCTGGTGGTGAAGGCGACGACAACATGGAAACCGTGATCTATGAAGGTTATGGTCCAGGTGGTACGGCGGTCATGGTCGAATGTATGACGGATAACCGAAATCGTACGGTATCTGGCGTACGCCATGCATTCTCAAAGTCAGGCGGTAATCTGGGGACGGATGGTAGCGTCAACTATCTTTTCGACAAGAAAGGCGTGATTTCATATGGCCCAGGTTTAGATGAGGATGCGGTAATGGAAGTAGCATTAGAAAGTGGTGCTGATGACATTGAAACGGCAGAAGATGGCTCGATTGATGTCTACACGGCCCCTGGCGATTTTGGACTCGTAAAAGATGCTCTTGATGCCGCAGGGTTTGAGGCAGAGAACGCTGAGGTGTCGCTGATCCCATCAACGAAAGCAGATTTGGACGCGGATACTGCGCCAAAACTACTTCGTTTGATTGACGCTTTGGAAGATCTGGACGACGTTCAAGAGGTTTATCACAATGGTGATATCTCTGACGACGTTGCGGCTACGCTAGATTAAACTCAAGGTGTCGGGAGCGGTATTTGCTCCGAAGTTAGCAAGTAATAATAAAAAGACTGAGGCCGAATTAGGCCTCATTTTTAGGAACATTCATGTCAATTATTTTGGGCATTGACCCAGGTTCGCGCATTACCGGCTATGGGGTCATTCGTCAAAATGGACGCCACTTGCAATACCTTGGTAGTGGCTGCATTCGTACTTCAGAAAAAGAACTTCCGGGTCGGCTTAAACAGATTTATGCAGGCGTCACGGAAATCATTACCCAGTTTCAACCGGACGTTTTCGCGATCGAGCAAGTGTTTATGGCCAAAAACGCGGATTCAGCGCTAAAACTTGGCCAAGCTCGTGGCAGTGCAATTGTTGCTGCGGTGAATGCGGAGTTGCCGGTATTTGAATATGCGGCTCGTCTTATTAAGCAAGCTGTCGTCGGCACTGGTGGCGCGGACAAAGCGCAAGTTCAGCATATGGTTCAGCAGATGCTTAAATTGCCCGCCAAGCCTCAAGCGGATGCAGCCGATGCTTTAGGTGTGGCGATTTGTCATGCCAATACTAACAAGACTCTCGTTGCGTTAGCGGGCAAAGCAACCAGTGCCAGAAAAGGGCGCTACCGTTAAAATTAACTGGATGTCTATCCAGTTCTTTATTATCCTGTCGCAAATTCATTTCCAAAGAGTATTTATAGTGATTGGACGTCTTCGTGGCATACTGATTGAAAAGCAACCACCTGAAGTATTAATTGAAGTTAATGGCATTGGCTATGAAGTCCAGATGCCAATGAGCTGTTTTTACGAACTGCCAAATGTTGGCGAAGAAGCCATTATTTATACTCACTTTGTTGTCCGTGAAGATGCGCAATTGCTATACGGTTTCAACACGGTAAAAGAACGAGCACTTTTCCGTGAAGTGATCAAAGCCAATGGCGTTGGTCCTAAACTCGGTCTTGGTATTCTCTCTGGTATGACAGCAACGCAATTTGTTACTTGTGTGGAACATGAAGACGTTTCTACGCTGGTTAAGCTTCCAGGCGTTGGCAAGAAAACCGCAGAGCGATTGGTTGTTGAAATGAAAGACCGCTTGAAAGGGTGGGGCGCTGGCGATCTATTTACACCATTTACGGATGCTGCTCCTGCGGATTCTAGTGCGACATCCAACAACGCGGAAGAAGAAGCAATCAGCGCGCTTCTAGCTCTAGGTTACAAGCCGACTCAAGCGTCGAAAGTGGTATCTCAGATCGCTAAACCGGACATGAGCAGTGAGCAAATGATCCGTGAAGCTCTAAAATCAATGGTGTAACGCTGGTTGCACAGTGAACATTTGTTCAAGATAACTCATTCTCTAAGGTTAATGCCAATCGCTTAACGATGTTTTTTGTGTCATTCCAGCGAGCCTGGCGAGACTGGGAATCTAATAGCAGCACGCTGAGCGGTTAATGAAACAATTTGACCATAAATCGCTCGGATAGAAGATCCTGTATCACGCTCCTTCGTCGCTGTACAGGATGACGAGATATAGAAATATGCCACTTGCTGTTAAACGAGCGGCATTATTCTCTCAGGTAACCATTTTTCAAGGTAAAAAGATGATTGAAGCCGATCGTTTAATCGCGCCAGAAAACCCTGCCTTTCGTGATGAAGATGTCATTGATCGTGCTATTCGGCCAAAAAAATTAGCGGATTACCAAGGTCAGGACCATGTCCGTGACCAAATGGAGATCTTCATTAAAGCTGCTCAGTTACGTAGCGAAGCACTTGATCACCTTTTGATTTTTGGTCCCCCAGGTTTGGGTAAAACCACACTTGCGAATATCGTTGCCAATGAAATGGAAGTGAACATTCGCACTACTTCAGGCCCTGTACTTGAGAAAGCAGGCGATTTGGCCGCGCTGTTAACCAACCTTGAAGAAAACGATGTGTTGTTCATCGATGAGATTCACCGCTTGAGTCCGATGGTTGAAGAGGTGCTATATCCGGCGATGGAAGATTATCAACTGGATATTATGATCGGTGAAGGTCCGGCCGCTCGTTCTATTAAGATCGATTTACCACCATTTACGTTAATTGGTGCGACGACCCGAGCGGGCTCTTTAACGTCACCATTGCGCGACCGCTTTGGTATTACTCAGCGCCTTGAGTTTTATAAGATAAAAGACCTCCAAGATATCGTGCAGCGAAGCGCGGATTGTTTAGGTTTATCAATGGAACCTGAAGGTGCATTGGAAGTGGCAAGACGTGCGCGTGGCACACCACGTATTGCTAACCGTTTGCTACGTCGTGTTCGTGATTATGCGGAAGTAAAAGGCAATGGTCACATTTGTGCCGATGTTGCCGATAAGGCGTTGAATATGCTTGATGTGGACGCCGAAGGCTTCGATTACATGGACCGTAAGCTACTACTCGCGATTATGGAAAAATTTGGTGGTGGTCCGGTCGGGCTCGACAACATGGCAGCGGCGATAGGTGAAGAAAAGGACACTATTGAAGACGTTCTTGAACCTTATCTTATTCAGCAAGGTTATTTACAACGCACTCCGCGTGGAAGAATCGCGACAGATCGTGCGTATTTGCATTTCGGAATTGAAAAATAAGATTCCCTCGCTGGGCCGTTGTTGCCCAGCGCTTCATTAAAGTTGACCAAACTCACATTTTTTGAATTTTTTCTCATACTGGTTTAGTAAGTAAAAAGCATTGATTGTTAACTCGATGTTTGCTTGCAACTGGTTAATTTCTCTCCTGATTACTCTCTCTTAACATCCGTATCCAATACTGGTTGATCTAGATCAATGTGATGGATTTTTGTGCAAATTCCGCGCATAAACATTGATGTATATCAAAGCGCGTTACGGCTATAAACCTTTTGAAACAATCTGTTTTTACAAGTAATATTAGCCCCAGCTATATTAGCTGATGCTTAACAATTAACTAACCAATGAAGCACATTTTTGCAACAATGAGTTGTGATAATTCAACATTTTTCAAGTGTAAATAACACCTGAATATGGATTGCAATATGTAGAGAGTGTCATTCAGCCGACACATAGGAGTTACCATGATTGACGTAGTTGATCTATCGCGGTTGCAGTTTGCACTGACAGCGATGTATCACTTCCTATTCGTACCATTGACCCTTGGTATGGCCTTCCTTCTGGCCATTATGGAATCGATGTACGTAATGACGAACAAGCAAATCTATAAGGACATGACCAAGTTCTGGGGTAAGCTATTCGGTATTAACTTTGCACTTGGTGTGGCGACAGGCCTTACCATGGAGTTCCAGTTTGGTACGAACTGGTCTTATTACTCCCACTATGTAGGTGATATCTTCGGTGCACCGCTAGCGATCGAAGCACTTGTCGCATTCTTCCTGGAGTCAACTTTTGTTGGTCTATTCTTCTTCGGGTGGGATCGTCTATCTAAACGCCAACACTTAGCGGTTACCTGGCTTGTGGCACTAGGCTCTAACTTCTCTGCTCTTTGGATTCTTATCGCAAACGGCTGGATGCAAAACCCAGTAGGCGCAGATTTCAACTTCGAAACCATGCGAATGGAAATGGTGAGCTTCTCTGAGGTTGTACTAAACCCAGTTGCTCAGGTTAAGTTCGTGCATACGGTTGCTTCTGGTTACACTTGTGGCGCAATGTTTATTCTAGGCATCAGTTCATACTACCTATTAAAAGGTCGTGACATTGCGTTTGCTCGTCGTTCGTTTGCTATTGCTGCTTCTTTCGGTATTGCAGCTATCTTATCTACCATCGTTCTTGGTGACGAATCTGGCTACGAGCTTGGTGAAGTTCAAAAAGTGAAACTCGCTGCAATTGAAGCAGAGTGGCACACTGAACCTGCACCTGCCGCATTTACGTTATTTGGTGTTCCTAACCAGGAAACGATGCATACCGATTACGCAATTAAGATCCCTTACGTAATGGGTATTATCGCGACACGTTCTTTTGATGAGCAAGTAACAGGTCTTCGTGATTTACGTGATGAACACGTCGATCGTATTCGTGACGGCATGTACGCTTATGAACTTCTAGAGAAGCTTCGTGCGGGCGATAAGTCAGAAGAAAACATGACTGCGTTTGATGAAGTGAAAGGTGACCTAGGTTACGGTCTACTTCTAAAACGCTACACAGACAATGTTGTTGATGCAACAGAAGAGCAAATCCAAGCTGCTGCGGACGACTCAATCCCAACAGTATGGCCGCTATTCTGGTCATTCCGTATCATGGTTGCTTGTGGCTTCATCATGTTGTTTGTCTTTGGTGCGGCGTTTATCCAAACGTGTCGTCAGAAGATTGAGCAGAAACAATGGATTCTAAAAGCTGCACTATTTAGCATTCCACTACCTTGGATTGCAATTGAAGCGGGTTGGTTCGTCGCTGAGTACGGCCGTCAACCTTGGGCTGTAGGTGAAATTTTACCAGTACATGTTGCAGCTTCTGCACTAACTGCAGGTGAAATCTGGACTTCACTCTTCGCAATTCTGGCGCTATACACGGTATTCCTGATTGCAGAAGTTTACCTAATGTTGAAATTCGCTCGTAAAGGCCCAAGTAGCCTGAAAACGGGTCGCTACCACTTCGAGCAAAATGCTGACTCTGTTGAAGACAAAGTTAGTCGCCAAGTAGAAGCGTAAGGTAAGGAGATAACAAGATGTTTGATTACGAAATCTTGCGACTCATCTGGTGGGTACTAATCGGTGTTCTACTAGTTGGTTTTGCAGTAACAGACGGCTTCGATATGGGTGTAGGCGCGCTTGTACCTATCATCGGTAAAAACGACACGCAACGCCGTGTCATGATTAACTCAATTGCTCCTCACTGGGATGGTAACCAAGTTTGGCTTATCACTGCTGGTGGTGCACTGTTCGCAGCTTGGCCTTTGGTTTACGCAACGTCATTTTCAGGCTTCTACTTAGCGATGATTTTGACACTAGCAGCGCTATGGCTTCGTCCTCTGGGCCTAGACTACCGCTCTAAAATCGAAGATCCAAAATGGCGCAATACCTGGGATATCTGTATCTCAATCAGTGGTTTTGTTCCGCCAATCATCTTTGGTGTGGCGTTTGGTAACCTTCTACAAGGTGTACCATTCCAATTGAGTGAGTTCTTGATGCCAACATACCATGGCTCATTCTTTGGTCTACTAAATCCATTTGCACTGTTGTGTGGTCTAGTAAGCTTGTTCATGATTTTGATGCAAGGTTCTACTTGGCTACAAATGAAAACAACAGGCGAAGTGCATGTGCGTGCGCGCAACGTTGCTCAGTTGGCTGGTTTACTGACGGTTGCTGCGTTTGTAGCGGCTGGTTTCTGGATCCAAAATATCGATGGTTACGTCATTGTTGGCGGTATCGACACTAACGCTGCTTCTAACCCTCTAAACAAAGAGGTTATCCGTGAAGCTGGTGCGTGGATGAAGAACTTTGAAAACTACCCACTACTATGGGCTGCTCCTGTATTAGGTGTTGCAATGCCGCTTCTCGCTGTATTGGCATCTCGTCTTGAAAAATGTGCGATTTCGTTCATTACTTCAAGTTTGGGTGTTGCTGGTGTTATCTTTACTGCAGGTTTTGCGATGTTCCCATTCATCATGCCTTCAGACTTAATGCCAAGCCACAGCTTAACAATGTGGGATGCAACGTCATCTGAGCTGACTCTGAACCTGATGACAGGCGTTGCGTTTGTTATGGTGCCAATCATCCTTGGCTACACATCTTGGACTTACTACAAGATGTTTGGTCGCCTTGATGACCAGTACATTGAAGACAACAAAAACTCACTTTACTAAGGAGCATTTACTATGTGGTATTTCGCATGGATTCTAGGTGTACTACTTGCTTGTGCATTCGGTATCATCAACGCTCTTTGGCTAGAGCACTCAGAAATGATGGATAAAGACAGTGAGTAACTTCGCTGATAAGGTAGCGAAACTTCACGCACCAATGGATAAGACTCTGCTACGAGTCTTATCTCTCATCCTTGGCTTTATGCACGTAGGATTGGTGATGTGGGACCCTGAAGCTTACCATCAAGCAATTGGTGGTTTTAACTCAATCATCGCACCAGCACTGATTTGGTCTGTATGTTCAAGCATGGTGTATGGGGTGGGCTTCAAGCCAAGAAACTGGTACTGGCAAGTTTTGTTTAGTCCTTATTTCTCGTTAGCTATCTTAATTTATCTAACGGCACTTTATTTCATTTAGGCTGAAATATGCTGTAATAAAGTCGGTTACTAAATCATCGAATAAAAGCTAGGTATCTCGCCTAGCTTTTATTTTTTCTACAAATTTCAAAAATATTTCCTTAGCTCGGTACCAATTGCTGTCGCTTCAGTTATAGTAATTACTTTAAAGAATTGAATATATTGGTACTCCCTTGCAAGGCACATCAAATCTCTTTCACTGGCCGATCACCGTGTACTATGAAGACACTGATGCGGGCGGTGTTGTATATCATTCTAATTATCTAAAATTCTTTGAGCGCGCACGGACAGAGATGTTACGTGCTAAAGGCATTTCTCAACATGTGTTACTGGAACAAAATATCGGCTTTGTTGTCCGACACATGGATATCGATTTCAACCAAGGGGCTAGGCTGGACGAGCATCTGACAGTCGTAACCCGAGTGTCAGAAATAAAACGTGCTTCTCTGCAATTCTGTCAAGAGTTGGTCAATGATCAAGGCAAGATATTGTGCAAGGCCTCGGTTAAGGTAGCATGTATCGATAATAAGAAAATGAAACCAATAGCTATTCCAACCTTTATAAATTCGGAGCTAACAAATAGTGACTGCTGATATTTCCATTTTAGATCTCTTTCTTCAGGCCAGTCTGTTGGTAAAGCTTGTGATGCTGACGTTGCTTGGCATGTCAATTGTGTCATGGGCAATGATCATCAAGCGCAGCAAAGTGCTTTCTCAAGCATCAAAAAATGCAGAGCAGTTTGAAGACAAATTTTGGTCGGGTACTGATCTTTCTCAGCTTTACCAAAAAGTAAAAGCGCGTAAAGACGAAATTGAAGGCACAGAAGAAATCTTCTACGCAGGTTTTACAGAGTTTGCTCGCCTACGTAAGAGCAACGCAAATTCACCAGCTTACATCATGGAAGGCACTGGCCGCGCAATGCGCGTTGCTGTTTCTCGTGAAGTTGATGAGCTAGAAACAAGCTTACCGTTTTTGGCAACAGTCGGTTCTATAAGCCCTTATATCGGCCTATTTGGTACCGTTTGGGGCATCATGCACGCCTTTATTGCGCTGGGTGAAGTAAAGCAAGCTACGTTGTCTATGGTTGCACCGGGTATCGCCGAGGCACTTATCGCGACAGCGATGGGTCTATTTGCGGCTATTCCGGCAGTAATGGCGTACAACCGCCTAAGCAATAAAGTGAGTAAACTAGAGCACACTTACGCAACATTTTCTGAAGAATTCCACAGCATCCTTCATCGTCAAGCGATGGCTGGCCGAGACAGCGCGGATAAGGAATAAAGCATGGCGGGTTATCAACCTAAAAAGCGAAAAATGACAGCGGAGATCAACGTTGTTCCGTATATCGACGTAATGCTCGTACTGTTGATCATTTTTATGGCGACCGCTCCATTTGTGACTCAAGGCGTCGACGTTGATCTTCCGAAAACATCGACTGCAGAATCTATGCAAGACCTTGCTGGCGAGACTGACAGTAGCTTTATTATCATCGAAATTGATAGCGAGGGTAATTTAGGCCTAAGCGTCAATGATGAAGAAGTTCAGCGAGGTTTGTCGTTGCAAGATGTTATTGTGCGAGTGAAAGCGGAGCGAGAGGTTAAGCCGGATTCACCAGTTGCGGTAGGTGGCGACGCGGCAACACCATATGCCGATGTTGTTCTATTGCTGGATGAACTAAGTCGAGCTGGTATCCCTAAGGTAGGTCTAATGACCGATATCAGGGAATAGACATCAATTATCTATGAAAGATCACAAGAAGAAACCCAACCAATACACCAAACCGATAGCAATATCGGTTGGTTTGCATGCAATTCTAGTTGCAGCCCTGCTTTGGGGGACGGACTTCAATATGTCTAAACCAGAGCCTACAGGGCAAATGGTTCAAGCTGTTGTCATCGATCCAAAACTTGTGCAGCAACAAGCGAAAGAAATTCGCCAGCAACGCGAAAAGGCAGCGAAAAAAGAACAAGAGCGTCTTGATAAACTGAGACGCGAAGCAGAGCAGCTAGAAAAAAACCGCAAAGCTGAAGAAGAGCAAATTCGCAAGTTGAAAGAGCAGCAAGCGAAAGATGCTCAAGCGGCACGAGAAGCAGAAGCTGCGCGTAAGAAAAAAGAGCAAGAGCGCAAGCAGGAAGAAGAACGTGTTCGCAAAGAAAAAGAGCGAGCTGCTAAGCTAGAAAAAGAGCGCAAGGAAAAAGAAGAAGCCGTGCGTAAAGCTGAACAGCAGCGTTTAGCAAAAGAGGCGGCTATCGCAAAAGCTGAGCAAGAACGTTTAGCTCGTGAAAAAGCAGCAAAAGAAGCGGAAGAAAAAGCACGTCGTGAGCGTGAAGCAGCTGAAAAAGCTGAACAAGAGCGCATCGCAAAAGAGAAAGCGGCAAAAGAGGCAGCGGAGCGAGAGCGTAAAGCGAGAGAAGCAGCTGAGCGTGCCGAGCGTGAGCGTAAAGCTCAAGAAGCCGCGTTAGATGATATTTTTGCGGGGCTCGAGGATGAGGTCAGTAAAAACAGTGCTGCGCGCAATCAATTTATTGACGACGAACTTTCTCGTATGTCATCCATCTATACTCAAAATATTCAGCAAAAGCTGATTAAGGATGACTACTTGCTGGGAAAGGAGTGTAGGGTAAACATCAAATTGATTCCGACAGGAACTGATATGATGGTCTCTGGTGTTACCGTTTTGAGTGGTGATGCTCGAGTATGTGCTGCGGCGAAGCGAGCAATAGCTCAGGTAGGGACGTTCCCTAAATCTTCAGAATCAGCGGTCAATGAAAGACTAAAAGACATCAACATAACTGTTGCTTTGGACTAAAAGGAATAAGACGTGATTAGACGCCTTTTACTAGGAATGTTTGTACTGTTTAGCAGTATGACAAATGTGGCGAATGCCGCATTAGAGTTGGTCATTACCGATGGTATTGATTCAGCACGACCAATTGCTGTTGTTCCGTTTAAGTGGGAGGGCACACAAGCGCTTCCAACGGATGTTTCTGCTGTTATCGCCTCGGATTTACAACGTAGTGGTAAATTTAGCCCAGTTCCAACGAGCAAAATGCCACAAACACCGTTCAGTGAATCAGAAGTTAATTTTGATGCTTGGACCAATTTAGGCGTGGATGCGCTATTGACTGGTTCAATCAAGCAAAACGACCAAGGTGACTACGTTATCAACTATCAACTTGTTGATATTGTGCGTGGTCAGTTAACGGGTGGGAAGAGTAAGGCGCTTGGTAGTGACGGTGAATTGGTTCTGTCAAAAGATCATGTGCTGTTCAATAAAGTAGCCACTGTTCAAGGGCCTCGTATGCGTGAGTACGCTCACCGTATCTCTGATTTGGTGTATGAGCAGTTGACTGGCGACCGTGGCGCTTTCATGACTCGTATCGCATATGTGGTAGTGAACGATAAAGACCGTTTCCCTTACCAACTTCGAGTCGCTGATTACGATGGCTACAATGAGCGTCTGGTTTTACGCTCTAAGCAACCATTAATGTCACCAGCGTGGTCACCAGATGGTAAAAAGCTTGCGTATGTTAGCTTCCAAAATGGCCAAGCAGAAATCTTCATAATGAACATCTACACCGGTGAACGTGAGAAAATTACTTCATACCCACGTCACAATGGTGCACCAAGATTTTCGCCTGATGGCAATAAGTTAGCGATTGTTCTTTCTAAAACAGGCTCGCTTCATGTTTATACGTTTGACCTTAACACTCGTAAACTGACGCAAATTACGCGTGGCAGATCAAATAATACGGAACCGTTCTGGCATCCGGATGGAAAATCGTTGATTTTCACATCGGATAGGGGTGGTAAACCACAGATTTATCAAGTAAATTTGGGCAGCGGTTCTATTGACCGTTTGACTTGGCAAGGCAGCCAAAATTTGGGTGGTCAGATTACTCCTGATGGGCGATTCCTAGTTATGGTGAACCGCAGCAACGCAGGATTTAATTTGGCGAAACAAGATTTGGAAACTGGTGCTCTTCAAGTCTTAACTAAGACCTTGCTTGATGAGTCTCCTAGTATTGCCCCAAACGGTGGCATGGTTGTGTATAGCTCGATTTACAACAAGAAAAACGTACTATCGATGGTGTCAATTGATGGTCGATTCAAAGCTAGATTACCGGCAACAAATGGGCGTGTTCGAGCGCCTGCATGGTCACCGTTTTTGTAGTAATAAGTTTGATTAATAAAGGAAAATAAGATGCAACTGAACAAGGTTCTAAAAGGGCTACTAATCGCGCTTCCTGTAATGGCTGTTACAGCGTGTAGTTCAAGCGACGACGCTGCTTCTAACACTGGTGCAGCAACAAACAACAATGGCGCAGTGGAAACAACAGTAGCTACGCCAATTGATCAAAGCGGTCAGTTGACAGAGCAAGAGCTAAAAGAGCAAGCGCTACGTGAAACTCAAACAATCTACTTTGCTTTTGACAACTCAACAATTGCAGCAGATTACGAAGAGATGCTAGCGGCTCACGCTTCTTACCTAAGCAAGAACCCAGCACTTAACGTAACTATCGAAGGTCACGCTGATGAGCGCGGTACACCTGAGTACAACATTGCTCTAGGTGAGCGTCGTGCACAAGCAGTAGCGAACTACCTACAAGCACTAGGTGTTCAAGCTGACCAAATCTCAATCGTTAGCTACGGTGAAGAGAAGCCACTTCTTCTAGGTCAATCAGATGAAGTTTACGCTAAGAACCGTCGCGCGGTTCTAGTATACTAATTCGAGGTAATCCTCATGTTCAGTAACACTAAGCGCGCTGTTGCGCTTACGTTACTGGCAAGTGCAGCGAACTTTGCGTTCGCTGCACCAGCTCCAGTATCTGATCTCAACAGCACATCATCCGTCTCTAAGAGCCGTTCATCTGAAACGGAAGTAGAGCGTCTAGAACGTTTGCTCCAAAACCGCAATCGCGTTCAGCTCCAAATGCAACAGCAAATTGACCAAATGTCGCAAGAGATCAGTGAATTGCGTGGTCAATTAGAGCGAAATAGCTACGAAATGAAACAAATGTTGCAACGTCAACGTGAGTTGTTTGTCGAGCTGGATCGTGTTCGTGGAGAGATAAAATCCACACCTGCACAAGAAGCACAACCTGTGAAAACAGGTGGCCAGTACACTCCAAATGTTGATGAGCAAACGGCATATCAGAATGCAGTTGACCTGATTCTCAAAAAGCGTGATTACACTGGTGCAATTGCAGCGTTCCAGCAGTTCCAGAAAGATTATCCTGATTCTACATATTCAGCGAATTCTCACTACTGGTTAGGTCAGTTGTACTTCGCTAAAAAGCAGGATGAGGATGCAGTGAAAAGTTTTGCCGCTGTGGTGTCTTATAAAGACTCCAATAAGCGAGCCGATGCGTTGCTTAAGTTAGGCGAAATCGCTGAGCGTAATAACAATGCAGCTCAAGCGAAAAAGTACTACCAACAAGTGGTTGATGAATACCCAGGTAGTGCATCTGCAAAACTTGCCAGCTCTAAGCTGTAAGACGTTATGTTTTAAAAAGGAAGCTTCGGCTTCCTTTTTCTTTTCCATTTTCTGTTGGTACAGAACGGCTAAGTCGATAGCAATGATGCAGAGCCTCTGACCTTATGTTGCACCGAATTTCGCTACTCGGAAATGCTACCTGTAACAAAGATATACGGCTAGACCGCTAGAAATCCCCGCGACAAGTTGGTTTTTGAAAATTAACGAGGTTACAATACTCGGATTAAAGGAAGTTGCGTAGAGCAAGAGCAATGAGCCATATATTAGATAAAATCGACACTGTTTACCCATTCCCACCGAAACCAGTTCCATTAAGCGAAGAAGAAAAAGCATCTTACATTGAGCGTATTAAAAAGTTACTCAAAGAAAAAGATGCGGTACTTATCGCGCACTACTATACCGACCCTGAGATTCAAGCCCTAGCTGAAGACACTGGCGGGTTTGTTGGTGACTCGTTGGAAATGGCGAAGTTTGGTAATCGTCACCCTGCAAGTACATTGATTATTGGTGGTGTTCGCTTTATGGGCGAGTCGGCCAAAATTCTGACACCAGAAAAGCGCATTCTAATGCCAACGTTGGAAGCGGAATGTTCGCTCGACCTTGGCTGTCCTGCGGATAAGTTCAGCGAGTTTTGTGATGCTCACCCTGATCATACGGTTGTAGTTTACGCAAACACCTCAGCAGCGGTTAAAGCCCGTGCCGACTGGGTCGTTACATCGAGTATTGCGCTTGAAATCGTGGAACACTTAGACGCTGAAGATAAGCCAATTATTTGGGGACCAGACCGTCACCTAGGATCGTACATCGCTAACAAAACTGGCGCAGATATGCTGCTTTGGCAGGGTGAGTGTGTGGTTCATGATGAGTTCTCTGCTGATGCGTTACGAAAAATGAAGAGCGTGTATCCAGATGCGGCTATTTTGGTTCACCCTGAGTCACCAGCAAGCGTCGTAGAACTTGCCGATGCCGTTGGATCAACGAGTCAGCTGATCAAAGCAGCGAAAGAGCTTCCTCACAAACAAATGATCGTTGCGACAGACAAAGGTATTTTCTTTAAAATGCAGCAACTAGTGCCAGAAAAAGAGCTTATCGAAGCACCAACCGCAGGTGCAGGCGCAACATGCCGCAGCTGTGCACACTGTCCTTGGATGGCAATGAACGGTTTGAAAGCAATTGAGAAAGCGCTTAGTGAAGGTGGTAAAGAGCACGAGATTTTTGTTGACGAAGAACTGCGTGTTAAATCCCTTATACCACTTAACCGCATGCTAGATTTTGCTGAGCAGCTAAATATGCAAGTGAAAGGTAATGCTTAAAAAGTAGGCGTAACTGAAAGTAAATCTCAAAAACCAGTCGAATATGGCTGGTTTTTTTGTGTCTTACTATCAATGAGTTACTATTGATGCAATCAATGAATATCGAGGTCATAAATTTATGGCGGTGTGGTTAGTAGTTAAAAAGTGGCTTAGTTCACACCTTTTTAAATTGAGCAACCGAAGCCTTCTCATCTTTAGTGGCTTATATGTGAGCCTTTCATGGTGGCTGCTGGTTCTCGCTGGTGAAACAGCATTAACAGACAGTTTCGCTAACTTTATCTATTACCTCATGGTTACGGCGAGTACGGTGGGTTATGGCGACCATTCTCCAGTAACAGATTTGGGTAAATGGGTTGTCGTACTATTTGTAATCCCCGGCGGTTTGAGCTTATTCGCCGCATTATTGGGGCGTGTCGCTGGAGCCGCGATGGACTATTGGCGAGCGGGTATTTTAGGAAAACGGAGAGTAAGAGTGGAAAACCATATTGTATTGTTGGGCTGGAATGGATCGAGGACGATGCACCTTATTCGCATGTTACAACATGAAGAAGAGGGAAAGCGTCCGATTGTTTTATGCAGCCGTTCAGAAATAGAGAACCCGTTACCTGGCGAAATCAGTTTTATCAAAGTGACCAGTTATACCGATTCGCAAGAAATGAAAAACGCCAATATTGCCGAAGCCGCTTGCATTATTGTGGATAATCTCTCGGACGACATTACCTTGTCAGCCGCTCTATACTGCGCATCTGTAAACCCTTCCGCTCATTTGGTCGCTTACTTTAAAGATGAAGCGCTAGGCCGACTTCTAAGTCAGCATTGCCCGAAAGCGGAATGCATACCTGCTGTTGGTGCAGAAATGTTGGCAAAAGCGGCGGTTGACCCGGGCTCAAGTGCGCTTCATCAGGAGCTTTTGGCTTCAACACGAGGTATGACGCAATACTCAGTTATTTATCCCGAGGGTCAGTCTGCCACCACTATTGAGAATCTCTTCGTTTTTCTCAAAAGACGCCATCATGCCACGCTGATTGCTTTTGATATTGGCGATGGTATTCAACTCAACCCAGATTTAGATGCTGAAGTACCCGCGAGTACCAAGCTGTTTTACATTGCAGATGAACGTATTGAAGATTTTGCCTGGAAAGAAATGAACAAGGAACAATAATGCACATGATTGCCGGCCTGTTAGCAGGCTTCCCAAACTTTTTACTCTATTTCTCTGTTTCTATTATTTTTGTATTGGCGTTTAAGTTCATCTACGTCAAGTTGACGCCATACGATGAGTGGCATCTGATCAAAGAAAAACAAAATACAGCAGCAGCGATTGCGCTAAGTGGGGCCTTCCTTGGTTATTGTCTCGCGATTTCGGGGGCGGCAAAAAACTCGGTCAATATCGTCGATTTTATGGTGTGGGGCGTTGTTGCAATGCTTGCTCAAATTATCGCATTTGCAATTGTACGCTTTATTTTACTTCCGAAAGTGGCAGAGCGTATCGAAAAAGATGAACTGCCAGCCGGTATTGTATTAGCCGCAGTTTCTGTTTCGGTCGGCGTATTGAATGCCGCTTGCATGACTTACTAGGAGGAACGATGAAGCGGAGTTCTAACGTTAAACGTTCTTCCATGGACAAAAGCTTAAAGCTTGGGAAAATTCTTCCCTTTGCTGCCTTTGGTGGTATTTTCTTCTTTGCTACGTACGAGTCAAAAACAGAAGGGTACATTTTTTCTGATGCTGATGAGTGTAAATCTAACTCGCCTGAGTTTAGTGAACAGTGTGACATTGCATACCAAGAAGCTTTAGCTCGTGCCGAACAAAATGCCCCTCGCTACCGCAGCGAGTTCGAATGCGAGAATGATTTCTACGAGGATGATTGTTACTACAGTTCCAGTTCCCGAGCTTATGTACCTAACTTTGGCGGTTTTTTTTACAGTCGCTCATTAAGCGGGTTGAAAGGTTATAACAAGAGCTATTACTCAGAGCCGATGTACCGTTATAAATCCAAATTCTATAATGGAGCAGGGCAATTCTTTGGCTCCTACCGAAATCAGCCGACCAAAGTTGCGACGAATAGCCTTAATAAACGTGGTGGCGGCACCATTGGCAGGGCGATGTCTCGAGGCGGGTTTGGTAAAGTGGTGTCGGTCAGTCGAGGCGGTTAAAAAGCACTATGTTTCGACGAGAAATACAAGAGCGCGAAAACTGGCGTGAATTAGCACGCCAGTTTGGTTTTGGTTTCCATACCATGTATGACCAACCGTATTGGGATGAGAGTGCTTACTATCAATTCACGCTGGAGCAAATTGAGCGCGATATAGAAGCGCCCACTGAAGAGCTGCATCAGATGTGCCTGGCTATTGTGGATGAAGTCGTTCGGAGTGAGCGGTTGCTGACGCAATGTGCGATCCCTGAATCTATGTGGGAGCAGGTCGCTTCTTCATGGAGACGAAGCGAACCTTCGCTTTATTCGCGGCTGGATTTCGCGTACAACGGGACCTCGCCAGCAAAATTACTGGAAAACAATGCGGATACGCCAACCAGCTTGTTTGAAACTGGCTTTTGGCAGTGGGTGTGGCTAGAAGATGTTGTAAATAAAGGTCGAGTTCACCAGAGCGCGGATCAATTCAATATTCTTCAAGACTTTTTGATCGAGCGCTTTGCCGAAATAGCAAAATACCAACCAGGACAAACACTTCACTTTAGCTGCTGCAAGTACACTGAAGAAGATAAAGGGACTGTCCAGTATTTAGAGGATTGCGCGCGAGAGGCAGGGTTAGCAACGGCATTCGTGCATGTCGAAGATATTGGAGTGACGGAAGATGGTCTGTTTGTGGATGCTGACGACAGAGCGATTCGTTGGATGTTTAAGCTTTACCCTTGGGAGTTTATGTTTGAAGAGGAATATGCGAAGTACTTAGCGACTGCGAACGTAAACTGGTTAGAACCGATGTGGAAGTCGATTCTATCCAATAAAGCACTTTTACCGTTATTGTGGGAGCGCTTTCCTAATCACCCGAACCTTTTGCCCGCTTATTTTGCTAACGATTCAAAAGCGAACACTATGAGAGATTATGTCATCAAGCCACTATTTTCTCGAGAGGGCGCGAACATCGAGATCGTCATCGATGGAAAACGTTTTGTTAAAACGTCAGGGCCTTATGAATCTAAATTCAATATCGTCCAGCAATACCATCCACTACCTAAGTTTGGGCACAACCATACGTTAATTGGCAGTTGGTTGGTCAATGATAGAGCTGCCGGTATTTCGATTAGGGAAGACAGTAGCTTAGTGACTCAAGATATGGCGCGGTATATTCCACATGTAATTTTAACATGATCAAAAAAGCTCTCCATTTGGAGAGCTTTTTGTCTATTCAGCCGTTCAATCTTGATGGTCGACAGCGTTGCGTCTATTGTTCTTCAGCTAATGCAACACCGCGCTGGGTAAGACCACATAACATCACTGGCATTGCATTGAAGATCTCTTCAAACTGCTCTAAGCCTTCCATACCTTGTTCGGCCAATGTTTCAATGGTTGTTTCTGGGTCGTAAAGCATAGTAAGAGAAAGTAAAACACCACCGAGTAGGGCATTATCTTCGCTATCCTCAGGCATCAACGTTTCCCAGTCATCACGCGCAAGTTGCCAGCCTTGTAATACACCTTCACAGAAATCGCGAGCCTGACTTGTTACAATGTCTTGCTCATCTAGCGCGCACCCTGCAGGCCACTGCCAAGTGCCTTCTAGGAGAGCGGGACGAGTTTGGTTCCACATTTGTACAATCTCGTCAATGTACTGCTCTAGTTGTTCACCGTCAGTAAATGGCGCTGTTTCTTCTCCACCCCATAAGAATGGCAACCACTCTTGAGGCATTAATACGTTTGGCGCTGCAGCCATCGCTGTTACAAAGCCTTGAGTTTTTGCTAGGTTTAGTAGTTTACCGTCAAGTTCTGGGAGAGAAAGGATGTCTTGTAGTTTCAAAATAGAATACCATTTGTTAATGGGCTGGTTGATTGCGCTCATCTTACCAATCAATTAGTGATAAATCGATATTAGGGAATGATTCACACATCTATGGAAATTCGCTCATCACTTAGAAAAAAAAGCATTCTCGCCCTAACACTTTACCTGTGCTTCTTTATCGCCACTATCGGTTCTGTCGCCTATTTGGTTGTTGAGCCACCGGTTAGACAAAAGCTAGAGCAAAACCTAGAGTTACGTACCCAACTCCTGGCTCTTGAGATAAAAGAGCCCCTCCTCAGTTCTACAGGTGTATTGAGCAGCTTAGTAGGGCTAGCCCAAGGGACTGAAAATATTCAATCTCTCAACACAATAATTCCACATATACTTCAATTGAGTGACAAGATGCTTGTTAGTGGTGGCGTATGGCCTAAACCCGAACTAAAAGCAGAACAATGGAGATATAAAAGTCTATTCTTCAATAAAAACAGTGATAGTGGTATTGACCAAATTCACTCCTACAATAACCCCGAATCTGGCGGTTATGATAATGAAGCCTGGTATGTCGCTGCCGCCGATGCTCCGGTAGGTTCTGTTAGTTGGTCTACGGTTTACATCGATACCTTTACTCAGGTCCAGATGATTACCGCGTCTTCTCCGTACTACCAAAACGGTCGATTCGCTGGAGTTGTAACGGTAGACCTATCACTTGATGCACTTTTTCAGTTTATTCGAGAGCACACGAACCAGCATTCTTTGGGGGTAGTGGTTCGCGATGCTGACTCAAACGTGATTATTGAACACAACTTTCAACTGACGGACGAAATTTATGTCAGCGAGCTTGATTTCGGAGAGTTCGATTGGCGCATGGAAGTTGTCAACGCAAAAGCTAAAGTCGCCGATCAAGTGTTTGAACAAGTGATGAGCGTTGAGGGGAGGATCATTCCATTTTTGCTCTTGTGTGTCTTGGTCGGTTACTACTTACTGAATCGCTATATTGTTGAACCAATTGTTCGCATTGCCGCTAAGATTGATGACTCGAAAACTGGTGGGATCATAGATATTGACTACGATAGCGATGACGAAATCGGACAGCTTATCGAGAAGTTCAATGAAAAGACGATCTATTTAGAGCAGGAGAGAATAAAAGCTCAGGCTTCGACAAACGCTAAAACGGCATTCTTAGCCACATTGTCCCACGAGATTCGCACACCAATGAACGGTGTACTAGGAACTGCCCAGATACTGTTAAAAACACCACTTACCGATGAGCAGCGTAAGCACCTGAGAACACTTTATGATTCAGGTGATCACATGATGACATTACTCAATGAGATTTTAGATTACTCAAAAATTGAACAAGGGCATGTTGAGTTTGAAAATAAGCCTTTCCCAATTGAGTCGATTATCGGCAGTATCAAGAGTGTTTATCAAACTCTATGTGCAGAAAAAGGTCTTCGCTTTAGAGTCGTCTCGCATTTACCAACGGGTCGTTGGTACAACAATGACAAAGCCCGTTTGCGTCAAGTACTGTTCAATCTACTCAATAACGCTGTTAAGTTCACCGATCGTGGCATCGTAGAGGTAGAGCTAGCCGAGAAATCGAGTAAGGCAGGCACCAAGCTGATACTAAAGGTAAAAGATACAGGAATTGGTATTTCAAAAGAGGCACAAAAACGCATTTTTCGTCCTTTTGAGCAAGCGGAGTCATCAACGACTAGACGGTTTGGTGGTACAGGGCTTGGTTTAGCAATAGTCAAAGAAATCGCGGAACATATGGGTGGGCAAGTGGTTGTAGAGAGTCAGGAGGACGCTGGAACGACTTTTACTGTCGAAATTGCCCTTACACCTTGCAAGCCGGGTAAAGTAGAGTCAATCAATACACATAAATTGAACTGTAAAGGGTTGAAAGCACTCATTGTTGAAGACAACCGAACAAATGCGATCATTATGGAAACTTTCCTCCGAGCCAAGGGCTTTGAGTGCACAAGTGTCGAAAATGGTCAGCTTGCAGTCGATGAGGTTGCGAGCAAACCATTTGATTTGATACTGATGGATAATCATATGCCTGTTCTAGATGGCGTTGGGGCCATATCAGCCATTCGAGCAATGAGTTCACCTGCTAAGTCGGTACTGATTTTTGGCTGTACAGCGGATGTGTTCAAAGAAACACAAGAACGTATGATTAATGTAGGAGCAGACCACATAATAGCGAAACCAATAGTGGAGTCTGAATTAAATGATGCACTGTATCTTCATGCGACACAGTTATATCAGTACCAATCGGACTTTGATGGAAATGCAGCAGATAGCTTTAATGCTGAAAAGTGGTTACTCAACTTCTATGTCGCTCTAGATAATGGACATCTTAATGAAGCACTTGAGGCTATTTCAGCGATCATTGCGGAGGCTCCCCTTGAACTCAGTGACGACGTTTCTTCAGTCGCTGAACGGATAAGAAGTAACTTAAAGCGTCAGCAATCCCCAGACCAAGATGATATCGATACATTAACGATTTTGCTGGCCTCACCATAACTGAATCAATATGGCGCAACTGTGAATTGTTCTTACTATTCATACGTCATCCAGCTTCGTGACAAACTCTTCTAACCTGCAATGAACAGGCTTGCAGTTTTACTTTTACGAGTAAAGCAGCAAGACCTTCTACTGTGATTATATCGGTAATACTCTGAATTTTCGCAGCTTGGTAGCATAAGCTATAGGAGTGACTGTTTACAGTCCGAGTTTTGTTCTAACTTTACGTCAAAATAATTATCGTAACCCCTTTTTATGTAAGTGAAATCCGTGTTTTTGTACCATTTTTACGTAATTTTAGGCGTTTTTACTCGTCATTGGTGAAAAAAACTACTTTTACTTTAAAAGTTGGTTATAAATTTACAACTTAATTTTAAATACAGAGCCATAAGCTAGTTTTTGTGTGTTCTAATTGCATCATTAACTGGCTTGGTGTCTTTTTAGTGGTTAATAGTTTTATTATTTTTATTAATTGCAGTGTTTGATTTTAAGGGTTTTGTAAATGAAGTCTCGTGGACCATTTTGTATTCGTCACGCCGCAGCGGATACCTTTGCTATGGTTGTTTTTTGCTTTATCACAGGGATGATTGTCGAGATTTTGATTTCAGGGATGACATTTGAGCAATCTCTAGCATCGCGTACGCTATCGATTCCAGTGAATATCGCCATTGCTTGGCCGTATGGGGTTTTTCGTGATTGGGTGCTGCATCAAGGTAGTAAGGTGTCACCGTCTTCCTTTATGAAAAACATCTCTGATCTGGTCGCTTATGTACTATTTCAATCTCCAGTTTATGCGGGTATCTTATTCGCAGTTGGCGCGTCTACAGATCAAATTGTGACCGCAGTGGCAAGTAACGCTGTTATTTCTTGTGGCATGGGTGTGTTGTATGGGTACTTCTTGGATATGTGCCGCCGTTGGTTCCGTGTTCCCGGTTATTCTCAAAGCATGTAAATGCCCCAGTTTTGCTCAATTTAGTTACTTAGTGAGCAATCGATTCGAAAAGGGCGCTTTTTTTTATGTTTAGCCTTGACCATCAGGCACATAATCATTAAATTAGCGCCTCGTTAGCCAATGATGCTAGCCAAAATTTGATTCGGTGAGTTGTCCGAGTGGCTGAAGGAGCACGCCTGGAAAGTGTGTATACGGCAACGTATCGAGAGTTCGAATCTCTCACTCACCGCCACATTCTAAAAGGTCTGATTTATCAGGCCTTTTTTCATATCTGCACTAAAGTAATGCGTCATTGAAAGTACACAAGAGTGCTCAAGGTGCAAGCGCCATTCTATCTACAAGCCAACTATTCACATCTCACCTCTATACAACGCCAAAATTGAAGAAGCTATACAGAGGCAGCCATAATCTGATTGGTGCGGGTTAGCCCATCCGCTTTAATCTAGAATTTAGCACCCATATCACATGAGGTATGAATACGGCCACAAGAATGAACGTATTGCTACTAGATGCTAAGCAAAACAGCCATGAACACGAATACAACAGCAATCATACCAAAGAGATCTGTGTTTGGATTGAGGTCATCTGGGTTAAATTTTTCAATGCTTTGCGTCGTTTTGCATCTTATCTTCATGTTCTTGTCCTTATTTCATGTACTATTTCAACAGCAACATAACATGCAATTGAGTGTTCACAAGTCATAAAAAGCATAAGTATACTTGCACCTCATTGAGCGCAAAAAATACTCAAAGCGTTTTAAAGTGGCGGTCTACCTTTTGTAACATCAAATGTTCTTTCTGTTTTTGTGCCTGTATCGCTATATTTGAGAAACGGTTATCTCGTTCTAGTTAGGAACAAACTACTGGCTGCCGCTACATTCTCTCAGCGTTCCCACTCAGTCGCTTTGGGTAGATACTTTAGTCGTGAGTACTGCAAAAAAACGCCGCATGAGCAGCGGCGCTTCGTTGAGGAATTCCCTTTCCTACTTGTAGCTAAGTTCTGTCGCTTTGCCTTTGAAGATCCGGTATACCACAAAGGTGTAAAGCAATATCACCGGCATAACAATCATCACACCGTAGCCCACGATTATTAACGTCGCAGGCGAGGAGGCGGCCTCTTGTGCGGTCATTAATCCCGGCACAACTTCTGGGAAGAAGCTATACGCAAGCCCGAGAAAGCTCAACGCGAAAATGACAGTGACACCAAAGAAAGGCCAGCGCACACCCAGATCATTCACCATTGGAACCTGACGCAAATAGCGATCAACTAGGAAGATGGTTGCCAATACAATTAACGGAACTGGGGCAAGCAACAAGATTTCTGGGAAGCTGAACCAACGCAAGGCAACTTGTTGATTTACAATCGGGTTTACAACGCTAACCACCAAGATTCCTAAGGCCGCTAACCAACCAGCACGGCGAGACCAACGGGCCGAGCGTATTTGCAAATCACCTTCCGTTTTTAGTACTAACCATGCGCCACCGATGTAAACGTACGCCGCCGCTACACAAAGTGCGCTTAACCAAGCAAAGCCAAATGCTTCGGTTGATTGTTCAAATCCCATGATGTAACGACCCACCATGTAACCCTGAGTTAGTGCGGTGATTAGCGAGCCAATTCTGAAGCACCAATCCCAATGAGGTTTATGATCCGAGTTCGCTTTGGCTCGGAAATCGAATGCCACGCCACGCATGATCAGTGCGATAAGCATGATGGCGGTCGGCATATAAAGCTCCGTCAAAATCAAGCTATGAGCGGTAGGAAAGGCAATCAACAAAATACCAACGGCTAACACCAACCACGTTTCGTTCGCGTCCCAGAAAGGGCCGATAGACGCTATCATTCGGTCACGTTGCGCTTCATTATCACTTGGCAAAAGGATACCGACACCAAGGTCGTAGCCGTCGAGCACGGCATACATAAAGACCGAGAAGCCAAGCAGCAGAAGATAAATTTCTGGTAGATAGTTGAGCATGATTAGGCCTCTTGTTGTGTCAGTGGGACTTCATGGGCTGCAACGTCTTTGCGCGCCAAATAGAATAGGGTATGGATGTACGCAACCAGCAATGCAGCATAAATGGCTAAGTACATAATGAGCGAAGTCATCACGCTACTGCTCGCAACCGTGGTGACGGCTTCGGATGTTCGCAATACACCGCTGACCAACCAAGGTTGTCGACCAATCTCAGTAACATACCAACCCGCCAGTGTGGCTATCCAACCAGAGAACGTCATGGCTAATACTGTGTATAGGTAAGGTTTAGGTAGCGCTTTCTTGCGTGTTAGCTTCACCGCGCCATACCAGCTAACCAGCAGCATAAGGACACCTACACCAACCATCACGCGGAAACCAAAGAACAAGGGCTTCACTGGCGGGTGGTCAGGCGCAAACTCGTTAAGTCCCTGGATTTCCCCGTCTAAGTCATGCGTAAGAATCAAACTAGCCAACTTAGGGATGCCCACTTCAAAATCATTGCTGCGAGTTTCTTCATTTGGCATCGCAAACAGAAGAAGGGGCGCGCCTTGCTCGGTCTCCCACACACCTTCCATTGCTGCTATTTTTGCAGGTTGATGTTCAAGCGTGTTTAACCCGTGAAGGTCACCGACAAAGATTTGTACCGGGATGAACCCAGCCGCCGCGAACAACGCGACTTTTAAGCCAAGTTTGGCTGAGCGATGATCTGGCTTTTTCATTATTTGATAAGCCGAGATACCCGCAATCAAGAAGCTGGCAGTCAGCGCCGATGCTAATAGCGTGTGTAGAAGACGGTACGGTAAAGAAGGATTGAAAATGACTTCTTTCCAACTGGTCACATGAACAATGCCGTCAATCACTTCATAGCCACTTGGTGTGTGCATCCAGCTGTTAAGCACCAGAATCCAAAATGCGGACATACTTGTCCCAACAGCAACCAGAACGGTGGCGAGAGTATGAACCCATTCCGGTACTCGTCCTCGTCCAAAAAGCATTACACCCAGGAAGGTGGCTTCCATAAAGAAGGCGGTCATCACTTCGTATCCGAGCAATGGTCCAGCTACGTTTCCGACTCGTTCCATAAAGCCTGGCCAGTTGGTACCAAACTGGAAACTCATCGTAATGCCGGATACCACACCCAAGGCGAAAGTGAGAGCGAATATCTTGACCCAGAAGTAATAAACATCGAGCCATACGGGGGCTTGTGTGCGGTTATATCGCCACTTGAAAAACACCAATATCCACGCCAACGCAATGGTGATGGTCGGGAAGAGAATGTGAAAGCTGATATTGGCCGCGAACTGGATCCGCGACAGCATGAGGGTATCTAACATCTTGGTTCCTCAAAAACGTGCCATACTAAAAATCGTGTCTATCTGTAATTTAGTTACGAAAAGTCGGGCAGTTTGGATTCATGTATCGAGAAATACAGGTGATTCTGTTTTCTTCTAACCATGATTTATATCAACTAAGACAAAGAAAGGAGTGTAGGAAATTGTCTCAAAATGCCACTAATAGTCGCGAGAAGTGAGTAAAAGAAAGCAAATGTAACTGAAGGAGCATGGATTAAGATTAGTTCGAATTATCCTTATGATGGTTTCGATAATCCTGAAATAAAATTACAAAAACAATATTTTTAGTAAGGAAAATTGCCTTGCCTTCACTTTGAACCTCCATACTATTTATACACTAGTCATGTCGAGATCATCTCAAACACAGCAAACTTACTGGCAGTTAAGGTGGGAAACTTTAGCTAATTGATAAACTTAAAATTGCACTGCTAATGACATGTGCATCATAAGTTCGTTAGCACTCGACCAGAAGTGCGATAGGCTACATTTTTATACTAGCGAACGATTTAAAGCTAGGTAATTCGGCTTTCACTAGATCAACAAGTCGACTGTGGACCATTTTCGATTCCTGATGAGTTTCAATCCAAACTGACACTTACTTTTCAGCAAGTGTGCTAGTGTCTTTCTTGTTATTTATTAAATAATTAATAAATGCCGATATGGTAAAGAGAGTTGTGGACAGCTATCTCGAGCAGTAGACTGACGCTAGCCAGAGAGTCTGACTTTGAGGGGGGCATTCTACATGAATCTTGGATTCTGCCACCGCAAAGCTGATATTGAATTTGATGGAGATGGATAATGAACGACAGTTGGGCTAATTTCTTTCCTTACTTTGCTGGAGCTTTTAAGCTTATTGTATTAGGGATAGGAGCCTACTTAGCCATTAAATGGCATTTTGACGAAGAGCGAAGGGTAAGAGAAGCGGAAGGTGTGGTGTTTGATAACCCAAGTCTCATGAAAAAGTTTGCGAAGACGCTAACTCTGCCATTCCTTTTGTGTCTTCTCGTTCTTCTTGTTATATATGCTACCAACTGGTTCCTGTACTGACGGCTTTATTGTTTGTTGTAGTAAAGTTGAATGCTGCCACCTCTGAGAGTCGAGCCGTAGTTGAAGTTAACGCCTATGCCGAAATTGTCCAACCAATCAAAGGGCTTTGGTGCATAAAATAGCCATCCTATAGAAGCTTCGTAGTAATGCGGACTTCCAAGTTCGTCGCTTAAATCATGCGAAAGGTCGACTCTTTTAATCCCAGTAAATAAAGCTTGCTCACCGTGATAAATATTGTAGTAACCGGTGATTTCATTAGATAGGTACCAACCTTTAGGGTTGCCTATATTGCCGTTATTTGCGCTTCCCCAGCTGTGCCCAATGAATGAATTCAATGTCGAACTGGCATGCCATTTCCCCCAACTTGTGGGAGACGTGTATTTGGCTTTAATGGATGGTTGAACTATTGCCGCCCATGCTGAAACGTTAACGGCACGGCCGTCTAGGATTCTTCCAATGATGGATGAAAGTTTATTATCGGTAGAGAATGAGTTTTTATAACGCATAAGGTGAGTCGTCGTTCTGGTGCTAAGGGTGACGTTTTCACTTGCTTTGTATAGATACCCATAACCAATCGATGCACCGTATGTCCTTTCCTTGAGAAGATCCTTACTTGTGCCGAATAGTTTGAGATCATTCTCTGTTTGTATCGTAAATGCCTTAAACGACAGCTCATGTAAGTCCTCGCTGCCCTCTATGTCAAAGTTAGTCGTGTAAGGGAGAACATATACGGATTTGCTTCGACGTTCATTGATTGACTCGTCAGTCCCGAACTCTGGGTTGGCGGTATCAAATAATGCATTCGGATCAAAGTCGCCAATACCAAACGCAATTGCGTCAGTGTCGGACAGCAAAACCGCGATAGAAAAACGTTGTTGGAGAAGGTTGCTAATTTCCTTATCTAGTGGATCCGCTTGAGCTGTGTTAGGAAGAGAGAGTAGGAGAGCGAGCGAAACGACTCGCCACTCCACTGAGGCGAAGTTGGGTTGGAACATTTTGGCTCTTTCAAATGGTTCATGCATGGAGTTTTTGGACGTACCGGTACGCTAACATTAGTTTAATCGTTGAATGGTCGGTGTAACTTTGAGAAATCTATGTTTTCTCATATTGATATGAAAAAGTTCCTTAAACGAGTTTAGCTTCAATGTGTATGCTGCACCAGATTTGTTTAGCAACATCATTCTTTTCTGAAGATGTAGCAAGACTTTGTGACTAGGTTGCATTATTTTCTTTAATGCGTCTCTTGAGAGGAAAATAGCAAACTTTTTTATTGCCTTGGCGCTCAAGAAAATCTGAATCGTTCACTGTGCTACTGGTTAACTTCGAAAACTTGTAAGCATCCTGTCTGCCAACATCACGACTAACATCATCAAGGAGTACCCTTAAATACGTCAGATAAACAATGGTTTTTTTGAGCTTTAGAAGAAATGTTCGGACCTTTGCATATTCCGCGGTGGTGCTCAATCCAAGAACTGTGTTTTGTATGTGTTCTCAGTAAATCATTGATTCGATCTATTCTTCAAAATGTGGTCCCTTTTAATTCACTTTCTGTTACATATTTTTCGTTTTGAAAGAGCATTTTAATTTGCATATTTTGAAAAGATCTATTTGTTAAATTTTCTATAAAATCAACTAATTGTTGAAATTAGAACCCTTGTCAAAAAGTCATTAGATTTCATGTTGAATAGTCTATTTTACCTAATAGTATACTCTATTTGTTTGATATAATTTTCGGCAGTTTGTATACCATAAATAAAGAGAGTCTATTCATGTTCCAGAACTTAACGATCAAGCAGAAGATAGTGATTCCGCTGTCATTGATTATTGGATTGTTTATTGTGAGCTCTGTATTAAACGTTATGACAAGTTGGAAGCAATCTGAATTGAGTGAGACACTCAACGAACAGATCGTGCCGAACTTATTAACGATTGAGGATGCTTATCGCGATCTTTACCAAGCAACATCTGCAATCCAAGGTGTTGCACTTTCTGATACTCAAAACGATATTGATCATCACATCGGTGAATACAAAGACAACGCCTACAAAGCACTACCACGTATGGAACAAATGATTGAGCTATCACAAGCCGGTGTGATGCCTTCTACACATGGTAATGAAGTTCGAACGCTTGTCTCTTTGGGTGAAAAATGGTTAGCAAGTTATGAAGCGATGCTACGTTTACCTCAATCTCAATGGCGTGGTTACTACAACGAGCACAAACATACCTTTGAAGACCAATTTATCGAGGTTAGAGCGCAGCTTAACGTTGTAAAAGATGCAATAGAAGAAAAGCAAAGCCAGTTGAAGGGCGAAATATCAGCGGCTGCAACAAGAGCAGAACTCATTCTTGAGGCTGGCATTGTGATTGTTATTTTTGCCGCTATCGCGATGGCTTTTTTGTTGTTACAAACGGTTGTGAAGCCTATCAATGATATTAAAAATGCGATGACAGAAATTGCGTCCGGTGAAGGTGATCTAAGTCAGCGAATTGATGTAAAAACACAAGACGAAATTGGCAATTTAGCAGACGCATTTAACCAGTTTGTGTCCAAAATTCAAGTGACAGTCGCTCAGGTAATTGAAAGCTCAAATACCCTACGTAACGAAATGGCAAATCTTAGCTCGTTGACCAAGACCATCGCGAACTCGACCGTTTCTCAGCAAAAAGATAGTGAGGCGGTAGCGGCGGCAGTGCACGAAATGCAAGTCACCAGCAGAAATGTAAGCGATAGCGCTAACGAAGCCGCGGTTGCGAGCCAAACAGCGAATGATGAACTTACCAATACCAATGTTATTTTGGATCAAACGGTTAGCTCAATTCGCAGCCTCGCAAGTGAAATCGAAAGCGCAAGCCACGTCATTAACACATTGGATCATGATGTGAGTAACATTGCGTCCGTACTGGATGTAATTCGTGGTATTGCCGAGCAAACAAACTTATTAGCGCTTAACGCAGCCATTGAAGCGGCTCGCGCTGGAGAGCAAGGGCGAGGCTTTGCTGTGGTAGCGGACGAGGTTCGTTCTTTAGCCAGTCGTACGCAACAGAGTACGGGAGAAATCCAAACCATGATTGAAAAGCTACAATCTGGTGCAGGACAAGCTGTAGAAGTGATGCGCGGTAGCCAAAATAGCAGTGATGAAACGATCAAGTCCGCTGGCCGAGCGAGTGAATCCCTTTCTGAAATCTTGAACGCGATTTCACGTATGAACGAGATGAATACACACATTGCAACGGCTGCGAGCCAGCAAAGTACAGTAAGTGACGAAGTAAATAGCAACGTACAAGGCATTGCAGACAGTAGCACTTCAATTGTGGAAATCGTAAACCAAGCGCAAGCTTCTTTAGCCATGTTGTCAGAGCAAACTCAACGTTTAGATCATCAGGTCAGTCAGTTCAAAGTATAAGCTTGAGAACAGCAATCTCACTGACGAAATAACCCGCTTCTTAGCGGGTTATTTTTTAGATAAGTGGCGAACCTGACTTGTGAAATTTCGACTATATTTACATTCCTTTCTCACTTTAGTTCGTATACCAGAGTGGGCAAATAACCCTAGACAGCGGTAACAAACTCTGTACAGCGTGATGATGCTTTTATCATCACTTTTGCCGCTTTTTAACCATTGCAATTGCACACAGGAAAATGTGATTTCCAACCCAAAATCTTCAAATTTGAGAACTTCATAACACCTTTACCATAAACGTTTTTCGTAAGCGTATAGAACTGTAAATTTTGTTGTATGTACAACACTGGGTATTTATCATCCTAATTAATTTGTTCTGGATATACATCCTTTAGTCATTATTAAGTCATTCTAGAAGCTTTTAATAAGGAATCTTGAAGGCTTGTCGGTAGATAAGAGAGAAAAATTCATGAGACGTAAAACCACGCTATCTCTGCTGATTGCGTCGAGCCTTTTTGTGGTTGGATGTCAACCTAGCGAAGAAGGATCGAGCCAAGGTGGTGGTCCTGCGCCCGCAACCGAAGTAGAAGTGTTAACAGTGCAGCCAACGCGCCAAGCATTGACAGTAGAGTTGCCGGGTCGTAGCCGAGCATTCAAAGAAGCGGAAGTTCGTCCGCAAGTCACTGGCATTATTTCGGAGCGAAATTTTGTTGAAGGTGGCCTTGTTGAACGAGGGCAGTCGCTATATCAAATTGATGATTCATCATTTCAGGCGGATTTGCTGAGCGCTGAAGCGGAATTAATCCGTGCGCAAGCTGCGGCAGAGTCGACCTATGCCACGGTGAAGCGTTACAGAACCTTGATCACCAAAAAATCCATCAGCCAACAAGACTTGGATGAAGCAGAAGCGGCATACAAAGAAGCGAAAGCGCAGGTCCTAGTCGCAAAAGCCAAGATCAACACAGCAAAAATCAACTTAGATTATACGCAAGTCAAAGCTCCGATTAGCGGGGTGATCGGTAAATCGAGTGTGACAGCGGGTGCGTTGGTTACGGCTAACCAAGCTGCCAAATTAGCGACCATTCAACAGCTTGACCCTATCAATGTTGATATTGTGCAATCATCCGCGCAACTGCTGCGTTTGAAAGCATCACTCTCCCAAGGCCATATGCAAGAAGATGACTCTGCGCAAGTTACATTGATGCTTGAAGATGGCAGCACTTACGAACACAAAGGCACAATGAAATTTACTGAGGTCAATGTGAACGAAAGTACGGGCAGCGTGACGCTTCGTGCCGAATTCCCAAACCCTGACGGTTTGTTGCTACCTGGAATGTTTGTTCGTGCGACGGTCATTACTGGTGTAGACCCTGATGCGATTCTAATACCACAAAATACGGTATCTCGTGATGCGACAGGTAAAGCGACAGTGATGACGGTTAATGGCGAGAACAAAGTGGAAGCGAAACCAGTGAAGACTGCCGAAGCGATCAATAGCCAATGGCGCATTATTGATGGTTTGAACGCGGGTGATAAAGTCATTACCGCCGGTTTACAAAAGGTAGGGCCAGGCAGTTCGGTAACTATCCAAAACGGTGAACAGGAGTAATCATGGCACGATTTTTTATCGATCGTCCGGTATTTGCTTGGGTTCTCGCGATTCTAACGATGTTGGCGGGGGTAATGTCATTATTCAATTTACCCGTCTCGCAATACCCAACGATTTCACCGACGACGATCACCATCAGTGCTCGCTATCCAGGTGCATCAGCAAAAACCGTTGAAGACTCGGTAACGCAGGTTATCGAGCAAAACATGACAGGATTAGATTACCTTCGCTACCTATCATCGAGCAGTGATGCATTTGGTAATGCGACAATTACCCTGACGTTTGATAGCGAAGCTGATCCTGATATCGCGCAAGTACAGGTGCAGAACAAACTGCAATTGGCATTGACTTCATTGCCGATGGAGGTACAAAACCAAGGTATTGTCGTAAATAAATCCAATACGGCATTTCTCATGGTTGTCGCAGTTTATTCTGAAGATCCAGACTTTACAGAAAACGATATCGGCGACTTTGTTGTAACGAATATTCAAGACCCGATAAGTCGTGTAACTGGTGTCGGACAAGTGCAGGCGTTTGGTGCGCAGTATGCGATGCGAGTTTGGCTGGATCCATTTAAGCTTACGCAATTCAACTTGACCGCAATCGATGTAGCGAACGCGATCAGTGAACAGAACGCGCAAGTTTCTTCAGGTCAACTTGGTGCAGCACCTGCGCAGGAAGGCCAGTTGTTGAATGCAACGATTTCGTCTGCAAGTCGTTTGAGCAGTGTGGAAGAGTTCCAAGACATCATTCTTAAGTCTGACGCCAGTGGTTCTAATGTTTATTTGAAAGATGTTGCTCGTGTTGAACGTGGTGCAGAAAGTTATGATATTCGAGGCCAATATAATGGCTTCCCAGCATCGGGTTTAGGTATTTCATTAGGTACTGGCGCAAACGCGCTTGAGACAGCCAATGCGGTAAAAGAGCGCTTAGACCAACTGAGTGCTACGTTCCCAGAAGGGTTGCAGATTGCTTACCCATTTGAAACGACGCCATTCGTCAAAGCCTCGATTCAAGAAGTGGTTAAAACGCTATTAGAAGCCATTCTTCTTGTGTTCTTAATCATGTATCTGTTCTTGCAGAACTTCCGTGCGACGATCATTCCAACGATCGCAGTGCCTGTCGTACTGCTCGGCACCTTCGCTATTTTGTACGCGACTGGATTTAGCGTAAACACGTTAACCATGTTCGCGATGGTTCTGGCTATCGGTTTGTTGGTGGACGATGCCATCGTTGTGGTGGAAAACGTCGAGCGTGTGATGCATGAGGATGGGTTAGAGCCCAAAGAAGCGACCAAAAAATCGATGGGACAGATCACTGGTGCCCTGATTGGTGTCGGTTTGACGCTTTCAGCGGTATTCGTCCCTATGGCGTTTATGTCTGGTTCTACCGGGGTTATTTACCGTCAGTTTTCAATAACTATTGTGGCGGCTATGACGCTTTCCGTTTTGGTTGCGATAATTCTGACTCCAGCATTGTGTGCTACGTTGCTGAAAAAAGGCGATGCTGAGCTTCTAGAGAAGAAAGGCTTCTTTGGCTGGTTTAACCGCAAGTTTGATGCGATGACAGCAGGCTATGAAACCGGCGTTGCCAAACTTCTAAAACGCACAGGTCGCATGTTGGTTGTATTTTTGGCAATGAGTGCAGGTGCTGGCTGGTTATTTATGAACCTTCCAACGTCATTTTTGCCAGATGAAGACCAAGGCACAGTATTCTCAATGGCTATTTTGCCGCCTAACTCAACACAAGAACAGACGGAAAAAACACTTGAGAAAATGCGTGACTTTTACCTAGTAGACGAAAAAGACAATGTAAAGTCAGTCTTCTCCGTTGCTGGATTTAGTTTCGCAGGCCAAGGCCAAAACATGGGGATGGCATTTATCGGTCTGAAAGATTGGTCTGAGCGTGAAGCGCCTGGCGCCGATGCCGCTTCCATTACTGGTCGAGCGATGGGGTACTTCTCTACCATTAAAGAAGCTTTGGTGTTTGCGTTCGCCCCTCCAGCGATTCAAGAGCTAGGTAACTCGACAGGTTTCGATTTCTATCTCCAAGACTCGTTGAATAAAGGGCACGATGCATTAGTTGCGGCTCAAGGGCAACTTCTGGGCATGGCAGCACAAAACCCGAAACTTGTCGGTGTTCGTCCAAACGGTCAGGCAGATGCGCCAATGTACAAAGTTAACATTGACCACGTCAAACTTCGTGCTTTGGATGTCAGTATCAATGACGTAAACCAAATCCTGTCAGCTGCATGGGGCGGGGCTTACATTAACGATTATATTGATCGCGGTCGTGTGAAGAAAGTGATGGTGCAAAGTGATGCGGAATACCGCATGCAGCCAAAAGACTTCGATTCATGGTACGTACGCAACGCTAAAGGAGAGATGGTGCCTTTCTCTGCTTTTGCGAGTGGCGAGTGGACCTATGGTTCTCCTCTTTTGCAGCGCTTTGATGGTTTGCCAGCAATGAATATTCAAGGCGGTGCAGCTCCTGGTGTAAGTACTGGTGAAGCCATGGAAGAAATTGAAGCAATGGTAGAAAAGCTACCAGAAGGTTTCACGGTGAACTGGAATGGTATTTCGTATGAAGAGCGCCTTTCCGGAAACCAAGCGCCGATGCTATATGCGCTATCTATCCTCGTCGTATTCTTAGTTCTCGCCGCTTTGTATGAAAGTTGGTCAGTACCTTTCGCCGTGGTGTTAGTTGTGCCTCTTGGTGTGCTTGGTGCTGTGCTCGCGGTAATGACGCGAAGTATGGACAACGATGTGTTCTTCCAGGTGAGCTTATTAACGACGGTCGGCTTGGCAACCAAAAACGCCATTCTGATTGTTGAGTTTGCAAAGGACTACTATGAGAAAGGCGCTGGGCTTATCGAAGCAACCTTACATGCTGTTCGCGTTCGTCTGCGCCCAATTATCATGACATCGCTTGCTTTTGGTTTGGGTGTGGTACCACTTGCTATCAGTTCAGGTGTGGGATCGGCAGGTCAAAACGCAGTAGGTACCGGCGTACTTGGTGGCATGATCAGTGCCACGATATTGGGTATATTCTTCGTCCCAATCTTCTTTGTAGTGGTTGAGCGATTGTTTGATCGACGTGCGAGAAAAGAGTCGGAGGCAGAGTTGTCTGAGACCAGCACTAAACCCACTCAGCAAAGCGAGTAGGACTTGCTTGTTTTAACTGAGTTATACTAGTGATAATAAACACGATTAAAGGGCGCTTCGGCGCTCTTTATTTTATGTTTTCACTTGGTGGTTACCGTCTATGACGCGAGCCTGAAAGACGGCGTGTTGTGTGCAGTATCAGCACAGCCTTTTCGGCCGAATGAAAGCCTAAAGAAGAAAAACGACGATGAAAGATCAGAAAATTTCCCCAATTTCCGTTTTGGATCAAAGCCCTATGTTTGTCTGCGGTGTGATGCAGCGCATGTACCGCAATCGTGCCCAAGCCGAGCTGTCTCGGCAAAATTTGATGACACTAGAAATGGCAAGTGCACTGGCCGCTTTAGAAGAATTTCAACCTATGAGCCAGCAAGCGTTGGCTGATGCGGTTCGAACTGAGCGAAGTGTAGCAAAGCGGATGGTGGACAATCTGGAAAAGAGAGGGTTTGTTCAAGTTTCTAAAAGTAAATCGAATCAGCGCCTTAAAATGCTAAGCATGACAAAAGAGGGAGCAAATGCTTTAAAGCAAGTTCATCAAATCATGACGAATTTACAGAAAGAGTTTTTTTCTTGTTTGTCGGAATCTGAAGCGAGTGAATTTTTTCGTCTGGTAAGAAAGCTCACTTTTGCGAATCACGACCAGTAACTGACATCAATGCCGTTTAGCGTCTTTATTTTATCGCGGACCAATTATATTAAGTTGTAGAACTTAAGAAATAGGATGCCCAACGTACAGGTCACGGTAGAAAGCACCGTAGTGAGTGCGATGATATTTGCAGCTAACGTGGCATTGCCTCCCATGGAACGCGCCATGACATAGCTGGCAGCAGCGACTGGAGAGGCGTTCATAAAGAAAAGAATACCTAGCTCAATTCCTCGAAATCCTACTAAGTAAGCTCCCATGGTGATGATGACTGGCGCTACGATGAGCTTGTAACTGCTCGCAAACCAAGATGGACCTTTCTCTTTTCTCATCAAGCTAAAGTCAAGTGAGCCACCCGTACACAACAGCGCCAAAGGCAATGTCATTTTGGACAAGTAGTCTCCTGCATCAATAACCACATTCGGTACTGGAATAGCGAGTAAATAAAAAGCCATTCCTAGAACAATGGAGATTATGAGCGGATTCCTAGTCAGTGTTCGGCCCATCATCTTTGCTGCTTGCGAGGCAGACGTTGCCCCCTTGGGCGATAAGCAAATTACCGCTTGGACGTTATAAATAAATGTGGTGACCGCGACATAGAGCGCTGCTAGCGCCACACCTTGAGAACCATACGCATTGGCAACGTAAGCGATACCAATAATACCTGTATTTGCTCGGAACCCACCTTGGATGAGAACGCCTTGGTCAGGCGACGCTTTGAACAGAAGTTTGACGGAAAGGTAGGTGAAAATGAAAAACGAAATACTAGCGGTGACGCCGAAATTGACGAATCCACTTGCCGCGGAAAAGTCGTGTTCTGAAGCCACAATGCTGACAAATAACATTGCAGGCAAGGTAACTTGAAACACCAGTTTAGAGCCTACTTCGATAAAATTATCGTTGATTAGACCAAAGCGCTTAAAAAGAACGCCAAGTACCAACATCAAACAGATAGGTCCGGTTATCGACAAAGAGAATTGCAACTGATGTAAAACAGCTTCCATGTAAGTATCCGCAGTAAAAGAAAAAAGTGTTCCTGCTGCCTATTAAGCCACAAACCCGGAGGGTAGGACAGTAACGTGATGAAATTTTCTTCTGTTGTAGGTTCCGGAGTCATTTACACTCCAAGTTATGGACGAGGTCCCAATTTAACAAAGCGGTACTGGTCCTACGTGCGATATGTTGGTTAACTCGTTGTCGTGATGCATCCACATGCGTATTAGATGTGAGGGCTGGTCATCGTAGTTATGGATAGGAGTTCATCAATGAAAAGGAAACACAACAAAACTGTACTGTGTGCGTTTGTCTCTGGTTCGGTATTTGGTGCGGTTTTGGTCATTGCGATGTCTTTACCAATGTAATCCTCTTAATTGGCTGTTGGAACACTCACACTAATTCAGTACAAAACAGATTGAGTTCTGCGGTGTGTGCTGTTAGTTTAAAAAACATGAAAATACACGTTCGCCCTTCATTAACAACCTTCTCTTGGTGGCGCTCTAAATAGAGCGGCGCGGAATACTTACATTCTTAAGCTGCTGGATGGTAGCTAAGAGTGTTTGATCTTTTTATCTCCAGTAGCGATCTATTAAATACTTGGAGACAAATATGAATAGCCATAAAAATACATCTCAGCGTGAAATTATACTTACCGGAGATCGAGCAACAGGTCCATTACACCTCGGGCACTATATTGGTTCATTGCAACAACGAGTCAAATTGCAAACGGAGCACGAGCAAACGATCTTGGTTGCGGACATGCAAGGGCTGACGGATAACGCGCATAACCCATCAAAGGTATCCTCTAATATTCTCAATGTCGTTGCAGATTATTTGGCTGTTGGTATCAACCCCGCTCAAACTACGATCACGTTGCAGTCTCAAATTCCAGCGTTAGCCGAGTTGACAATGTATTACAGTAATCTTGTTTCTATCGCACGATTAGAGCGAAACCCCACGGTTAAAAATGAGATTCAAAGTAAAGGCTTTGAACGCTCTATTCCCGCAGGCTTTTTAACGTATCCAATTTCTCAAGCTGCTGATATTACGGGGTTTCATGCGACGCTAGTACCAGTGGGTGATGACCAGCTGCCGATGTTAGAGCAAACTAATGAAATCGTGAGAAAAATAAACCACCTGGGTGGAAAAGAGGTTCTTAGGGAATGCCGTCCATTACTTAGCGATGCACCTCGTTTGCCGAGTACTGACGGTAAAAATAAGATGTCTAAAAGCATGGGGAACGCAATCAACTTAGGCGCCTCCGAAAAGGAGATTTCCGCGGCAGTGAAATCTATGTATACCGATCCCAATCATCTGAAAATTGAGGACCCTGGCCAAGTCGAAGGGAATATTGTATTCATCTACCTCGATGCTTTTCATCCTGATAAAAATTATGTCGAACAGCTAAAAGACCATTATCGACGAGGTGGATTAGGTGATGGTTTGACCAAGAAAGTGTTAGAAGAATGCTTACAAGAGATGCTTCGCCCTATTCGAGAAAAGCGCGCTATGTATTTGAATGATAAAGCGCAGCTGATTGATATTTTAAAACAAGGTAGTGAGCGTTCTCGCGAGAAAACCGAAAAAGTGCTATTTGATGTGAAAGATGTATTTGGTTTAAATTTGTTCTGAATTAAAAGTAGAGAGTTGAACATAAGGCACGACGGCTGGTTAGCAACGTGCCTTTTTAAGTTCCCAGTCAGTCAAAGCGCATTGTTAAGAAGAAAAAAATTCACGACGAAAATCCGCGACTTCTTGTTGGTAATAGCTTTGCCATTCCGGTTCTGACAAATTTGAATGGCTAGAAGCTCTTTGCGTTCTTAGCTTGGACTCAAGTTGTTGTAATGCTTGTTGGTAATCTTTGACTTGTTTTTTTTGCTCTGTAATTTGCTGCTGACGAGCATGAATGTTTTTACTTTCTTCTTTCGTTAAGTAAGTTCGTTCAAGCTCTGCGATGATCGCCAAGCGATCTGGTAGGCTCATACTATTAGGAATCAGGGTGACCGCACGCTCATATTTTTCCTGGTCGCTTGTTAGCCCGATAGCATCTGCATGTTCTTGCCAGTCAATGGTGAGTTGTTCGAAAGTTCGCAAAAAGTTATCTGGGCTTTGAGTGTCCAGCTTTTGGGCTTCTAAGTTGAAATCGTACAGCGCGAACTCATCCGCGAAAACAACATCAGCCAATTCTCCCCAGATGCTTCTTGCTTCGCTCTTCAGCTGTGCAATACGCGACGCCAGTGATTGTTGCTTATCAAATAACAAATTTCCTACACTCTCTTGCCATTGGCTGCTGAGCTGAGGGTAGTTCGCCAAAAGCTGGAATCGAGCTGAAGATAAATGCGCCTCAAACAAGGCGACCTGCTCTTCACAACTACGGTTCAACATACACTCTTGCCAAAACGTCTCAAGTTGGGCGACAAGTTTCCTGCCTTTGAGTTGAGTTAATCGCTCAGTCGTTATTTGAACTGTGGAAGGGAGCTTAGCTGTTTGTGGTGAAGTATCTGTATCGGGCACGATGCTGCTTGTTTGTGGTGATGTACTGGAGACACTCTGATTTTTTGTCTTAGGGGAAGGAGAGGAAGCGAGCTCTTCTTTTTGAACATCGTGACTGAAAGTTAAAAATATCATGCCCGCCATAATGGCGGACATGATTATCAAAGCGATTTTCTTCATGGCTTGATTGTTGCGCTTACTGGGAAATGGTCAGAAAGGTTATAGTGTTTCCATAAACTCTCTGCGGTTGTGCGCGGCACGTCTACACGGTTGTCATTGAATGATTTCACCCCGTATTCACTACTCACCATAACATAGTCAAGGTATTCCACGTTTTCGCCACCTGATAACGCTTCACCTGCGAAGTTATTGATACGGGGATCAAAGGTTGACTCCGTGTAACCAGAGTAGTGAGGCTCTATGGCACTTAAGTTAGCGATCATTTGTTGGTAGTCACCAGGGAACTTTCTTTTGTTTACGTTAAAGTCGCCGCTGTATACCACAGTTTCGCTCGAAGGAATGTCAAGAGATTGGGCGAGTGCGCGGATTTGTTTGAACTGGCGCTGACGATACTCACGGGCGGTGTCTGTATCGAAAGATGCGGTATGGGTAGCAAACACATGGTAAGCCTGACCACCTTTAATTATTTCCGCATAATTTACGCCTTTATCGGCAAAGCAGTCTGTACCAGAGCAATCGGGAAAGACATATTGCGCTTCATTCACGATAGGGTAGCGACTAACTATGATTACGCCACCATCATGAATATTAACGCCTTCTTTATCTAACATCTTTGTTTGGTAAGGATATTCCTTGGCTAACTCACGTAAGAATGCTTCACGGCCGCTGGCAAACACCTCTTGCAGCGCCAAAACATCGTAACCTTTTACATGTTGAGGAATCAGTTCGTAACGATCTCCAATGTGCGATGCAATAGCCGTCAACGCCCAGATGTTATAAGTCATCAACTTAAGGTTTTGTTCTTCGTTGTCGACAGACTCCGCTACCTTGCTTGGCGTGATGGTGTAGTAAAGATCATCATATCGAGCGGTACTGTCTGACTTAAATGCCAGTTCGGTTTCTCTCGTACCAAAAGCGTTAGTGTTGGCACGATGAATGTTACGATCATCTTTGAGAGATAACTCGACATCGGCTGCGGATAAGCCGTATTCAATGGTCGAATTGTACCAATGGCCTTCCATTATTTGATTGAGTGTTATGCTTTCACCTTCGGGGCTAGAAACCACAGTTTCAAAACGGTAAGTTTGATTTGATTTCACGCCCTCCCAGCGGTTGAAGCTTAATACAGATTTAGTTTCCCACGGACCAAGTACCTGCACATGTTGTTGCCACTCGTCTCCGTATTGAAGCAAATCACTGCCTTCATGTTTTACTTGAATAGTTAACGGTTGATCAGAGTTATTCGTTAGGTAAACGTCGGTATCTGCAATGCTGGGTAACGCTATCAAGCTACTTAATAAAAGGCTCCACTGCGAAAATTTCATCTTATTTTTCCATCATTTGAACTAGAGCAATCATTCTTGTTTATAAATGTTACTTGCACGTTAAATATGGATGACATCTAAGCCAGCGCTGAAAATTGTTATCAGAATGTGATCTTTATTCAATGGTGAGTATGGGGGTATTGAGTGTGTGGCCGTTAAAGCGGTGGAAAATAGTACCAACAGTCAACGAATTGCATTCACTGCAATCAAGCTGTCATCTTTGCTCTATAAGTTGTGCGGCGTCATTCATCTAGCCATATGGCTAGAACTCAAATTGATAGATGGAGCACCATGGCTAGAGCAGTAAATCCAACCGATGAAACCATCATTAAATTGTTACAAGAGCAAGGTTTGATTAGAAGTGAAGCAGAAGCGCGTTTAAAGAAAGAGGTGTACCGCTTGCAACCTAATGAGATAGCAAAAGTAAAAAATTATGCCCAGCATTTTGGGATAAATGCGAAAGAAAAGCTCATCGATGAGATCTTGGATCTGCGCCGAGAAGCGCTCATGAAAAGATGTAGACACAATACGGAGCATGCGAGCCTATCTCTAAAATAGCATGTGATAAAACTATCAATTACTGGTCAAGATTTGATCTCTCAAGCCGATGTATATAAGAGCGTTCAATGATATCGAGCGCAAAAAACAGTGTGTTTTAGAGGTTAAGCTTTCACTTAAGTGAGAGGTTTGGAAAGGCTGCGGGGAGAAAGTGCATGCGTATTAAAGATTTAAGTGTCGTAAAGAAAATATCGGTTAGTTATTTAACCGTTTTTGCCGTGTTTGGTTTAGTGTCAGTAATGTTGGTGCAAGGTTTGTTAACACTGAATAAAGACATTTCAGTGTTAACAGATAAAAGTTTACCTTCTGTTGCGATTTTGAAAGGTATCCAAGTTGATATTACTAAAGTGCGTAAAGATGAGTTCTCTTTATTGCCAAACGCAAATCACCCCAAAATTGGTGAATGGTTAAAAGGCCTCGACCAATGGCGTTCTGATGTGCAGGCTGGTATTGCAGAATACGAAAAGCTCGACCTTAATAAGCGTGAAACGCAGTCCTTTAGCGTTTTTAAAGAAACTTGGAATCAATACATCAAAGAAACGAAGACTTACAACGTATTGCTAAGCCAAGGCGATGCTGAAAGTGCAAATGATGTAATTTTATCAAGTTTCGATACCTACTCAAAAGCGTTGAGCAGCTTGGATGATACCCTCGCGTTGAACGATGAGTTGGTGAATTTGATTGGTGAAGAAGTACACAGTGAAGCGGCATTTACACAATACAGCGCTGCTGTTGGTGCGCTCGTCGTCGCATTGGTCATGGTAATGTCTGCCATGTTGCTTTCTCGAGTCATCTGCGGGCCTGTTGATCGAGCATTGGAATTCGCTTCCAAAATCGCCAAGGGTCAATTGAATAATCAAATCGACGAAAGCGAATTGAGCAAAGACGAGTTAGGAACGCTGCTCAAAGAGCTTGTCGGTATGCAAACAAACTTACATTCGTTGGTTTCTGAGATTAATGACTCAACGATTCAGCTAACGGCAGCAGTAGAGGAAGTGAGTGCTATTTCTTCTCAGACCGCCTCTGGTATGCAAAATCAACAAATTGAACTTAGCTCGGTGGCTTCTGCGATGACAGAGATGCAAGCTGCTGTAAGTGAAGTGGCACAAAATACCGAAGTTGGCGCAACCTCTGCTTATTCGGCTGCGGAAGTGGCAAAGCAAGGAACGGCGACGTTACAACAAACTATCGCAGTAATTGAGCGTGTATCACATACGATCCAAGAATCAGATGAACTGGCACGTGAGCTTGAATCGAGCTCAAACAATATCAATGTGGTCGTCGATGTGATCCGCGGGATTGCCGAGCAAACAAACTTGTTAGCACTGAACGCCGCAATTGAAGCCGCTCGGGCTGGTGAACAAGGACGTGGGTTTGCTGTTGTGGCAGATGAGGTTCGTTCTCTGGCGCAACGCACTCAAGACTCCACTTCACAAATTGTGGAAATTGTTAATCAACTACAAGAGAGCAGCAGTAAAATAGGGCATTCAAGCCGTGATTGTCAGGAGGGTATTTCTCAGTGTGTTGAGCAAGTTAATGATGCTGATAGCCAGATAAAAGAAATTGAACATTCTGTCGATAACATAGCGCAAATGAGCACACAAATCGCAACGGCGTGCAGTGAGCAGAATTCTGTATCCGAAGAGCTGAATCGCAGCGTGGAGCATATTAATAGTGCTTCAACAGAGATGGCTGAGGGAGCTTCACAAACGGCTGTGGCTTGTCAGCAGATTAGTAGCCTAGCGCACAACTTGAAAACTCGAATGGGTTCATTCCAGCTCTAGTTGTTGTGTTTCAGCTTTATTCCTAACCTCATTGCTACAATAAATAAGCCGGACGAAATGTCCGGCTTATTTATTCTCTGTCTATATAAGTTCAGAGTATGCTCAACCTTGGGAGAATATGCTCGCTAGGCTGGGATACCACTGTGAAACTTAAAATCTGTATCTGGCGTAGAAATTAAATCTGCCTCTATACGTCCAAAGTAGGCGATGCGCTCGCTGATATCTTTGCCTGCGATTTGCTCCGCTAATACAAGATAATCCTGGTAATGGCGTGCTTCTGAACGTAATAAAGAAATGTAGAACTTTGCGATATCGTCATCCATATGTGGTGCTAGTTTGGCAAAACGCTCACAAGATCGGGCTTCGATGTACGCACCAATGATGAGTTTATCGATCAGCGTTTCTGGCTCATGAGTCTTCATATGCGAAATCAGTCCTTTAGCATAGCGACTTGCTGGAATATTTTTATACTCAATTCCACGACTTTCCATGATCTCTAAAACTTGATAAAAGTGGTGTAACTCCTCTTTTATCAAAAGCACCATCTTATCGATCAAATCTTGGCTGTATGGTGAGTCGGACTTAGCCATGATTGACTTAGAAATATTGCTCTTGCCTTTTAAAGTTTCCAATGAGCCTACGTTACGGTAAGCAAAATCTTCGTAGGGCTTAAACCAGTCAAGTAGAGCATGTGAACTGGATTGGTCAACGGCATACTTACGAATTAAAAACATGGCAGATTGGCCTGCTTTTAGTTCGCACAGTAGGTGGTCTAACAAAATGGTTTGAAGGTTCTCTGGTTTCTTTGCTTCCTCTACCCATTCATCAGGTGTACTGCATTGCAGAAATTGGTTAATGGGAGCAAGAAGATCTTGATAGGCGTCTAGATTCATCATTTTAGTTTTAGTACTTCACATTTTTATTGGGCATATCCGTTGTCTTGCGGATAGAAAAAAGGCTGCAATTGCAGCCTTTTTTGACCTGAAGTGAATGTTACCACTTTTTCTTCTCGCCGAAGAGAGCTTCCATGTCATTGTCACGCTCTTTGTCAGCAATCTGCTGCATTTCGGCATCGCTTTTATCTTGGCGCTTTTTATCTAAGTCACCTAACATCTCTTCAAGCTTTTGTTTCGCTTGAATAGAATAAGGATCGCTCTTAGTGCTCAAAGCATCGATACCTTTACGCAGCAGTTGAAGTGCGGTGCCTGGTTGACCACGAGCGATAGAGTCATTTGCTCTTTTGATGACATTTTCAATGTTGATGCGAATTTGCATCGTTTCCAAGCGCGCATTTTCAGTGACGTAAGTCTGGGTATCCAATCGGCCTTTGTTGTGCTCGTTACGGATAGTGTCGCGAAGTCGTTTAACCAGCTTAAGCATGACGATAGCTTGTTTGTCACTACTCGGCATCTTGAAAGTGGTACTCTCGCCAGTAGGACCATTCTCTTTTAGCTGCGTAATCTGCTGCTTCATATTTTCGATACGTTGAGCAAGTTGCTTGTTCTTCGGGTCCAGCTCATGCATGCTCTCTAGCGCGTCAAGAATACGATTGTTTAGACACAGCAACAGCTCTTTACTAAAAGGGATATGGTGCGCATGACCAATCAACTCTTCAGTACCATCTATCAAGGCTACATATCGCGCTGATTCCTGCCTTTTTGCGGTTTCAACTTTAACCTTATATTGCAACATAATGTTATAGCCTAGGATTAACACCAGTAGGATGGCTACCAAAGCGATTATTAAACCAATATTCATATCTTTGCGTCTGCTTTACTTTTCTGCGGCTAGCGTTAAAGAATACATGAATCTTATCTTACTCGGCACCTTATTTGTTTGATTATTTTGTCTCTCCCACGTTTTAGTTACTGATAGAAGTCACATCATAGAAATTCGGTCATTTATTGGCTCAACTTTGTGCATATTGTTTCTTGCTTGAAGATTATTAGTATGTGATTGAGGTATAAGTTAGAAATTGCTGTTCATTTCGATTTGAACGCGTTATAACTAATTATTATATCGCTCGCTTGAGTGGCCAATAAACTCTCTCATGAATAAGTAAGGGATTACGATGAAACTGCAGCAGCTGAAGTATATTGTTGAGGTTGTAAACCATAATCTGAATGTATCTGCAACGGCGGAAAGCTTATATACCTCTCAGCCAGGTATCAGTAAACAGGTTCGGTTGCTGGAAGATGAGTTAGGCATTCAGATTTTTGAACGTAGCGGTAAGCACTTAACGCAAGTGACGCCAGCTGGTGAAGAAATTGTACGTATCTCGCAAGAAATTCTCGCTCGTGTAGAAAGTATCAAAGCGGTGGCTGGAGAGCACACCCATCCAGAAATGGGGACGCTGAATATCACCACGACACATACGCAGGCTCGTTATGCACTGCCAGATGTCATCAAAGGTTTTACTTCTCGTTATCCAAAAGTGTCGTTACACATGCACCAAGGTACACCGTCACAAATGTCTGAGGCGATAGCTAAAGGCACAGCGAATTTTGCGATTGCGACAGAAGCGCTTCACTTATATCAAGATGCCATCATGCTGCCTTGTTATCACTGGAATCGTTCAATAGTTGTGCCTAAAGACCACCCACTAGCGAAGAAAGACAAAGTAACGATCAGTGATCTTGCCGCTTACCCATTAGTCACTTACGTGTTCGGTTTTACTGGTCGTTCAGAGCTGGATACAGCATTCAACCGCGAAGGTTTAACCCCGCGAGTGGTGTTCACGGCAACTGATGCAGACGTCATTAAAACTTACGTTCGTATGGGTATTGGTGTGGGTGTGATTGCAAGCATGGCTGTGGATGAAGAGCAGGACGGTGACTTGGTTGCAATAGATGCGAGCCATTTGTTTGGCGCGAGCACCACGAGCATCGGCTTCCGCCGTGGTACATTCTTACGCTCTTACATGTTCGATTTTATGGAGCGTTTTGCACCGCACTTAACGCGTCCAGTGGTTGAGCAGGCGATTTCGTTGAAGTCTAATGCAGAAATCGAAGAGATGTTTAAAGACATCGAGCTTCCGGTGAGATAACACTTCATTGATGTTTCGATTCCCTCTACAATGCGCTCGTTGTAGGGGGAGCTATGAAAACGCAATTTCAATTTATTAATGACTGCTTAATCGAAAACCAATCTTTGTGGCGATTCGAGCCTTTTAAAAGCAGCATTCGCACTTCATTACCTTGGCAGGAGCAACATCCTCGACTGTGCCAATGGCTAGCGTCTCTTACTCCCTCTCAAATCGAAGAATACAAAGCAGCACCAGAACTCGCGTTAAAAGCACTTAGTCCGTTTTTGCCTGAGCTTGAACAACTCGCAGAACTGACTCATTTAGAGCTTTTGTCGTTAAACGGCTTGGAACTCGCTCGTGGTTTAGATAACGGTATTCCGGGACGTAAGTTGGAGCAAATTAGCTCGATGGGTGAAGCTGCAATTCAACAACACTGTGGCGAAGAATGGCTAGAATGGTGCTCAGGTAAAGGTTACTTGGGGCGAATCCTGACAACGCAAACCGATCAGCCTGTAACCAGCTTTGAATACCAACAAGCACTGTGCGATTCGGGGCAACAAGCAGCCAATGAACATCATTGGAAGATGACGTTTATTCAAGGCGACGCGTTTGATAGCAAAGCGAAAGCCGTGTTTAAGCCAACGCAACACGCAGTAGCACTGCATGCATGCGGTGACCTTCACGTTCGTCTAATGCAGTACGGCAGTGAAAATGGGATTGCTGCGATGACCATATCACCTTGTTGTTACCACTTGATTCAGTCGGAACAATACCAGCCGATGTCGGAATCGGGCAGGGCTTCTTCTCTCTCATTGTCTAAGCAAGAACTGCGTATCCCATTACAACAAACGGTGACGGGAGGAGAGCGCGTGCGTCGTCATCGTCAGCAGGAAATGATGTTTCGTCTTGGGTTTGATTTGATCACGCGACAAGCTTTGGGAATGGCAGAGTATCAGCCTGTGCCGAGTATCCGTAAGTCGCAATTAAGTGATGGTTTTGAAGCCTTATGTCGCTGGTCAGCGGAGCAAAAAGGCATTGTTCTTCCTCAAGAAATCGATTTCTCTCATTTTGAAAAGTTAAGCGAACAACGCTTCTGGCAAATGGAGAGAATGAGCTTAGTGCAACTTGTTTTTCAACGTCCGTTGGAGATCTGGCTCGCATTAGACAAAGTGCTTTATCTTGAAGAACGTGGTTACCGTGTTAGATTGTCAGAGTTTTGCCCTAAATCGGTCACGCCTAGAAATATTTTAATTTGTGCATATAAGATTTAGTTATTCTTTATAGCCAAACGCTCTATATGAAAAAGCCCACTTATGAGTGGGCTTTTGTAAACAAAACGTGACAAGTTATGTTTTATTTTGTCATTAATTAAACATAGCGATAGCTTGAGTTGGTTCAACGTATTCCAAGTCAAAGCTTTCTGCTACTTCTTTACACGTTACTTTTCCGTGAATAACGTTTAGACCTTCAAGGAAGCCTTTATCTTCTAGAAGTGCTTCGCGGTAGCCTTTATTTGCTAACTTCACGATGTATGGAAGTGTAGCGTTGTTGAGTGCAAATGTTGAAGTGCGAGCAACTGCGCCAGGCATATTTGCTACACAGTAGTGAACCACTTCATCAACGATGTAAGTTGGATCTGCGTGAGTTGTCGCGTGCGAAGTTTCGAAACAACCGCCTTGGTCAATTGCCACGTCAACCACTGCCGCACCAGGCTTCATCTTAGCAATGTGCTCTTTAGTGACCAGTTTAGGTGCTGCTGCGCCAGGAATTAGAACGGCACCGATAACAAGGTCCGCTTCTAGAACATGCTTCTCGATAGCGTCTTCAGTAGAATAAACCACTTTTGCGCGACCTTGGAATTCTTCGTCAAGCTTACGAAGTGTGTCTACGTTACGGTCTAGAATAGTGACGTCAGCGCGAAGGCCAACCGCCATACGAGCAGCGTTTGCACCAACAACGCCACCACCAACGATAACGACTTTTGCAGGTTCAACACCAGGTACGCCGCCTAGGAGTAGACCACGACCGCCGTGCGACTTTTCCAACGTTTGCGCGCCAGCTTGGATAGACATCCGACCTGCCACTTCTGACATTGGTGCTAACAGTGGCAAACGACCCATATTATCTGTTACAGTCTCATAGGCTATACAGACAGCTTTGCTCTTGATTAGCTCATCAGTTTGTGGAAAATCTGGTGCTAGGTGTAAATAAGTAAATAAAATTTGCCCTTCGCGGAGCATTGCTCTCTCTACTGCTTGGGGTTCTTTTACTTTTACAATCATGTCTGCTTGCGCAAATACGTCAGCAGCATGAGGGAGAATGGATGCGCCGACAGCGATGTAATCATCGTCTGAAAAACCAATGCCGGCACCTGCATTGGTCTCAACTAAAACTTGGTGACCATGTGAGATGAGTTCTCTCACGCTAGCTGGGATCATACCAACACGATATTCGTGATTCTTGATTTCCTTAGGTACGCCAATGATCATCCTGTATCCTCTTTCTATAATGGTTGTATTAACTGTTAGTAGGGTGTTATTGTCGAATTAATAACTAGTATAGTTATAGATTTGTAAAATTTGGCACCAAATATTAAAAAGTTGTAGTATATTTTTTTGCAAGGAAGTAATAAGGTGGAATAAAAAATGGCAGACAACTATAAAAAGCCGTCCAAGGAACTAGACCGTATCGACCGCAACATTCTTAATGAGCTGCAGAAAGACGGTCGTATTTCAAACGTTGAGCTTTCAAAACGTGTGGGACTTTCTCCAACGCCATGTTTGGAGCGTGTACGTCGCTTAGAGCGTCAGGGTTATATCACAGGGTATACTGCATTATTGAATCCGCAGTTCCTGGATGCATCACTATTAGTATTCGTTGAGATTACGCTAAACCGTGGTGCGCCGGATGTGTTTGAGCAGTTTAACTCAGCTGTTCAAAAGCTAGACGACATACAAGAGTGTCATCTTGTTTCAGGTGACTTTGACTATCTTCTTAAAACCCGTGTATCAGATATGGGTGCTTACCGCCGACTATTGGGCGATACGTTACTACGTCTACCTGGCGTAAATGACACTCGCACATACGTTGTTATGGAAGAAGTGAAACAATCTAACCAGCTTGTGATCAAAACTCGTTAATTTCTTGCAAAGAAAGCGGTATATGCTTCCGCTTTCGCCAGAGAGTAATTGGGTTTTTCTCCTTGATATGGTTAAATCAATTTACCGAGCGGCTTGATGCCGCTCGGAATGTTTTGCAATTTCCTATTTCATTTCCATATTCAAGTTGATTTATGTTCAAAGAGAACGCAAAGAAAGTCGAAACCATTATCAAAACCAGTGAAGAGCCCCAGTCTTCACGCTTAAATGGCTTCCAACGCTTAAAAGAGTGCTGCTTTATCGTTGGCGTTCTTAGCTCGGTATTGCTTGCGGTTGCACTATTTACCTTCAGTCCGGCCGATCCTTCTTGGTCCCAAACCGCATGGGGAGGGGATATCGATAATGCTGGTGGCCTTTTCGGCGCTTGGCTAGCCGATACTCTATTCTTCACATTTGGCTCTCTCGCTTACCCAATCCCTTTCTTGCTAGCGGCGGCTGCATGGGTGATTTGCCGTAAACGAGGAGAAGATGAGCCAATTGATTTCATGCTATGGGGTACAAGGCTGCTCGGTCTTGTCGTCCTTATTATGACCAGTTGCGGTCTTGCCGATATTAATTTTGATGACATTTGGTATTTTTCATCCGGAGGTGTGGTCGGGGATGTGTTGTCTAGCCTCGCTTTACCTACATTGAATGTACTCGGTACCACATTGGTACTGCTGTTCTTGTGGGGAGCGGGCTTTACGCTCTTCACTGGCATCTCATGGCTTAACATCGTGGAATGGCTTGGTGATCGTGCGTTAGCACTAATTGCCGCGCTTGCAAATAAGGCAAGAGGTTCAGAGCAGGAAGTTTTAGAACCTCAGCTTGATGAGTTTGTAGAAGATAAAGTCTCTACGCCTAAACATAATGTAGACCATGAAATTGATGATGAGCCGCTTCCTCATTTAACGGCGTACGATGTCGATGAACCGAAAGAGCCGGCGCCAGCGCATGAGTATCCTATTTATATGCCGCAAGCTAAACCTGATAAGCCTGCGGAACAGGCGATGGTAGAACCGACGCCACCACAACGCAAGGCTACGGTTAATGCTGCGCCAGTTTATTCTGAACCTGAGCCTCAAATACAACCTATCCATACGGTTAACACGGATAACGTTGATCCGCTCTTGGAACGCACCAAGCAACTGAATGTTACGATAGAAGAGCTTGAAGCAGCGGCGCAACAAGCAGATGACTGGGGAACTGAAGAACAGGCAGCCCCATCATTTGCAAACACTTACTCTTCCTATGTAGAGCCACATACAGCTACAGAAGAACCGATCAGTGTTGAACCAGATTATGCGGAGTACGAACAATTTGAAGCAGAGCAAGTACAGCAGCCAAGTATAGAGCATCCTGTACATGAAGAGCCTGCAATTGATTCTGCTGTATTAGATAGCATCACGGCTCAAACAGAGTCGAGCCAACATATTGAGCCTACGATCTCTGACTTTGATGTGTTAGATGATGAAGACGAAGTGGAGTCTCAGCCTGCACAGCAAGTACAGCCAACAACGCCTCATCAGCAAGCAGCAACACCTTCAACAACATTTGAACCTGCACCTCAAAAAGTGGAAGTAGAAGAGATCCAAGACAACGACCAAGACGTTACAGCATTCCAAGATATGGTTTCCAATGCGCAAGCCAAAGTCGCTGCAACACAGAACCCATTTTTGGTACAGAAAGAAGAAAACTTGCCAGTTCCGGAAGAGCCACTCCCAACGCTCGAGTTGCTTTATCATCCAGAAAAACGTGAAAACTTTATCGACCGTGATGCGCTAGAGCAGGTCGCTCGATTGGTAGAGAGCAAACTCGCTGACTACAAAATCAAAGCCGATGTGGTTGGTATTTATCCTGGTCCAGTGATCACTCGTTTTGAGCTTGATTTGGCGCCGGGGGTGAAAGTAAGTCGTATTTCTGGTCTTTCAACTGACTTAGCGCGTGCATTGTCTGCGATGGCGGTACGTGTTGTGGAAGTAATCCCTGGCAAGCCTTACATCGGTTTGGAACTGCCAAACATGAGTCGTCAGACGGTCTATTTATCTGATGTCATCAGTAGCCCTCAGTTTGAGCAAGCAACGTCACCAACAACGGTTGTGTTAGGTCAAGACATTGCGGGCGAAGCTGTGGTGGCAGATCTTGCGAAGATGCCACACGTGCTAGTAGCAGGTACAACAGGTTCTGGTAAGTCGGTAGGTGTGAACGTGATGATTTTGAGCATGCTGTATAAAGCAGGTCCAGAAGATGTACGCTTCATCATGATTGACCCGAAAATGCTAGAGCTTTCTATTTATGAAGGTATCCCTCATCTTCTTTCTGAAGTTGTGACTGATATGAAAGACGCATCAAATGCTCTACGTTGGTGTGTGGGCGAGATGGAACGTCGTTACAAATTGATGTCGGCATTAGGTGTACGTAATGTGAAGGGCTTCAACGAAAAACTGAAGATGGCAGCAGAAGCGGGCCACCCAATCCATGACCCGTTCTGGCAAGAAGGCGACAGCATGGATACTGAACCGCCATTGCTAGAAAAGCTGCCTTACATCGTCGTTGTTGTTGACGAATTTGCTGACCTAATGATGGTGGTCGGTAAGAAAGTTGAAGAACTGATTGCTCGCTTGGCGCAAAAAGCGCGTGCGGCAGGTATTCACTTAATTCTTGCGACTCAGCGTCCATCGGTTGATGTTATTACCGGTCTAATTAAAGCGAACATTCCAACTCGTGTTGCGTTTACGGTATCGACTAAAACGGACTCTCGTACAATCCTAGATCAAGGCGGCGCAGAATCACTACTTGGTATGGGTGATATGTTGTATCTACCGCCGGGGTCAAGTCATACAACTCGTGTTCACGGTGCATTTGCATCAGATGATGATGTTCATGCTGTTGTAAACAACTGGAAAGCGCGTGGTAAACCGAACTACATTGAAGAGATCATCAGTGGAGATCAAACTCCAGAAAGTCTATTGCCAGGTGAGCAAATGGAAGCGGATGAAGATGTAGACCCGCTCTTCGATCAAGTTGTTGAGCACGTGGTTCAATCACGTCGAGGTTCGGTTTCCGGTGTTCAGCGCCGATTTAAGATAGGTTACAACCGTGCCGCCCGTATTGTAGAGCAGCTTGAGGCGCAGGGCATCGTAAGTGCTCCGGGTCATAACGGTAACCGTGAAGTACTGGCACCTGCGCCACCAAAAGATTAATGAACTTGTGTTACTCACCTCAGTCCAACTGAGGTGAGTGGTTCTAATAATAGGTATCTGAATGAAAAAACTATTTTCAGCGAAACTTTTCTCCGCGCTTGTTTTAAGCTTTTCCCTCTTCTCTACTGCACACGCAGCGTCTCCTAAAGATGAATTAAACAAACGCCTTTCTATGAATGATGGCTTTAGTGCAGATTTCTCTCAGCAGGTTATTAGCCCTGAAGGCGAAACGGTGATGGAAGGAGAAGGTACGGTTGAAATTGCCCGCCCAAGCCTGTTCCGTTGGAGTACAACATTCCCTGATGAGAACCTATTGGTCTCTGACGGTAAGACATTGTGGTACTACAGCCCATTCATCGAGCAAGTGAGCATCTACTGGCAAGAGCAAGCAACAGAGCAAACGCCATTTGTTTTGCTAACGCGTAACCGAGCAAGTGATTGGAATAACTACAAAATATCTCAAAAAGGTGACCAGTTCACTCTCATTCCTACTGCAGTAGACTCCACACAAGGTCAATTCCAGATTAATATTGATGCCAAAGGTGTGGTGAAAGGCTTCAATGTGGTTGAGCAAGACGGCCAAAAAGGTTTGTTCACCTTTAACAACGTGAAGCTGGGTAAACCAAAAGCAGACAGATTCACATTCACAATTCCAAAAGGTGTGGAAGTGGATGACCAAAGGAATTAATTGGTAGTGAGTAATTACACATTAGATTTCTCGGGGGACGAAGATTTTCGTCCCCTTGCTGCTCGTATGAGACCGGAAACGATCGAGCAATATATTGGACAGCAGCACATTTTAGGCCCTGGTAAGCCACTGCGCCGTGCGCTAGAGGCGGGTCACATTCACTCTATGATCCTTTGGGGACCACCAGGCACAGGCAAAACGACATTAGCGGAAGTGGCTGCAAACTACGCCAATGCTGAAGTAGAGCGTGTGTCTGCCGTAACGTCTGGTGTGAAAGAAATCCGTGCTGCAATCGAGAAAGCACGTGAGAACAAAATGGCGGGTCGCCGCACCATCTTATTTGTGGATGAGGTGCATCGCTTCAACAAATCTCAACAAGACGCGTTTTTACCGCATATCGAAGATGGCACGGTTACCTTTATTGGTGCGACGACAGAAAACCCATCGTTTGAGTTAAACAACGCATTGCTGTCACGTGCACGTGTCTACAAGCTAACGTCTCTCGATAAAGATGAAATCTCACTGGCGCTGAATCAAGCGATCAGTGACAAAGAGCGTGGCTTGGGCAATACACCCGCACATTTCGCTGATAACGTATTAGACCGCCTAGCAGAACTGGTCAACGGTGATGCTCGCATGTCTCTCAATTATCTTGAGCTGCTCTACGACATGGCAGAAGACAATGCGCAAGGTGAAAAAGAGATCACGCTTAAGTTGCTGGCTGAAGTGGCAGGGGAGAAAGTCTCTCGCTTCGATAACAAAGGTGATATCTGGTATGACTTAATCTCTGCGGTCCACAAATCCATTCGTGGCTCTAACCCAGATGCGGCGCTTTACTGGGCTGCACGTATGATTGCTGCGGGTTGTGATCCTCTTTATATTGCCCGTCGATTACTTGCGATAGCATCAGAAGATGTCGGCAATGCGGACCCTAGAGCCATGCAAGTGGCACTCTCCGCGTGGGACTGTTTTACACGCGTTGGCCCAGCAGAAGGTGAACGTGCGATTGCACAGGCGATCGTGTACTTAGCATGTGCGCCAAAAAGTAATGCTGTTTACGTGGCGTGGAAACAAGCGCTCACGGACGCTCATAACTTACCTGAATATGAAGTGCCGCATCACCTTCGAAATGCACCAACCAGTTTGATGAAAGACATGGGTTATGGTGCAGAGTATCGTTATGCTCACGATGAGCCTGGCGCCTACGCTGCGGGTGAGCAATATTTGCCACCTGAAATGGGCGATCGTAGGTACTATCAGCCGACAAATCGTGGTCTAGAGACCAAAATCGGCGAAAAGTTAGATTACTTGGCTACTTTAGACGCAAATAGCCCACAAAAGCGCTATGAAAAGTAGGCGTTTTTGGATACATTTGTTCAGTAAATTTTTTTAACGCGTACGCTTGGAAAGTGCGCGTGATTTCACAACAAAAAGCATAGGATTAACAATGCTGGATTCTAAATTACTTCGTACAGAGCTGGATGAAACAGCTGCTAAACTGGCGCGTCGTGGCTTTAAGCTAGACGTAGATACTATTCGTAAACTTGAAGAACAACGTAAGTCCATTCAAGTAGAAGTAGAAAATTTACAATCCACGCGTAACTCCATCTCCAAGCAAATCGGCCAAAAAATGGCGGCTGGCGACAAAGAAGGCGCAGAAGAGATCAAGAAACAAATCGGTACTCTAGGTAGCGATCTTGATGCGAAGAAAGTTGAACTTGAGCAAGTAATGGCTCAACTAGACGAATTCACGCTTTCTGTACCAAACATCCCAGCAGATGAAGTGCCAGATGGCAAAGATGAAAACGACAACGTTGAAATCTCTCGTTGGGGTGAGCCAAAGTCTTACGACTTCGAACTGAAAGATCACGTTGACCTAGGCGAAATGGGTGACGGTCTAGACTTCGCAAGTGCTGTTAAGATCACTGGCGCACGTTTCATCGTGATGAAAGGCCAATTCGCTCGCCTACACCGTGCAATCGCTCAGTTCATGCTAGATCTTCACACTGAAGAGCACGGCTACACGGAAATGTATGTACCTTACCTAGTAAACTCTGACAGCCTATTCGGTACTGGTCAGCTTCCTAAGTTTGGTAAAGATCTTTTCCACACTGAGCCGCTAGTAGAAAAAGTAAACGACGAAGAGCCACGTAAACTGTCTCTAATCCCTACTGCAGAAGTGCCTGTAACGAACCTAGTTCGTGACACGATTTCTGACGAAGCGGATCTACCAATAAAGATGACAGCTCACACGCCATGTTTCCGTTCAGAAGCGGGTTCTTACGGTCGTGACACTCGTGGTCTGATTCGTATGCACCAGTTCGACAAAGTTGAGCTAGTACAAATCACTAAGCCAGAAGATTCAATGAACGCACTAGAAGAGCTAACAGGCCACGCTGAGAAAGTTCTACAACTTCTTGAGCTTCCTTACCGTAAAGTGGTTCTATGTACAGGTGACATGGGCTTTGGCGCTCGTAAGACTTACGACCTAGAAGTTTGGGTTCCTGCCCAAGAAACTTACCGTGAAATCTCTTCATGTTCTAACATGTGGGACTTCCAAGCTCGTCGTATGCAAGCGCGTTTCCGTCGTAAAGGCGAGAAGAAACCTGAGCTTGTACACACGCTAAACGGTTCTGGTCTAGCTGTAGGTCGTACAATGGTTGCTATCCTAGAAAACAACCAAGAAGCAGACGGCCGCATTGCAATCCCTACAGTACTTCAGAAGTACATGGCGGGAGCAACGCACATCGGTTAATTCATTAACCACTAGAACATCAAAACCCAGCCTCTGTGCTGGGTTTTTTGTTATCTGCGTCGAGTGAAAATACGTTGTTATGTAAATATTGGATGAGGTATTGCATAGTTGACCTAACTTATTGAAAACAATTCTTAATGATATTTTTCTAAGCTTTATTGGGCATGACAATCTCCTCCAAAATTTAAAAAGGAGGCACTTTCATGGCTTCAATAAGAATAAGCGGCTCTGTTGGCTTGGGTGGTAAAAATGTGGATGTTGATATTCGTACGGTACAAAGGTCTATTAACCAATTGCTTGGTTCTTTAAAGGGAGTAAAGGAGCTTAAAGTGGATGGGAAACTAGGCTCTAGACCGGAAAACTCCAAGACTGTCGCCGCAATTAAAGCTTTTCAGAAAAACCTTGTTGGGATGGCTCGTCCAGATGGAAGGATAGATGTGAATGGAAGAAGCCATCGTAAGCTAAATGAGTATTTAAAACGAACACCTGAGACTGCGGTGGCATATACGTTACCCTTGGTTGGCTCAAGAGATGCGTTGACGGACTTGGATTATAGCAAAGTAGCTGAAACTCTTGGATGCGAAGTCGCTGCTATTAAAGCTGTAGCTGAAGTTGAGAGCCGAGGAGAAGCCTACTTTAGCAATGGTAAGCCAAAGATTTTGTTTGAGGCTCATATATTTTCGAGACTCACTTCAAGAGCCTACGATAACAGTCATCCAAGTATTTCAAGTCGGCATTGGAATCGAAGTCTGTACGTTGGTGGTATCTCAGAATACGTACGTTTAAATAAAGCGATTGAACTGAATTCAAATGCAGCAATCCGCTCCGCATCTTGGGGACGTTTCCAAATTATGGGCTTTAATTTCAAGTTAGCTGGTCATGTTACCGCTGAATCCTTTGTTAAAGCTGTATTCGAGTCGGAGAAGAAACAACTTGAGGCTTTTGTTACGTTTATCCAAAAGTCTGGCTTAGGTGAACATATAAGAGATAAAAATTGGGCTGCCTTTGCTCGTGGTTACAATGGTTCTGAGTATCAGAAAAATCAATACGACGTCAAATTAGAAAAGGCTTACAAAAAATATGCTTCGATTAAAAATGCTGCGTAACATTTCTTTGCTTGGACTTATTTTTAGTTCATCTGCTTGTGCTTCCAGCCACACTAATACTGCGCTATTTAAGTGTGATGCTTCACATCCTAACCGTCTAGAAATATCAATAGAAAATATAAACAGTCAGGTTCTACTGTCGGAGCTTAACTTAGGGGGGAGCAGTATTGAAAGAACCTTAGTTGTAAAGGACTTTAAATTAGACCAGTATCATCGAGCGTTGGTAGATGAGAAGTCACTGGAATTTAGTATTGGTGAGCGCGTCATATTAGTCAGTGAGTACTTTAGCGAGGAGTTTGGTGAGGTAGAGAAGATACTCAGTGTTACTTTGAGAGAGCCTGAGCAAACGCAGTACTTTGAATGTGAGGAAGGGAGTATGAGTAACCTTGCATTGCTTTTCCATGAGAGCGCCGAATAATCGATTGCAGAGTAATTATTACCAAAACGTAATAGTGTTTTCGAATTTACCCTAATTATCTTGTTATTTGTAATCGATATAATCATCCACCTTACCACGGTAAGTAGATTTTCTCATTCAAGTAACGAGGAGGGCTTATGGCCGTAGGGTGGGCAAACGACGATAGCGTCAGCCAACAAATTCAAAACACAATAGACGACGAGATTTCCCGTGTTCGTGGCAGTATCACAAAGGGTGAGAGCGCCCATTACTGCGATGAGTGTGGTGATGAGATTCCAGAAGCGCGTCGTCTTGCAATGAAAGGCGTTCGTTTGTGTATCGAATGTCAGTCAACAATCGAATTGGTATCTCAACGCCAAGCATTGTTCAATCGACGAGCGAGTAAAGACAGTCAACTTCGATAGCTTTACTGCTCTGATAAATAAAGAGACGGTTTGAGTTTCATACTCAAACCGTTTTCGTATTGAATTGAACTATGAAGCGAAGCAGTCTTTACGTTGCAACGCCGCATCAATCGCATCCACTAACTTTTCAATATCTTCTGGCTTGCTGATGAACGGCGGCATCATATAAATCAGTTTACCAAATGGACGAATCCAAACTCCGTGTTCAACAAACAGGGCTTGGATAGTTTCCATATTCACAGGGCGATGCGTTTCCACTACGCCAATGGCACCTAACCAACGGGTGTTTTTTACCAACTCGTATTCTTCAAGTTTTGGTAGTAACTCAGAAAACAGCGTTTCAATTTGTTGGGTTTGCTGTTGCCAGTTACCTTGTTCAATCAATTCCAAACTTGCAGTAGCTACAGCACAAGCGAGTGGATTCCCCATAAAGGTTGGACCGTGCATAAAACAGCCAGCATCACCACCACAAACGGTGTCTGCTACGTGTTTGCTCGCGAGGGTCGCAGAGAGGGTCATGTAGCCGCCAGTAAGTGCTTTCCCGACACACAGAATGTCTGGTTGAATATCTGCATGTTCGCAGGCAAACAATTTGCCTGTGCGTCCAAAACCAGTAGCGATCTCATCTGCAATCAATAACAAACCGTATTTGTCACAAAGCCTACGCACGCCTTTGAGAAATTCTGGATGGTAGATACGCATGCCGCCTGCGCCTTGAACGATAGGCTCAAGGATCACCGCAGTAAGTTCTTGATGGTGAGTCTCAATCTTGTGCTCGAAGTCGGTAAGGTCTTCTGGCTTCCATTCATCCCAATAACCACAAGTTGGTGACTCCGCAAAGATATGCTCAGGCAAAAAGCCTTTGTAGAGAGAGTGCATAGAGTTGTCAGGATCGGTAACCGACATCGCCGCAAACGTATCGCCGTGATAACCGTGTCGTAAAGTAAGAAACTTCGGTCGGCGTTCGCCTTTTGCATGCCAATATTGCAGTGCCATTTTTAAGCTGACTTCTACGGCAACGGAGCCTGAATCGGCAAGGAATACATGCTCAAGATTACTTGGTGCTAGGGATAGCAACTTCTTACACAAACTGATTGCTGGCTGGTGGGTAATTCCGCCAAACATCACGTGAGAGACCTGATCGATTTGTTTGTGCGCGGCTTGATTTAAATACGGATGGTTGTAGCCGTGGATCGTCGACCACCAAGAAGACATGCCGTCGACCAGCTCAGTACCGTCTTCCAATTTAATGTGAACACCATTTGCCGATGCTACTGGGTAGCAGGTCAGAGGTGTCAATGTCGAAGTGTAGGGATGCCAGATATGCTGGCGGTCGAAGGCGAGATCCATGTGCGATTCCAATAACAATTAAGGTTAAAAAATAAACAGATGTAAACTTTGTTCTTTTGTGCTGTGTTGACAGTTTATCGAGACTCAGTAGACTGTCAACACAACAACAAAAGTGACTAAAGGAATACACGTGGAAGTTCGTCATAACTGGACGCATGCTGAAGTGCGCGATCTCATGGAAAAACCATTCATGGATCTCCTATTCGAAGCGCAGCTTGTACATCGTCAATATCAACAAACCAACCATGTTCAAGTAAGCACGCTTCTGTCGATTAAGACAGGTGCTTGTCCAGAAGATTGTAAGTACTGTCCTCAGAGTGCTCGTTACACCACAGACATCGAAAAAGAGCGTCTGATGGAAGTAGAACGCGTACTTGATGCTGCGCAAAAAGCCAAAAATGCTGGCTCTACTCGATTCTGCATGGGCGCAGCATGGAAAAACCCGAAAGAGCGTGACATGCCACATTTGACCGACATGATCAAAGGCGTGAAGGGCATGGGTTTAGAAACGTGTATGACATTAGGTATGCTGACGCCAGATCAAGCAAAGCAATTGGCAACCGCGGGTCTTGATTACTACAACCACAACCTAGATACCTCACCTGAGTTCTACGGCAACATCATTACCACACGTACTTACCAAGATCGTTTAGATACTTTGTCTCACGTTCGTGATGCTGGCATGAAGATCTGTTCTGGTGGCATCATCGGCATGGGTGAAAGTGCTAACGACCGAGCAGGTTTGTTGGTTGAATTGGCTAACTTGCCGGTACACCCTGAAAGCGTTCCAATCAACATGCTCGTGAAGGTAAAGGGGACACCACTGGAAGAAGTGGATGATGTTGAGCCTTTCGATTTCATTCGCCTGATTGCGATTGCACGAATCATGATGCCTCAGTCAGCCGTTCGTTTATCCGCTGGCCGTGAAAACATGAACGAACAAATGCAAGCGCTGTGTTTTATGGCGGGTGCAAACTCCGTTTTCTATGGCTGCAAGCTTCTGACCACGCCAAACCCTTCTGAAGACAAAGATATGATGCTGTTCAACAAGCTCGGTATTAACAGCCAAGAGGTGTCTCAAAAGCCTGATGAAATCGAAGAAAACGAGTTACTCGATCGCGTCGTAGAGCGCGTTGCTGCCCGTCCGACAAAAGACGACCTTTTCTACGATGCCAGCGTTTAAATCTCGTATCGAGTCCGCTCTTGCTAAGCGTAAAACGCAAGGGTTGAATCGTTCTATGAATGTGGTGTTTGCCGGTAACCAGTCCGTTTTGGAGCACGAAGGCAAGCGCTACATTAATTTCTCAAGTAATGATTATTTGGGCTTGGCCAATGATCAAGCGCTCGTTCGTGCGTGGCAGCAAGGTTTAAGCGTATACGGCAGTGGCAGTGGAGCATCGCCAATGGTCACTGGCTTTAGTGCAGCACACAGCAATTTAGAAGCCGCACTAACTGAATGGTTGGGCTACGACAGAGCAATTCTGTTTGGTTCTGGATTCAGTGCTAATCAAGCCTTGTTGTTCACCTTGTTAGAAAAGTCAGACGTATTGATCCAAGACCGTTTGAATCATGCTTCATTGATAGAAGCGGGGGCGTTGTCACCAGCTAAGATGAAGCGCTTCAAACACAATGACATCGAGCACCTAAAGTCGCTGATTAATAGCGAAGACAACCATCTAGTTGTGACGGAAGGGGTATTCAGCATGGACGGTGACTGCGCGCCGCTCAGCGATATAGCTGAAGCCACTCGCAGTCATGATGCTTGGTTTGCTGTCGATGATGCTCATGGTATTGGCGTTCTTGGTCAATCCGGTGGTGGTTCTTGCGAGTTGGCAACGGTTAAACCTGAGATACTGATCGTTACTTTCGGCAAAGCGTTTGGTATGTCGGGCGCGGCTATTTTATGCGACCACGCAACGGGAGACTTTTTGACTCAGTTTGCTCGTCACCATGTGTATTCCACAGCGATGCCTCCGGCACAAGCCTATGCGCTAACGCATGCGGTTTCTATCGTTCAAGAGCAGTCTTGGCGACGTGAAAAGCTTTCAGAGCTTAGTGAAGTGTATCGAGACTGCCTCAGCGATCTGGAGGGCTTTGTTGAGACTCAGACTTCGATTAAGCCGTTTGTGATTGGTGAATCTGAACTGGCTTTGCAGGTTGCGAGCGCTTGTCGCCAAAACGGCATTTGGGTTACCGCTATTCGACCACCGACGGTGCCTAAAGGGACGTCTCGCCTTCGAATCACACTCACTGCCAATCACACCAACGAACAAGTTAAAACGCTTTCAATGGCATTGAAGCAAGCATTAGGAGCGCTGTAATGGATAATGCAACTACCGCATTAGCGCAAACGCTCGCGTTAGAGAGTTTCCATCAAGATAAAGACGCGATTGCCTCTTCGTTTGGTAAAGCAGCAGAAACATACGATAAACATGCGGCTTTTCAACGTGATGTCGGGCATCAGCTGCTTGATAAACTTCCTGAAAACTTGACGGGAAAACGTGTATTGGATTTAGGTTGTGGCACGGGTTATTTCTCCCAACTACTTCAACAACGCGGTGCGGAAGTAGTCTGCGGCGATATCTCTCAAGCCATGTTAGATAAAGCAGAGCAGCGTTGTGGTGCAGTACGAATGCACTACCAAGTTGCTGATGCTGAAAACTTACCATTTGACGATGATAGCTTCGATTACGTGTTTTCAAGTTTAGCGCTGCAATGGTGTACAGATTTAAGTTACCCACTAAAAGAAGTGCGCCGCGTGCTAAAAAATGGTGGGAAAGCGTGGTTCTCTACACTGGTTGATGGATCACTGTATGAGCTGCGTGCATCATGGGAAAAAATTGATGCATATCAACACGTCAATAACTTTCTAACGCTCAATCAGGTAAAAATTGCGTTAGCGCAATCTCGATGTGACAGCCATCAACTAGACTTGACCACCATCACAGTTTGGTACGACTCTGCATTTTCAGTTATGCGTGACCTCAAAGGTATAGGTGCAAATCACGTAAGCGGGCGCTCACACGGTTTAACTAGTCGCGAGACTTTGTTAAAAGTTGAGCATGCGTACCAAGCGTTTAAAAACGATCAAGGTCTTCTACCTGCAAGTTATCAGGTTTGTTTTGGAGTAATACATCTATGATTGATGCTTTTTTTATTGCTGGTACGGATACTGATGTTGGAAAGACGGTAGCGTCTAAAGCCATTTTGCAAGCGATCGCCGCAAAAGGACTAAACACTATTGGTTATAAGCCAGTGGCAGCAGGGAGTGACAAGACTGAAGCCGGATGGCGTAACTCTGATGCTTTACACTTACAAGACGCCGCAACACTCGATGTGGCCTATGATGATGTGAACCCATACGCTTTAGAGTTGCCTGCTTCTCCCCACATTGCAGCGAAGCATGAACATGTCGAAATAAGTTACGATGTTCTGAGTCAAAAACTGGCTCAACATAAGCAGCAAGCCGATGTTGTTCTCGTTGAAGGTGCTGGAGGCTGGCGTGTGCCAGTATCCGATACGGACTGTTTATCTACATGGGTAAAAGAAGAGCAGTTACCTGTTGTACTGGTGGTTGGCATTAAATTAGGCTGTTTGAGCCACGCTTTACTCACAGCGGAGAGTATTAAAACGGATGGTTTGAATCTTGTTGGCTGGGTGGCAAACCGCGTCAACCCAGGCACAGAGCACTACGCTGACATTATCGAGATGCTAGAAGCACGTATCGATGCACCTAAGCTTGGGGAAATTCCATATATTCCAAGTGCTAAACGTAAAGAGCTAGGCAAGTACATTAATGTAGAGCCGTTGCTAAACACTGACTAATGGTGTTTAGGGTAAAAGACTAAAAAACCAAAGGGCTGCGCAATGCAGCCCTTTCTTGTTGGTGTAACCTAAAAAGTCAGATTACTTATCTTGGCTGAGCCCCATCAATGCTTGTTGTGTTTCTGCAACACGCTGAGACATATGATGATCGGTTGAAATACCAAGTTGTTGCTTTGCCTCGTCCTCTGAGATGCCTAGGTGACAACGCAGTAAATCAATAGCCATCTGATAGTCGTTAGTTTCTACCATGGTTTTTCCCTCAATACATGGAGTTTTTGAGCTCACCCAATGCACTTTTTGCAATGTACTTAGAGTGGCTCTGTTTTGTTCATCTCATTCGAATTTAGCATGTCCATGTAGCCGCACAATAAGACCAAAGTCTATAGCAGAGCTAACGTACTGTTTTTGGTCTATTAAAAAATTTCTAGCTAAGTTGCTAAGAGGTGATAGATTTAACACCAAGATCATCTATCAATAGATGATGGGTAGCTCAGAGCTTATTTTATCATTTTGATAAATGTATATGAACGGAGGTTCCGGCTCCTACCAAAGCATGTTTTGAAATCGCTTGAATCAAATATTTCAGTCCCGAAAACAAATGTTGCAATTTATTGCTTAACCTTGTTTTTATCGCGGATAGACTATATCTATAACGCACGGAACATGAAAATCAACGGAATTGGCTTTTATAGCGATTACCATTTGTTCCTTATAACAATCCGTTTTAAAAAAACGATAAGCTTCCTCGGAGAAAAGTAATGAAGCGAATTATGTTATTCCTAGCAACTAACCTAGCTGTCGTGCTAGTGCTTAGTGTTGTTCTGAATATTGTTTACGCTGTAACTGGAATGCAACCAGGCAGTCTGTCAGGTTTACTTGTAATGGCTGCTGTATTTGGTTTTGGTGGCGCATTTATTTCGTTGATGATGTCAAAGGGTATGGCGCTACGCTCGGTTGGTGGTATGGTCATTGAAAGCCCGCGCAACGAAACGGAGCATTGGTTAGTCGAAACTGTGGGTCGTCAAGCTCAACAAGTGGGTATTGGTATGCCAACGGTGGCTATTTATGATTCACCAGATATCAATGCATTTGCGACAGGTGCAAAACGAGATGACTCTCTTGTCGCAGTTTCTACTGGTCTTTTACACAATATGACTCGTGATGAGGCAGAGGCAGTACTTGCACACGAAGTGAGCCATATTGCAAATGGTGATATGGTCACGATGACGTTGATGCAAGGTGTCGTGAACACGTTTGTTATCTTCCTATCACGCTTTATTGCCAATATCGTGGCATCGAACGATGATGAAGAAGGCCAAGGTACAAATATGATGGTTTACTTTGGCGTATCCATGGTGCTTGAACTGGTATTTGGTTTCCTAGCTAGCTTCTTGACTATGTGGTACAGCCGTCATCGCGAATTCCACGCGGACGCAGGTGCTGCGCGCCTCGTTGGCAAAGAAAAAATGATTGCGGCTCTAGAGCGTTTGAAGGTGAGTCATGAATCTCAACTGGATGGCACCATGATGGCGTTTGGTATCAATGGCAAGCAGTCGCTGACTGAGCTACTAATGAGCCACCCTCCGCTAGATAAACGTATTGCAGCGTTGCGAGGCCAGCAATACTAATTGTTCCTACTTAAATAATTGTTAATCTGCTGAAAAGGCTTGGTTTTGACCAAGCCTTTTTTTTCGCCGATTGATCGCGTGCGAACTTCATCACGTACTACTTACAGAAATAAAGTTATACAAAATTATTTTTGTACAACTTTGGAGGAATGAACTATCTTGTACGTATAATAATTTTGTACAACTTAATGGGCGTGTAGGAGTAAAAAATGGACATACAGTCTGTTGGCAATATCTATCAAAAGCTCAACAAAGCGAACTTACATCTGCTTAAGGATATATATCACCAAGATGTAGTATTTGAGGACGCAGCGCATCGTTTAGAAGGATGGCCAGCACTTTCGGATTATTTCACCTCATTATATGCCAACGTCATCAGTTGTGATTTTGTAATCCATGAGCATCAACAAGTTGGAGATACAGGCTTCCTAACTTGGACAATGGACCTTCAGCATCCCAAACTTCAGAAGGGTGCGCCTATTCTCGTCAATGGTGTTTCGCACCTCAAATTTAGCGAAGGTCAGGTCATTTATCACCGAGACTATTTTGATCTCGGAGAGATGCTCTATGAGCATTTACCATTACTTGGTTCAGTCGTTAAAACCATCAAGCAGAGGTTAGGACAATGAACAACACCATTTTAATCACAGGCGCCACCTCCGGAATAGGAAGACAGCTTGCCCTAGATTACGCGACCTCAGAATGGAATGTGATTGCTTGTGGTCGGAATCAAGATGTTCTTGCAGAACTGGAGGCAGTTTCTTCCAAAATTCATACATTGCAGTTTGATGTGACAAATTATGAGGAAACTCAGCAGGCGCTCTCTAATTTGCCCTTTACGCCAAACACATGGGTTTTTAACGCAGGCGATTGTGAGTACATGGATGAGGGAGTGGTCGACGCGAAACTCATGGCGCGTGTGATGAACGTAAATGTTGTCGGTGTTGCCAACTGCGTTGAAGGCTGCCAAGTACATTTAGAGAGAGGGCACCGCATTGTTATTGTTGGCTCTATCGCATCAGAAGTGGCACTGCCTCGTGCAGAAGCTTACGGCGCATCCAAAGCGGCAGTCAGTTATTTTGCACGCACGCTCGCCGTCGACTTGAAAAAGAAAGGGATCAAAGTGGTAACGGTGTTTCCTGGTTTTGTTGAAACGCCGTTGACTGACAAAAACGACTTCGAAATGCCAATGATCATTTCTACTCAGCAAGCGTCGGACTCTATCAGGAAGCAGTTAGCCGCCAACAAGACCTATATCTATTTCCCAGCGAGATTTACCAGTATTTTACGTTTTATCTCGTTACTTCCATACAGTTGGCAAGCTCGCCTAACTGCTAAACTCGTATCATAAGAAGGAATAAAAATGAAAACAGCAGGAAGAAAGAAGATAGCGATTGTGGGAACGGGAATCTCTGGCCTTACTTGTGGTTATTACTTGCATAAAGAACATGAGGTAACGCTTTTTGAAGCGAACGATTACATCGGTGGCCATACTGCAACCGTTGATGTGAGCCTTGATGGTAGAGAATACGCGATAGACACTGGGTTCATCGTCTATAACGACCGTACGTACCCTAATTTCATTAAAATGATGAGCGAGATTGGCGTTGAAGGTCTGCCGACTCAAATGAGCTTCAGTGTCAGAAATGATGGGAACGGACTAGAGTACAACGGCCACACAGTGTCGACATTGTTTGCTCAAAAACGTAACTGGGCAAACCCTAAATTTTATCGATTTATCTTCGAGATACTTCGTTTCAATAAACTTGCCAAGCGCTTCGCTAGCGAGCAGTCCACGCACTCTCAGACGTTAGGTGAGTTCCTTGACGAACACAAATTCAGTGCTTTCTTTACCGATAACTACATATTACCGATGGGCGCTGCGATTTGGTCGTCGACTTTGGCTGACATGCGCGCATTCCCTCTTATGTTCTTCTTACGTTTCTTCCTCAACCACGGTCTGCTAGATGTGACTAACCGACCACAATGGTATGTGATTAAAGGTGGTTCACGTTCATACATTCCACCATTGACTAAAGGCTTTGTCGAGAATATTCGTCTTAATAGTCCTGTCGAAAAAGTGGTTCGCAACGAAAAAGGGGTTGGCGTTCAAGTTCGCGGAGAAACACATTGGTTTGATGACGTTATCTTTGCTTGTCACAGTGATCAAGCAATGAGAACGCTAGAGGATATCAGCCCAATTGAGCAGGAAATATTGGGGGATATGACGTACCAAGCTAATGAGGTTGTTCTTCATACCGATACCGGTCTATTGCCAAAACGCAAGGCGGCGTGGGCATCTTGGAACTACCTATTGGAAGGCAGTGAGGATGAGCAGCAACGTCTTCCTTCGCTTACTTACAATATGAACATCCTTCAGCACGTTCAATCAGAACATACATTTTGCGTAACGTTGAACAGCACCAATCAAATCAACCCAAATAAAATTTTGCGCTCGTTCACTTATCATCATCCTGTGTTTACTACGGAGTCGATAGCAGCGCAGCAGCGCAAAGACGAAGTTCAAGGTAAACAGAGCACATGGTTCTGCGGCGCTTATTGGTACAACGGTTTCCATGAAGATGGTGTGCGTAGCGCGATTGACGTAGTTAAAGGGCTAGAAGAAAAGTATCGCGAACAAAATGTGGTTCCTTTCGAAAAAGGCGCAGCGTGATATGGATAGCCAAATGAACAGCCGATTGTTTATAGGCAACGTTCGTCACCGTCGATTCACGCCTGTGAATCATGAGTTGAACTACTCTTTATTTATGCCCGCCATCGATGTAGACGAGCTCGATGCTTTAGAGAAAAAAGTATGGGGTTTTGGTTCGCGTTGGTGGCATTGGGCTCGCTTCAAGCGCAGTGATTACATTGGTGAAGGCAGCGTCAAGTCGGCAGTGCACAGCAAAATTGAAGAACTGACAGGTGTTCGCTGTACCGGCAAGGTAATCGCAGTCTGTCACTTGCGTTATCTAGGGCTTTATTTCAGTCCCGTTAATTTCTACTACGTTTATAACACGGAAGGAGAATGGAAGTATCTCCTCGCAGAGGTGAGTAACACTCCTTGGAATGAACGACATTACTACGTGGTGTCAGCAGATAAAGAAGAAGAAAAGTTTGGTTGGGAACAAGTTAAAGCATTCCATGTTTCACCATTCAACCCGATTGACCAACTCTACCGCTGGAGAATTAAACCTTTGACAGACAAGTTGAATATTCATCTTGAATGTCACAAAGGAGAGAAACACTTTGATGCCACCATGGTTATGAAAGCCAAGCCACTTTCAAGCAAAACCTTATTGAGGTGTTTGATCGTTACACCAATACAAACGGTAAAAGTAATGGTTGGTATTTATTGGCACGCATTAAAACTTTGGGTGAAAGGCGCACCTTTTTATTCTCATCCTAAATATTCAACGCATGAAGAAATAGAAGCCGATACTGAAAAAACAGACAAAAAAAATAAAAAGCACAAGGAGAATTCTGCATGTTAAATACTAGTTCTATGACATTGCCGCGTAAATTGACGACAACGCAAAAAGCGGCTCGCGGAGTTATTTTTCAATGTCTGCAAAAAATGGAAATCGGCTGCTTAACAGTTATTGAAAGTTTTAAGACGGAAACGACAGAGCGAAGCGAGCGTTTTAGTGCGCCAAAAAGGGAGGACAGTGGTCAACCTGTTGTCGCTACTATAGAGGTAAAACATCCAGGCTTTTATTCACGGATCTTGCAGGGCGGCAGTATTGCTGCTGGTGAGGCTTATATGGATGGGTGGTGGGATAGCCCCGATTTAACCTCATTAATGAAACTGATGGCCCTTAACATGCGTGCTCTAGATAAACTCGAAGAGCAAGGCAGTTGGTTGACTAAAATACTGTACAAGTTCAGCCATTGGTCAAACAGAAACTCTGAAGAGAACTCACGTAAAAATATCCATGCGCATTACGACTTGGGTAACAACCTATACGAAGCGTTCCTTGACACCAATATGCTGTACTCGTCGGCGCTTTACAATCATGCGGATGACTCTCTAGAGCAGGCTCAAATCAACAAAATGGATCGTCTATGTCAGCAACTTGAGCTGAAGCCCACTGATCATGTTGTTGAAATTGGCACTGGGTGGGGCGCTATGGCGATTTACATGGCAGAACAATACGGTTGTCAGGTCACCACAACAACGATATCTGAAGAGCAACACGCGTACGCGGAGCAAAAAATCAAAGAGCGTGGCTTAGAAGACAAAATCACTCTACTCAAAGAAGATTACCGAAACCTAACCGGCACTTATGACAAGCTCGTTTCTATTGAAATGATTGAAGCTGTGGGCAAACAATTCCTGCCTTCGTACATTAAGGTCTGTGAGTCTTTATTAAAGTCCGGTGGCTTGATGGCGATTCAAGCGATTACGATTGCCGATCAGCGTTACGATTACTACAGTAAAAACGTCGACTTTATCCAAAAGTACATTTTCCCGGGTGGTTTTTTACCGTCGGTAACCTCACTAACCCAAGCCACAACAAAATACAGTGACTTAGTGACGCGAGACTTGTTCGATATTGGTTTGGACTACGCCAAGACGCTGAACGAATGGCACTTACGTTTTAATCGAGCAGAGAATGAAGTGCGCTTGTTTGGCTACGACGACCGCTTTGTGCGTATGTGGCGCTACTATTTGAGCTACTGTGAAGGTGGCTTTTTGGCTCGCACGATCAGTGCCGTTCACATGACGTTTCAACGCCCGTAGTTCGTTATGAAGGTGTTTCTTGCTTCGACATGGTTCCAACTCTGCTGGTTTGCAGCGGTGCTTGGAACCTATCAATGGCAATGGGTGACGTTATTCCTTACTTTGGCAACCCTACTATATTGTTTGAAAACTGACGCATCTTCGCTCAAAAGTATTGGTGTTATCGCCACGATTGGTCTCGTGCTTGATACATTAAATCAGCAATTTTCAATTTTCATGTTTGCCACTCAATGGTTACCCCTTTGGCTTTTGTGCCTTTGGATTCTGTTCGCCTGGTATGCCTATCAACTCAAGTCAATTTTGTACCGTTTCCCAAAAACCTACGTATCAATAGTAGGCGGTATCGGAGGAACAGCGAGCTACTTTGCTGGCTATAAGCTCCAAGCCGTTGAATTTGGATTTAGCACTGGCGCTACACTGGCAATGTTGTTTGTCGAATGGTGCGTCATGATGCTCTTGATACTCAAGGTGTACGGAAATGAAAAGCTTGAAGAGAGACTTAACTCAGAGACTGACTAGGTTGCTTGCGTTGGTAATAGTAACTGGTTCTTTTGCTCTGCAAGCTCAACCCGTTGGAAACAGCGAAGCTGCTAGCAACATTGCGAATTGGAAGGGATGGAAAACTGTTGGAGAAGCCCAACTTACTTGGTTCATCTTCGATATTTATCACTCAAGATTAAAAGCGCCTGATGGAAAGTTCATCGTAAGCGATGACGTATCGCCACATCCCCTTGCATTGGAAATTAATTACAAGAGAGACATCAGTAAGCAACAGCTGCTTGATGTGACGGATGAGCAGTGGGCGAAACTGGGTTTTACTGACTCATATCGAAAAACTTGGATCAGCGAGCTCGATCGTATGTTTCCTGATATTCAAAAAGGTGACGAGCTTACTTATCTAACAGATGGAAAATCTGGTCAGCTTTTTTATAAGCAGGTTGGGGACGTGCAAGTAAAGAACGTTGGCATCATTGAAGACGAACGAATGAACGATGCATTTTTGGCTATATGGTTATCACCCAACACAGAATTTCCGAAACTCCGAAAACAATTGATAGGGCAGGTTAGATAGTGTTTAAACGAATTTTTAAAGCAGCGACTTTAGTGGCAGCTGTTTTTCTTTCGGCATGTTCCGCAGACATTGATAATTACCGCTCTTCTACACCGACTTTTGACGTATTCGGTTATTTCGAAGGCGACATAAAGGCGTGGGGGATGGTGCAAGATTATACCGGACAGCAAACGCGTCGCTTTGAGGTCGATATAGCGGGTACTGTAGCGGGTGATACGCTGACGCTGGTGGAAGACTTCGTGTTTGATGACGGAGAGGTGGACCAGCGAGTTTGGGTTATCACTAGATTAGAAGACGGTCGTTATGAAGGCAAGGCAGACGATATTATAGGTGTAGCAACAGGGGAAGAGCAGGGCAATGCGCTACAGTGGCAATATGACTTTGAGCTACAAATGGAGGATTCATCAGTGACGGTTGCTTTTGATGATTGGCTTTATCGTCAGGATGACAGACACGTTTTCAATCTAACGAAAATAAAAAAGTTTGGTGTGGAAGTAGGAACAATAACCTTGTTCTTCCAAAAGCAGCCATAACAAATGGGGCTGATCTTCAATTAATAATCCATTCCATATAACTAAAATTATTTTCTCCCGACCTAACTCTCCTAACTAAAAAAGGTTGACGCTTTCGCGTCAACCTTTTAAGTATCTGGTCGTTACAGGAGTATTACAGCTTATCTGTCAGCTCGATTGCTTGACCGATATAGTTCGCTGGTGTCATCTCTTTCAGACGTGCTTTCTCGTGCTCAGGAAGCTCAAGACCGTCGATGAAGTTACGCATTGCTTCGCCGTCTACACGCTTACCACGAGTTAGCTCTTTCAGCTTCTCGTATGGCTTCTCGATGCCGTAACGACGCATAACGGTTTGTACTGGCTCAGCTAGTACTTCCCAGTTCTTGTCTAGTTCAGCAAGAAGCGCTGCACGGTTTACTTCTAGCTTGCTGATGCCTTTAAGTGTCGAAGTGTAAGCGATGATAGCGTAGCCAACACCAACACCAAGGTTACGTAGAACCGTTGAGTCAGTTAGGTCACGTTGCCAACGAGAGATAGGCAGTTTCTGTGCTAGGTGGCCGAATACAGCGTTCGCAAGACCTAGGTTACCTTCTGAGTTTTCAAAGTCGATTGGGTTAACTTTGTGAGGCATTGTTGAAGAACCGATCTCACCAGCAATAGTTTTTTGCTTGAAGTGGCCTAGTGCAATGTAACCCCAAACGTCACGGTCGAAGTCAATCAGGATAGTGTTGAAACGAGCGATAGCGTCGAACAGCTCAGCGATGTAATCGTGCGGTTCGATTTGAGTTGTGTAAGGGTTCCAAGTTACGCCTAGAGACTCTGTGATGAACTCTTCAGAGAACTTGTGCCAATCTAGCTCTGGGTAAGCAGAAAGGTGTGCGTTGTAGTTACCTACTGCACCGTTGATTTTCGCTAGGATCTCAACGTTTTCGATTTGCTTGAATTGACGCTCCATACGGTACGCCACGTTTGCCATTTCTTTACCCATAGTAGATGGAGAAGCAGGCTGACCGTGTGTACGAGATAGAAGAGGAATGTCGCGGTATTCCACTGCTAGTGCTTTGATAGCGTCGATTAGGTTACGGATTTCTGGAAGAATCACGTTCTCACGCGCTTCTTTAAGCATTAGAGCGTGTGATGTGTTGTTGATGTCTTCAGAAGTACATGCGAAGTGGAAGAACTCGTTTACTGCGTGCAGTTCAGGAACGTCTGCTACTTTCTCTTTTAGGAAGTACTCAACCGCTTTTACGTCGTGGTTAGTTGTACGCTCGATCTCTTTGATACGGCGTGCATCTTCTTCAGAGAAGTTTGCAGCAAGGTCGTCTAGGAATTGGTTTGCTTCTGCGCTAAACGCTGGCACTTCTGCAATTTCAGCAGTAGCAGCAAGCTTTTGTAGCCAGCGGATTTCAACGATAGTACGGTACTTTAGTAGACCGTATTCACTGAAAATTTCGCGTAACGCAATTGTCTTGCTTCCGTAACGGCCGTCTACTGGTGAAACAGCAGTCAATGCTGACAGTTCCATGATGTTCTCCTGAATTGGGTTTCTAAATTTCGTGAGCTTTATACCAATAACTGTGGCAATTGTCACGAATATTGCGCAAACGTTTGCGCGAGATTTGTTTTAGTCGAAAAAAATGAGCTCGCGATAAACGCGAGCTGCTTATTTGATATTTTACTACAGACGAGCAAGAAGGATTTGTGCTTGCTCTACCATCTTCTTGCGCCCGAAGATTAGGTGGCGACGCTTACCACCAACTTGACGCCAAAGAACTGCACTACGAATGCCAGATAACAACAGCGCACGAACTTTGTGTTGGCTTGCCGTCTGCTGCAGTACAGATGGCGTGCCCGTTACTTGAATGCGTGGGCCAATAGGGCTAACGACATCCAGATAGATGCTCGCTAAATTGCTGATCATTTGATCGTCTAGTAGCTCAAAGTGCTCTGACTGACGCTTGGCCATTTGAATACGATCACCAAGCTGAGACATAGCATCGTTACGAGAGCTTAACTTACGCTCTAACGCCATTAAACTAATAATGTAACGAGTAATTTCACTGCCTGATGGTGTGCTATCAATCCCTTTAACCAAGCATTCTAGGCCGAGCTTTAGATCGGCTTCGCGACCGAATACGCCAACTGTGTTAGCAGGGTTCGTGCTCAAAATAGCGTTGATTGATGTTTCAAAAGCATCTTGATCACAATGTCCGTTTCTCGCTACCTGTTGAACTAAAGCAACAGCTTGGCAAATCCCAGCGAAAGCGATAGTACGGTCATAAAGTGTATTCGCCACGTAACGACTCCTAAGCTTGAGAATATTTAATGCGTTGCTCGATGATGCCGCCACCTAGGCACACGTCACCTTTGTAGAACACTGCTGATTGACCTGGAGTTACAGCAATTTGTGGCTCGTCAAAGATAACTTTAATGTTTTCATCATCGATAGGGATGATTGTACAAGGAATATCTTCCTGACGGTAACGAGTTTTCACTGTGCACTTCATAACATCGCGAATTGGCTCACGATCTACCCAATGAAGTTGTGATGCAAGTAGACCTTCTGATTTCAACATTGGATGGTCTTTACCTTGAACAGCAATCAAAACGTTACGTTCTAGATCTTTCTCACCAACGAACCAGGGGTCCTCGTTACCACCGCCGCCTTTACGGCCACCGATGTGTAGACCTTTACGCTGACCAAGTGTGTGGTACATCAGGCCTTGGTGTTGACCAATCACTTCGCCTTCTGGAGTCTCGATATTACCAGGCTGAGCTGGAAGGTAGCGACCTAGGAATTCCGTAAACTTGCGTTCACCGATGAAACAAATACCAGTTGAATCTTTCTTCTTAGCAGTAATTAGGTCTTGTTCTTCCGCAATGCGGCGTACTTCTGGTTTCTCTAGGTCACCAACAGGGAATAGGCTACGCGCAATTTGCTCGTTGCTTAATGTGTACAGGAAGTAGCTTTGATCTTTGTTGCCATCTAGACCACGTAGCATCTGTGGTTTTTCACCGTTTTCTGGGAAAGAGCGACGCACATAGTGGCCCATTGCAATGTAATCAGCATCAAGTACTTCATCAGCGAATTCTAGGAATGCTTTGAACTTGATTTCTTTGTTACAAAGAATGTCAGGGTTCGGAGTACGGCCAGCTTTGTATTCAGCAAGGAAGTACTCAAATACGTTATCCCAGTATTCGGCAGCAAAGTTGATAGTGTGTAGGTGGATGCCTAGCTTGTCACATACTGCCTGAGCGTCAGCAAGATCTTCTGCCGCTGTACAATATTCTTCGTTGTCATCTTCTTCCCAGTTCTTCATGAAAAGGCCTTCTACTTGGTAGCCTTGCTGCTTTAGAAGATACGCGGAAACAGATGAATCAACGCCGCCGGACATACCGACGATGACTTTCTTTTGGCTGTTATCAGACATTACTAAACACCACTTAAATAAACGGGATGCAGATTCTATCAGAATCCACAGACCGGTGACAGATCCGAGATCGAAATCACAATTCGTTTCGCTGGATTTTTCTTCAACAAAGATTCGAACGAGTAATTTCGCAAGTATAGAAGAGGTATATATGGCATAGTTGGCCAAAATCCAAGAGGAAACACCAAATGACAGAAGAAAACCAATTTATGCAAGAAAGTGAGTTGATTGAAATTGTTGAAAATCAGCTCGAAGATGGCAACCCGCTTAAAGTAAAAGAAACCCTTATGCGTTTAATGATGACTGGCACACCACGTGAAGATGCGGTTGCGATGATGGCATGTGCGATGTCAATTGAGATTTTTGATGTGATGAAGAATGAAGGTGAGTTCAACCTAAAGCGTTATAGCGAGCACCTTGAGCAACTACCAGATCTCAGCTTTATGGAAGGTGAATAAGCCACCTAAAAGAAAAAAGTAGTCAGCAAACGTTTGCTATAATCGCTTTTATTGCTGCTTTATTATTAGCGGTATAGAATCCGCTCTCCTTTTCATCCCCTTACTCAGACTGACAATATGAAATTTCCTGGACAACGCAAATCGAAGCACTATTTTCCTGTTCATGCTCGTGACCCGCTGGTGAGCCAAGCACAAGAAAGCAAGAAGATGACGCGCACTCACATCATTGGTATTGACCAAACCTTGGTTGATATTGAAGCAAAAGTTACAACGGATGTGATTGAAAAGTACGGTCTGAGTAAAGGTCACTCTCTGGTTATCGATGACGAAAGAGCAGAAGAGTTATACCAGCAACTGAAAGAAGAGAACTTGATTACCAATGAGTATGCGGGCGGTACAATTGGTAACACGCTACATAACTACTCCGTGCTAGCGGATGATCGCTCCACACTACTTGGAGTGATGAGCCAGGATATTAAGATTGGCAGCTACGGTTACCGTTATCTTTGTAATACATCAAGCCGCATGGACTTGAACTACCTACAAGGTGTAGATGGTGCAATTGGCCGTTGTTTTGCTCTTATCACAGAAGACGGTGAACGTACTTTTGCTATCAGCGAAGGGCAAATGAACCAACTCCATCCTGATAGCATTCCAGAGAAAATCTTTAAAAATGCATCAGCACTTGTACTGACGTCATATCTAGTACGTTGCAAAGACGGCGACCCAATGCCGGAAGCAACAATGAAAGCGATTGAGTACGCGAAAAAGAATGATGTGCCTGTTGTTCTGACTTTAGGCACAAAGTTTGTTATTCAAGATGACCCTAAATATTGGCAAGAATTCATTAGAGATAACGTTTCAGTCGTTGCGATGAATGAAGATGAAGCAGAAGCACTGACGGGGGAATCTGATCCACTTGCTGCGTCTGATAAAACATTGGAGTGGGCTGATCTAGTATTGTGCACGGCGGGTCCTGTAGGTCTATTTATGGCTGGGTATACGGAAGATAGCGCGAAGCGCGAAACTTCTTTGCCATTACTTCCAGGGTCAATTGCTGAATTTAATCGTTATGAATTTAGTCGTCCGGCGAAAAAAGACTCATGCGAGACGCCAATAAAAGTGTACTCGCATATCTCGCCATATATGGGTGGTCCAGAAAAAATTAAGAATACAAATGGCGCAGGTGATGCCGCGTTATCTGCTGTTCTTCATGATATGGCAGCAAATAAATACCATAAAGAAAATGTGCCTAATTCAAGCAAGCACAGTAACGAGTATTTAACTTACTCTTCTTTTTCTCAAGTCTGCAAATACGCAAACCGTGCGAGCTACGAAGTTCTCGTGCAACATTCACCACGATTGTCGCGCGGACTTCCTGAGCGAGAAGATAGCCTAGAAGAAGCATACTGGGAACGTTAATACGAAGCGGTTTAATTAACTATTCTGTAACTAAAGTAAAAGGCGCATTAAGAAATGTGCCTTTTTTATTTGTAATGGTTTAAATAAAAAAGGCTCCCTATGGGAGCCTTTTAAAAATAGCACGGATCTAGATTAGGAACTCATCCAGAGATTTACCTGCATCAAGTTGCTCTTGAATCGCCGAAGGTGTACGACCTTGGCCAGTCCAAGTTTTCTCATTACCGTTTGAATCTGTGTATTTGTATTTAGCAGGGCGAGGTGCGCGCTTCGCTTTGCCTTTCGTCTTAGTTTCGCCAGATAGCGCAGTAATAAGTGCTTCTACATCAATACCGTCTTGAGCGATTTTCTCAGCAATCTCTGCAAGCTTAGCTTCTTGCTCTGCTTGTGCTGCGCGTTCTGCTTCTTCTGCTTCACGACGCTCATCTACGACAGTAGTGAGTTTATCTAGAGCTTCTTCCAATTGTTCTAGAGTCAGCTCACGAGAAAATGCACGAAGGCTACGGATATTTAGAAGGGTTTTAGTCAGCTCTGACATAACGATTCCTATTAAAAGGTTAATGTGTTGGGCACTTTTTATCGTTACGATTAAATAATGCCAATCTATAAATAAACAAAGAGTCCTTATATTTAACTTTATCTTTTCCTTATGTGCAAATGCTAAATCAAGATTTTGTTTAAATTTGACTATTTTTTAAAGCAATTAATATTATTACACTCGAAATAAATCATTATTAGATGAGAACTAAAACCAACAATCATTATTGTATAGAGAGAGTGACAGCTTGGTTTTTTATAAAAAAATTTGAGTTATTACTTAAAAATATGAAGCATCCATCTTTAATGGTGTGTCATATATCCTTAATTTATTGATATAAGATAAACCATGATATTTCTAAGGTAGTAATAATGTTTCATAAATAACATGATTGATGTGATTTCAGTTGCACAAAACTTATGGAATTAGGCAAGGTTTATAAATTATCTCAGCCATTATTTATTTGTTTAATTTAGTTTGATGTGTTGCATTGACTCTCATCATAAGTACAATGGCTGCCACCTGATGCAATATTGCAGACAATTTGTTGTTAATTTGTACAGTTAGTGGTTAATTGTTTGTTGTTGCCGTAGAGGCGCGGTCTCGAAGAGTAGCTATTATTGGGGTGATGCCAATGAATAATAGTGGAAGGCGAAGATTGCCGAAGTAAGTAACTCATCAAAGTTACTTGCTGGGGTTGTATCTGAAAGGAACAACACTGCCATAGTATATATTCACATTAAACTATGGAGCGCTACTGTAGGGTTGGGTGGAGTGTTCGCTTCCCTGTCGCTAAGTTCAACATGAGCACGTATCGTATGCTACGTGACTTGTCTGCAGTAGATCTCTAGCCAAACTTTGGTTTTTGAAGATCATGAATTTAATAGATTTTTCTAGTTCTCCTGTTTCATTATTGCCACCTATTGTCGCTTTGACTTTGGCGATTTTGACTCGACGTGTATTAGTTTCCTTGGGTGTAGGTATCGTGCTAGGTGCGGTGCTACTTAATAGCTGGTCTATCAGCGACACCGCAGGTTACGTCAGTTCTCAAGTTTCTTCTGTCTTTATTGAAGATGGCGGAATTAACACTTGGAACATGAGCATTGTTGGCTTCCTAATCTTATTAGGTATGACAACAGCTTTATTAACGCTATCTGGCGGTACTCGTGCTTTTGCTGAATGGGCACAATCTCGAGTGAAGAGTAAACGCGGCTCCAAACTTCTTGCCGCCTTTTTAGGCGTATTCATTTTTGTCGATGATTACTTTAATAGCCTTGCTGTTGGTGCGATCTCTCGCCCAGTAACCGATCGCTTTTATGTGTCTCGCGCTAAGCTTGCGTACATTCTAGACTCAACCGCTGCTCCAATGTGTGTAATTATGCCTGCTTCTAGCTGGGGGGCTTACATTATTACTATTATTGGCGGGATCTTAGTCTCACATGGGATCACAGAGTATTCGGCTCTTGGCGCATATGTTCGTCTTATCCCAATGAACTTCTACGCCGTTTTTGCGCTGCTAATGGTGTTCGCTGTTGCGTGGTTTGGCCTTGATATTGGTAAAATGCGTGAGCATGAGATCTCTGCATCGCAAGGTCGTGGCTTTGATAAAGACAAAGAAAATGACTCGCAAGAAGCGCATGACCTAAACGAAGAGCTAGATATACGTGAAAGTGAAAAGGGTAAAGTGTCAGATTTGATACTTCCTATCGTAACGCTGATTATCGCGACTATCGCTTCAATGCTTTACACGGGTGGCCAAGCATTGGCTGCTGATGGTAAAGAATTTGCGCTTCTTGGTGCTTTTGAAAATACAGATGTAGGTACATCACTAATCTACGGTAGCTTGCTTGGCTTAGCAGTTGCACTGTTTACTGTTGTGAAGCAAGGTCTACCAATGGCTGAGATCGCACGTACACTTTGGATTGGTGCTAAGTCTATGTTTGGTGCGATTCTAATCTTAGTATTTGCCTGGACCATTGGTTCTGTTATCGGTGATATGAAGACTGGTACTTACCTTTCGACAATGGCGCAGGGAAATATCAACCCTCATTGGCTCCCAGTTATCTTATTCCTGCTGTCTGGCCTGATGGCCTTCTCAACAGGTACTTCATGGGGTACGTTCGGCATCATGCTTCCAATCGCCGGAGACATGGCTGGTGCAACAGACGTAGCGCTAATGCTACCGATGTTGAGTGCGGTTTTAGCTGGTGCGGTATTCGGTGACCATTGTTCACCAATCTCAGATACGACTATCTTGTCATCGACGGGTGCACGTTGTAACCACATTGATCACGTATCAACACAGCTACCTTATGCATTATCAGTCGCGCTTGTTTCATGCGTCGGCTTTATTGCCCTTGGTATGACTGCTTCAATTGCGTTCTCGTTCATTGCAGCGTCGATAACATTCGTTATCGTTTGCGCTATTTTGTCATGGCTTTCAAAGTCTAAAATAGCGTCTTGCCAAAGTGCGTAATTCACTGATTTAAAAAGTAAATTTATAGGAGGCTTCGGCCTCCTTTTTTATTTGTATTATACAATTCGAATTTTTTTAAAATTAAGGGTTGAAAAAAGTAATCAGCTTGGTTAGTGTGGTTGGTAACAAAGCAAATGAGAAGAGCCTTGAAATAAGTATGCGTAATTTTGTAATGAACATTCATCACCATCATCACCCAATCTAGTCTTTCGGGCGATGTACGCATACCCGGGAGGCAGGAAACTCCCGGAGGTAAAATCAAAGTAAAAGCAGATTTTAAACCCTCGGGAGACTTCAATCTCCCGAGGGTTTTTTAGTTTTATTAGTTTGAAAAATACTTAGATATCAAAATCTTGCATAGGGACAAAGCAATGCAAACACAACGTTTAAGAATCGCAATTCAGAAAAAAGGTCGTCTTAGCAAAGAGAGTCAAGCTCTACTAAAACAGTGCGGCGTAAAGTTCAACGTAATGGGCGAGCGTTTAGTTGTCCATTCTGAAAATATGCCAATTGATTTACTCTTGGTTCGTGACGACGACATCCCAGGTTTAATTATGGATGGCGTGGTTGACCTTGGCTTTATTGGCGAAAATGAACTAGAAGAAGTTCGCCTTGACCGCAAAGCATTAGGTGAACCCTGCGAGTTTGTTCAGCTTCGTCGACTTGATTTTGGTGGCTGTCGTTTATCTATCGCAATCGACAAGGACGAAGAGTACAACGGTCCACAAGACTTAGCTGGCAAGCGTATTGCTACAACGTATCCTCAACTTCTAAAAGCGTACATGGATGAAGCCGGCGTTCCATTCTCTACATGTATGCTGACAGGCTCTGTAGAAGTTGCGCCTCGCGCGGGTCTCGCTGATGCTATCGCTGATTTGGTTTCTACAGGTGCAACACTGGAAGCGAACGGCCTTAAAGAAGCTGAAATTATCTTCAAATCAAAAGCGACATTGATTCAACGCACAGGTGAGTTCGACGCAGACAAAGTGGCGCTAATCGAAAAGCTGTTAACTCGCATGCAAGGCGTGCAGCAAGCGAAAGAATCTAAGTACATTATGCTTCACGCCCCAGCAGAGAAGTTAGATCAAATTAAAGCACTACTGCCAGGTGCTGAAGACCCAACTGTTCTTCCTCTTTCTGCAGATAAGCAGAAAATGGCTGTTCACTTAGTGAGTTCTGAAAACCTATTCTGGGAAACAATGGAACAGCTGAAAGAGTTGGGCGCAAGTTCAATTCTCGTTCTACCAATTGAAAAAATGATGGAGTAAGCATCATGAGAACAGTCGTTTGGCAATCATTAAGTGAGAATCAGCAAGACTCTATTTTGGAGCGCCCTGCTATTGCAGAAGGCGCCAATATCACCACTGCTGTGGCCGAAGTTATTGCTAAAGTTCGAGAAGAAGGTGACTCTGCTCTTATTGAGCTGACAGAAAAGTTTGACCGTGTTAAGCCTGAATCCATTCGTGTTTCTTCTCAGGAAATTAAGGCAGCGTCAGAGCGTTTGTCAGAGTCAATGAAGAGCGCACTAGAGCAAGCTTACGCCAATATTTCTAAGTTCCACAAAGCGCAAAAGCCGCAACCGATCAAGGTGGAAACGCAGCCAGGTGTTCTTTGTGAACAAGTAACACGTCCAATTCAAAAAGTGGGTTTGTACATTCCTGGTGGAAGTGCGCCTTTGCCATCGACTGTTTTGATGCTCGGCGTTCCTGCAAAAATTGCAGGTTGTCGTAAAGTCGTTCTTTGTTCTCCACCGCCAATCGCTGATGAGATCCTTTATGTCGCGAAGCTGTGTGGCATTGATGAGGTGTATAACGTCGGTGGTGGCCAAGCAGTTGCTGCAATGGCTTATGGCACCGAGACTGTATCGAAAGTAGATAAGATCTTTGGTCCGGGCAACGCTTACGTGACCGAAGCAAAACGACAGGTTAGCAATGATTTCCGCGGTGCTGCGATTGATATGCCAGCAGGGCCATCAGAAGTTCTTGTGATTGCCGATGAAACCGCAGATGCAGACTTTATCGCTGCGGATCTTTTGAGCCAAGCGGAACACGGTCCTGATTCTCAAGTGGTATTGGTGACTCCTTCTCCTGTGATTGCTGATCAAGTGACGGATGCGGTTCAACGTCAGCTTAAGGAGCTATCTCGTGCAGACATCGCAGAAAAGGCTCTGGCATCAAGCTTGATCATTATTTCCGAGTCGATGACGCAGTCAGTTTCTATTTCCAATTACTACGGTCCTGAGCACTTGATTGTTCAGACTAAGAACCCTCGTGAGCTTCTACCTCTACTTGATAATGCAGGCTCTATCTTCCTTGGGGATTGGTCGCCTGAATCTGCGGGAGATTACGCGTCGGGGACTAACCACGTCCTTCCTACTTACGGTTACACACGTACTTATTCAAGCTTAGGTTTGGCGGATTTCTCTAAACGAATGACGGTTCAGGAGCTTTCTGCTGATGGTTTAAAGAACCTTGCACCAACGGTAGTCACGATGGCTGAAGCGGAAGGTCTGGACGCTCACAAACGTGCTGTTACTATCCGCGTAGAAAAATTAGCAAGTAAGTAAGAATAAGAGAGTAATGAGATGGAAAAGCTAGCGCGTAAACAAGTCCAACAGCTTACCCCTTATATGTCGGCTCGCCGAATCGGTGGTACGGGTGACGTATGGCTAAATGCCAACGAATCACCATTTAACAATGAATACAAAACAGACTTTGCTCGTCTTAATCGTTACAGCGAATGCCAACCGAAAGAACTGATTTCCGCTTACGCAGCGTATGCGGGTGTTAAACCAGAACAAACACTGACTTCTCGCGGCGCAGACGAAGGTATTGAGTTATTAATTCGTGCATTCTGTGAGCCGGGTGAAGATGCGATTCTTTACTGCCCACCAACTTACGGTATGTACGCCATCAGCGCTGAAACCATTGGTGTTGAGCGCAAAACCGTGCCGCTAACCTCAGATTGGCAACTCGATCTTGCAGGCATCGAAGCTAATCTGGATAACGTGAAGCTGGTTTTTGTATGTTCGCCAAACAACCCAACGGGTAACTTGGTTAAGCGTGAAGACATTGTGTCTCTGCTTGAGATGACAAAAGACCGTGCAATTGTGGTGATGGATGAAGCGTACATCGATTTTTGTCCAGAAGCGTCAACGGTAGACCTACTGGCGCAATACCCGAACCTTGCAATTCTGCGTACTCTGTCGAAAGCTTTTGCGCTTGCAGGTCTGCGTTGTGGATTTACGCTTGCGAACGAAGAGCTTATTAATGTACTTCTTAAAGTTATCGCACCTTACCCAGTCCCAGTTCCAGTGGCAGAAATTGCGACTCAGGCGCTTTCGGAAGCTGGTTTAGCGCGAGCGAAGTTTCAAGTTCTCGATTTGAATGCAAACCGTGCTTACTTGCAAGTTGGCCTTTCAATGATTCCGGGCTTGGAAGTGTTTGAAGGGTGGGGGAACTACCTATTGGTGAAATTCCCAGATGGCGATGACCTTTTCAAAGCGGCTTGGGATACGGGCATTATTTTGCGTAACTCGCCAATTGAGAACTGTGTACGTATCAGTGTTGGTAACCGCGACGAGTGTGAAAAAACGCTTGGATTTATTAGAAACTACTACGCATAAGTAGAGACAAAATTAATCGCTCTCGCTCAATAGCGGGAGCGCCAAAAGAATAGCAATAAGGAAGTTCGAGTGAGCAAACAACAAAAAATCCTCTTTATCGACCGTGATGGCACCTTAATTGTTGAGCCGCCGATTGATTTTCAAGTAGACCGTTTAGATAAACTAAAACTGGAGCCATTTGTTATCCCAAGCCTGTTGTCGTTGCAGGATGCAGGATACCGTCTAGTGATGGTCACGAACCAAGATGGTTTGGGTACCGACAGTTACCCACAAGAAGATTTTGATGCACCACACAACATGATGATGGAGATCTTTGAATCTCAAGGTGTGAAGTTCGATGACGTACTGATTTGTCCTCACTTTGATGAAGACAGCTGCTCTTGCCGTAAGCCTAAATTGGGCTTGGTAAAAGAGTACCTTCAAGGTGGCAAAGTGGATTTCCAAAACTCTGTTGTGATTGGCGATCGTCAAACCGATCTTCAACTTGCAGAAAATATGGCAATTCGTGGTATTCAATACAACCCAGAAACCATGGGCTGGAAACAGATCCTAAAAGATCTCACAGTGAAGGCGCGTGTTGCTGAAGTCGTTCGAACCACAAAAGAAACAGACATTAAAGTATTCGTTAACCTTGACGAGCAAGGCGGTAACGATATTTCTACAGGTCTTGGCTTTTTTGACCACATGCTGGATCAAATTGCGACGCACGGTGGATTCCAAATGGTGTGCAAAGTGGAAGGTGACCTGCACATTGATGATCACCACACAGTAGAAGATACCGCTCTTGCGTTGGGTCAAGCGTTGAAAGAAGCACTGGGTGACAAGCGTGGTATTGGTCGCTTTGGCTTTAGTTTGCCAATGGATGAGTGTTTGGCGCAATGCGCACTAGACCTATCAGGTCGTCCTTACCTTAAGTTCGACGCGCAATTCAGCCGTGAGCAAGTGGGTGATCTTTCAACAGAGATGGTAGTTCACTTCTTCCGCTCTCTGACTGACACATTAGCATGTACGTTGCACCTTTCTTCTGCGGGCAACAATGATCACCACATCATTGAAAGTCTATTTAAAGCGTTTGGTCGTACGTTACGCCAAGCAATCAAAGTAGAAGGCACTGAGCTACCAAGTAGTAAAGGCGTGCTTTAAGGCTAACGTTAGCAAGGAGAAAAACAGTGACAGAACAGAAAGTTGTCATTATCGATACTGGCTGTGCCAACGTTTCTTCGGTGAAGTTTGCCATTGAACGCCTAGGCTATGACGTAACGATTTCAAAAGATCCGCAAGTCGTATTATCGGCAGACAAGCTATTCCTACCGGGTGTGGGAACCGCCAGCGAAGCGATGAAGAACCTAGAAGAGCGCGATCTGATCAGCTTGGTAAAACAGGTAGAAAAGCCATTACTAGGTATCTGTTTAGGCATGCAACTGTTGGGCAAAGTGTCTCAAGAGAAAGGGCAGAAAGCCGACGAGTTGGTTGAGTGTCTTGGGCTTTGTGATGGCGAAGTGAAGCTACTACAAACTGGCGATTTGCCGCTGCCGCACATGGGTTGGAACACGGTCTCTGCAAAAGCAGGTAATCCACTTTTCAAAGGTATTGAAGAAGGAGAGTATTTCTACTTCGTGCACAGCTTTGCGATGCCAGTTGGGGATTACACGATTGCGGAATGCGAGTACGGCAACCCGTTCACAGCAGCAGTACAAAGCGGTAACTACTACGGCGTGCAATTCCACCCTGAGCGTTCTTCAAAAGCGGGCGCGAAGCTTATTCAAAACTTCTTAGAATTATAAAAGGGATTTAGTGTGATTATTCCAGCTCTTGATTTAATTGAAGGACAGGTGGTTCGCCTTTATCAAGGTGATTACGGCCAAGTAACCGAGTACAAAGTCGACCCAGCAGAGCAATTCAACTTGTATCACCAAGCGGGTGCTAACTGGCTGCACTTGGTGGATTTAACTGGCGCGAAAGACACGACAGCACGCCAACTTGATTTGATTGCAACGCTACTAGCAAGCACGCCAGCGAACATCCAAATCGGTGGCGGAGTGCGTACCGAGCAAGACGTGATTGATCTGCTAGAAGCGGGTGCTCAGCGCGTTGTGGTTGGCTCTACAGCAGTAAAACAGCCAGAGCTTGTGAAAGGTTGGATGGAAAAATACGGCTCGGAGAAAATCGTTCTCGCGCTAGACATCAACATCGACCAAGACGGCACACGTAAAGTAGCGATCTCTGGTTGGCAAGAAGACTCAGGCGTGACTATCGAAGCTCTGATCAACGATTACCTAACGGTAGGTTTGCAGCACGTGCTTTGTACGGACATTTCTCGTGACGGTACGCTAGAAGGCTCAAACGTAGAGCTTTATGTCGACCTATGTAAACAGTACCCACAAGTGCAGTTCCAATCTTCAGGCGGCATCGGCTCATTAGCGGATATCGAAGCACTAAAAGGCAGCGGTGTGGCTGGCGTGATTGTTGGTCGCGCGCTGTTAGATGGTAAGTTCACAGCAGAGGAGGCATTTGCATGCTGGCAAAGCGAATAATTCCATGTCTTGATGTCCGTGATGGACAAGTGGTAAAGGGCGTTCAGTTCCGCAACCACGAAATCATTGGCGACATCGTTCCTCTGGCACAGCGTTATGCGGAAGAAGGCGCTGACGAGCTTGTGTTCTACGATATTACCGCTTCAAGTGATGGGCGTGTCGTTGACAAAAGTTGGGTCGCTCGCGTTGCTGAAGTGATTGATATTCCCTTCTGTGTCGCTGGTGGTATTAAATCAGCGGAAGATGCAGCGCGCATTCTTGAGTTTGGTGCAGATAAGGTATCTATTAACTCTCCTGCCTTGGCGAACCCTCAGTTGATTACTAACCTTGCTGATAAGTTTGGTGTGCAATGTATCGTCGTTGGTATCGATTCATACTACGACAAAGAGACGGGCAAGTATCAGGTTTACCAGTTTACTGGTGATGAAGAACGCACCAAAGCGACCCAATGGGAAACGCGTGATTGGGTGCAAGAAGTACAAAAACGCGGCGCTGGTGAAATCGTACTGAACATGATGAACCAAGACGGCGTACGTAACGGTTACGATATTGAACAACTTAACATGGTGCGTGAAGTGTGTAACGTGCCATTGATTGCATCGGGTGGGGCAGGTGCTATGGAGCATTTCGCAGAAGCCTACCAAAAAGCAAATGTGGATGGCGCGCTTGCCGCATCGGTATTCCACAAACAAGTCATCAATATTGGTGAACTAAAGCAGTATTTGAAACAACAAGGCATTGAGGTACGACTATGAGTGTGAAAGCCGCCGAAGTAAGTTCGCTAGTTGAGCGAATCAACTGGGAAAAGGTGGATGGTCTGGTACCTGCTATCGTACAAGATTTCCAATCAAGCCAAGTGCTGATGATGGGTTATATGAACCAAGATGCGTTGGCAAAAACGGGCGAAACAGGTCAAGTGACGTTTTTCTCTCGTACCAAGCAGCGTCTTTGGACGAAAGGTGAGACCTCCGGCAACGTATTGCAACTAGTGAACATTCAGCTCGATTGCGACAACGATACGCTACTGGTGAAAGTGAATCCCATTGGTCCTACGTGTCACTTGGGTAACACAACTTGCTGGGATGTGGACCCTCAAGAGGAGTCACAAATGGTGTGGCTTCATCAACTTGAGCAGCTATTGGCTGCCCGCAAGAGTGCCGACCCAGATTCCTCTTATACTGCCAGTCTTTATGCCCGTGGCACCAAGCGTATTTCGCAAAAAGTGGGCGAAGAAGGCGTTGAAGTCGCGCTTGCGGCGACGTCGGGCGATAAGGCGGAGTTAGTGTGTGAATCTGCAGATTTGATTTATCACTTAATGGTATTGCTTCAAGACCAAGGCTTATCGATGAATGACGTAGTGAACAAACTGAAAGAGCGTCATAAGTAAGCTTGCGATAAGTGAAAGCCCCTATGCTCTCGAGCCTAGGGGCTTTTTACTTTAGTGTTCTTGATTCGGGGCAAAAACCGGCAACAGTGCTGGTGGCGATTAGATTCTGAATCACGCTCGTCCCTCGCTGTTCAGAATGACGGTATATTTTCTAATGGTACTTGCAGTAGAGTTATTTACTTCAAATAGGTACATATATTCACGTCACTCCAACGAACCTAGGCGAAGTCAAGAATCCAATTAAATCGAGCTCAATAAGCTAGGAGTGGATGATCTTACCCACAACACTTCTTAAATTTCTTACCGCTTCCACAGATACACGGGTCGTTACGACCTACTTTTAGGCTACTCACTGGTTGGTTTAGGCGAGGATCTTGTTCTGGTTCTTCTTCTAGCTCTTCTTCTTCTAGCTCTTCTTCTGGAAACGTGCCGTCAATGTAGTACCAAAGCCCATTTTCTTTCACGAAACGAGAACGCTCTGTCATACAGTAGCGTTTGCCGTCTTCATCAAAATAAGCGCTAAACTCTACAAAGCCTTCATTGTCATTACTGCCAGCTTCTGTTTTTACAACTTCAAGTTTGCACCAATCGCTGTCGATAGATTGGGCAATGCCTTCACGTTGCTCTTCTGCATTACAGATTGGATGATAAGTGTTGACCACGTAATCGACTAGACCTAACACATGCGCACTGTAACGAGAGCGCATTAACTGCTCTGGAGTGGTGACGTCAGCATGGTTGTTGTGGGCAATTTCACAACACTGCTGGTAGGTGCGGTTAGATCCGCAAGGGCAAGAAGAAGCCATAAAATGAAATCTCGATTAATTAAGCGGTAAAAACAAACAACCTCACAATTGCGAGGCTGGAGGTGAGGCATTATAGCGGTTTAGGGCGTTTGAGACAGCAGTTCTTGAGCCCATTCCGTCGATTGATTAAAAGCGTCTGCTAATTGAGGTTCGGTTAATTTAAGAACGGTGCAATATCGCTCGGCTAACTCCCAGTCCGCTTGTTCGTAGGCGATCGTCATCGAAAGTAAGTGACCAAGTACGCCTTTTCGACTGGTTAATGCGAGTTTTATATCTTCGTCAACGGGGATATCTTCAATGACATCCGAGAGCGGTTGATCGAGCAAAGATCCGAGCAAAGAAAACATGCCTGTCAAAAAAGCCTGCCCAGGGTCATACCTAGTGTTCATTTGACTAAGTAGCAGTTCACACATTCGTGCACGCTGAATCGCTAAAGAGTAAAGAGAGTCAGGTTTATCTTCTTGAACGGAGGCAATTGCAACTAAGGAAATAAAGCGTCGTAGTCGCTCTTCACCCAGATAAATAAGCGCCTGTCTGAACGATTTGATCTTAGTCGTTAATGTATAGCCTGAATTAACGTAAGTAAGCAGCTTGTATGACAGCGTCACATCAATCGAAAACAGACGTTCAACCTCATTGAAGTCGATGGGCTTATCTGCAATCTCTTTACAAAGCTGGATGACGGTAAGAAACGCGGGGTTCAACCGCTTTTTCTGGATCATCTCAGGTTTGCTAAAAAAATACCCTTGAAAATAGTTAAAACCGGCTTCTAGAGCTTGCTCAAACTCTTCATAGGTCTCTACCTTTTCCGCAAGAAAGTCGATTTTAAATGGGCTCAACGCCTGAATAAAAATGGCAGCTTTCTTAATCGGCACAAGTCTAATATCAAACTTGATCATGGAAACGTATGGAAGAAAACGCTTCCAAGCTTTCGTCGGAACAAAATCATCCAGAGCAATTCTGTATCCGCACTCATGAAGGTGCTTGATGGCTTCTAACAGTTCTTCTGTCGGTTCGCAGTCTTCAAGGACTTCAATGACGAGAGATTCTTTAGGGAACAAAGTTGGGACCAAGTTCACCAAGCTTTGATGCGGAAAGTTAACAAAGCCAAGTTTGTTTCCTAATGTGTTGTAATGCGTCGATAAAAAATGATCGGATAGCAGTCGACTAGTAGCCAGCTCTGGTTCTACTTCAGGGAAGGTATTTTTAGGGCCGTCTCGAAAGAGGAGTTCGTAACCTATGGTTCGTTTTTCTCTATCCAGAATCGGTTGGCGAGCTACGTAAGAATACTTCAATTAGGTACTTCGTTCTGTTTAACTTAGTATTATGATAATAGCGATTTTTTACAAAATATCTACGACTTGAGCGTGAATCTTCTACGCGCTCTACATGCTTAACGCAAATTCTGTATGAACGGTCTCGTTTGTAGGTCAAAACTATCAGAATTTACTTTTAAAACTGAGCCTTGCGTATACCAATCCCCTAAAACAATTCGGGTCTTTTTAACGCCATCGACGTCAAAAAAATGTGTGTTCGGGCGATGTGTGTGACCATGAATCATTAAGTTGACGCAGTTCTGAGACATCACTTTCTCGACCTCATTTTGGTTGACGTCCATGATATCTAATGACTTGCTCATTTTATCATCACGAATATCGGATTGAACTTTTGAGACAATTTTCTTCTTAATGAACCAAGGAATACGGTTAAACAACCATTGTAGCCATGGCTTGTGAACGGTTTTTCTAAACTCTTGGTATTTCACATCGTCAATGCAGAGCGTATCGCCATGTAGGATTACGGCTTTTTGACCATAAAGATCAATCGTGCAGACATCGTCGAGTAATGTCATACCGGTTTCTTTGCAAAAGCGTTTGCCGAGTAAAAAATCTCGATTGCCTTGGATGAAAAAAGTTGGCACACCCGCATCCGTCAGTGCTTTAAATTCTGCACGGATTTGGTCTGCAAAAGGGGTGTTGTCATCGTCACCAATCCAGAATTCAAACAGATCGCCGAGTACATAAAGTGCATCAGCTTTTGTTGCTTCTGTTCGCATGAACGTCACAAAACATTCCGTGATATCAGGACGTGATGGGGTAAGGTGAAGATCGGAAATAAATAATGTCGTCATAGAAATAAGGGGAAGCTATGCCTCCCCATTAACTTATCTTTTAAAAATAATTCCTAAGAATTACTCTTCAATTGTTGTACCAGTGATTACTACGTCTTCTAGAGGTACGTCTTGGTGCATGCCGTAAGAACCAGTGCTAACGCCTTTGATCTTATTTACGATGTCCATGCCTTCGATTACTTCACCGAACACACAGTAACCCCAACCGTCTAGGCTTTCGCTACGGAAGTCTAGGAATGTGTTGTTGTTTACGTTGATGAAGAACTGAGAGCTTGCTGAGTGCGGCTCCATAGTACGTGCCATAGCAAGTGTACCCACTTTGTTGCTAAGACCGTTGTTTGCTTCGTTCTTGATAGGTGCACGAGTCGCTTTTTCACGTAGACCAGACTCCATACCACCACCTTGGATCATGAAGCCGTCAATTACACGGTGGAAAAGCGTGTTGTCGTAGAAACCGTCGCGGCAGTACTGAAGGAAGTTTGCGCTTGTCTCTGGCGCTTTCTCTTCGTTTAGTTGAATCTTGATGTCACCAAAATTAGTGTGAAGGGTGATCATGCTACTTTCCTTTACTGTGTTGTGTTGAGCCCGAGATTCTAGCCTAAGTTCTAGTGCTTTAAAAACTCAGGAAGAGGAAATTCTTCGTTTTGTGCTTGAAGTTTAGCCGATTATCGTTTTATCGGTTAATTGCTATTACCTAACTAGGTTGGAGTTGATATACTCATCTTCTTTTATTCATTCACAATCATAGATAGAGATCATGTTAAAGATATATAACACACTCACAAGACAGAAAGAGGAATTCAAACCAATTACAGCTGGCAAAGTCGGTATGTATGTCTGTGGAGTTACCATCTACGATCTCTGTCACATTGGTCACGGTCGTACTTTCGTCTCTTTTGACGTTGTATCACGTTACCTTCGCTACTTGGGCTATGATCTGACGTTTGTACGTAACATCACAGATATCGACGATAAGATCATCAAACGTGCCGCAGAAAATGGTGAGTCTTGCGATTCATTGACTGAGCGTTTGATTGGTGAAATGCACGCTGATTTTGATGCGCTGAACATGAAACGTCCGGACGTTGAACCTCGTGCGACACAGTTTATTGCTGAAATCATCGAATTGGTTGAGAAGCTAATCGAGCGCGGTTTTGCATACGTTGCAGATAACGGTGACGTAATGTTTGAAGTAGGTAAATTCAACGAATACGGCAAGCTTTCTAAGCAAGACCTTGATCAGCTTCAAGCTGGCGCGCGCGTTGATATCGAAACAGCAAAACGCAGCCCTCTAGACTTTGTACTTTGGAAGATGTCAAAGCCGGGTGAACCAACGTGGGAGTCACCATGGGGTCCAGGTCGTCCAGGTTGGCACATTGAGTGTTCAGCAATGAACTCTTCAATCCTAGGTAACCACTTCGACATTCACGGCGGTGGTTCTGACCTTCAGTTCCCACACCATGAAAATGAAATCGCACAATCATGCTGTGCACACGATACACAATACGTGAACACATGGATGCACAGCGGCATGGTAATGGTAGACCGTGAGAAGATGTCTAAATCTCTAGGTAACTTCTTTACTATCCGTGACGTTCTTGGTCACTACGATGCTGAAACAGTGCGTTACTTCCTAATGTCTGGTCACTACCGTAGCCAGTTAAACTACAGCGAAGATAACCTAAACCAAGCACGTGCTTCGCTTGAGCGCCTGTACACATCTCTACGTGGTTTAGACCTAAACGCGGCGCCTGCTGGTGGTGAAGAATACGTATCTCGCTTCACTGCAGCGATGAACGATGACTTCAACACACCAGAAGCATACTCAGTACTGTTCGACATGGCGCGAGAAGTTAACCGCCTGAAGACAGAAAACCTAGAGAAAGCGAGCGAACTCGGTGCGCTAATGCGTGAACTAGCTGACGTGATCGGTATTCTTCACCAAGATCCTGAAGCCTTCCTAAAAGGTGATGCGGGTAACGATGATGAAGTGGCTGAAATCGAAGCTCTGATCAAGCTGCGTAACGACTCTCGTGCTGCGAAAGATTGGGCGAATGCAGATATGGCTCGTGACAAGCTGACCGAAATGGGCATTGTTCTGGAAGATGGTCCAGAAGGCACAACGTGGCGTCGTAAGTAATTGAATTTTCATTTTTAAGGGGCTGATAATTCAGCCCTTTTATTTTCCATTTCCATAAATTAAAACTTTAACTTTAGGTAATGCTCTGTGGCTCAGATGTATTTCTATTACTCAGCAATGAATGCGGGTAAATCAACAACGCTTCTTCAATCCTCTTTCAACTATCAAGAACGCGGCATGACGCCAGTTATTTTTACGGCTGCGCTAGATGATCGTTTTGGTGTCGGTAAAGTGAGCTCTCGTATTGGTCTTCAATCTGACGCACATTTATTTCGTCAGGATACCAATTTGTATCAGGAGATCGCAGCTCTGAATGAGGTTGAAAAACGTCACTGTATTCTTGTTGATGAGTGTCAGTTCTTGTCGAAAGAACAAGTTTATCAACTTACTGAAGTCGTTGATAAGTTGCATATTCCAGTATTGTGTTACGGCCTTCGCACCGATTTTCTAGGCGAACTTTTTGAAGGCAGTAAGTATCTATTATCTTGGGCGGACAAGCTGGTTGAGCTCAAAACAATCTGCCATTGCGGCCGCAAAGCGAATATGGTTATTCGTACCGATGAACACGGCGTGGCAATTAAAGAAGGCGATCAAGTTGCGATCGGCGGTAACGATAAGTATGTCTCCGTATGCCGCCAACATTACAAAGAAGCGCTCGGTAAATAAGCCGTATTGATACATAAAAGCCACCGAACTTGGTGGCTTTTTGTTGTCGGTTAGAAAAAGTTAGACTAAGTCAAAACCAAACCGCTCGAGTAAAACCTGGTAAGAAGATTCGACTTGCTGAGGGATGTTCTGCTCGGTTTGAAATCCTTTCTCTGGATAGCTTTTTACGCGAGAGAAATCTTCCATTAGTGCTTCTAGCACCATCATTAATGGCATGTCTTCATTAATGTATTCAAAAAATGGAAGAGCCGCAGAGCTTACTTGGAGCTGAGTGTAGGGTGACTGCCACTGTTTTTCAAATGTCGCGATTGCTCTACGCTCCATAAACGGTTTTTGTACCAGAATAAACGAGGAACATTGTTTTCCTTCCTCTTTTAATCGTTGCTCAGTAAAGCGGACGTTTTCTCCGCTGTTTGTGGATTTAGTCTCGAGCAAAATTGCTTTGCTTGGAACGCCCGACAACTTTGCAATCTCGGCAAAGGTTTCTGCTTCGCTTTTTTCAAACAGTCCATCTGTGAAGCGACCTTCACCCCCTGAAAATACAATCAAAGGTGCCAACTTTTGGTGGTAGAGCTTGGCAGCGTGCTCCGCTACACGCACATCATTACTGCACATCACAAACAAACAGTCCGCAGGCTTCAGTTCATGTTTAAGTTGCATGTAATCCCAAAGCGTTTCTATATGTCTATAGAGTCTCATAGCGCATCCAAAGTTGAATTGAAGTGAAATCGATAACCAAGTGAGAGTAGTTTGTCAGCAAGAATACGCTTGTCAGCTTGCTCTGTGACGGGTGGAAGAGGTATCTCACTTCCGATTTTGTTTATGGCAGCTTGGTAGAACTCAGCCTTGCTGACAGTATGAGGTGTCGTAACATTAATGACTTGGTTGCTTAAATTGCCTAAGGCAAATTTCGCAGCCGAGACAGCATCATCTTGATGAAGCATATTAGCTGGTGCTTTACGACTAACTTGTTGAAGCCTTGCTGCAAAGCGAGATGGGTGTCTATCTGGCCCGATTAATCCGCTACAACGTAGAATAACAAAGCTAATATTCGAGTCGATAACATGCTGCTCTGCTTGAAGCATAATACGTGCATTGTCAGAGAAATAAGGGCTTTCGGCTGCTAAAGAGATTGACGCGTCAGCTTCTTCCATATCGGAAGCAAGGTTAGGGTAAACCGTTGTAGAGCTGATCATGAGAAGTTTTTCAACGTTGTTTTGCTTAGCTGCGTTGGCAAGTATTTGCCATTGCTGTGCATATTCTTGACCGCGTCCTTTACGAAATCCTGGAGGAAAAGCACCGATAACGTGCGTAATTTGATGCTGTTTGAGCAGCTCATCTAGCCGTGCTGTGGCGTTCAATTGATTGAAATCGAACAATGCGGAGTGAGTTAATGAGGTGGGTAACTCTTTTAATCGAGTTTGGCTACGACGAGTGACAACAACATAGTGTCCATCTTTCATCAATGTTTCTGCTAGCGGAGTTCCGAGCCAGCCTGCACCTACGATCAATGTATTTGCCATTTGGGTCTTCCTACTTACTTATGTCTGCCCGAATAGGTTGAGCAGTTCTGCTTTGGCTTGTTGATGGAGGGGATCTGAATGCCATTTCTGGTGCTGAATAAGGTCAACATTGACTTGCCAAGCCAGTTTTGTGAAATCATCCCCAACTTTTTTTAATGTATTAGGTGAATACGCGACTAAATGCTGTGGTAGAAAGCACCAACCAAACCCTTTATTCGCCAATTCCAACAAAATATAGTAGTTATCAGCGTACCAGATATCTGGGCTAAATGCTTGATTGAGACCACATGGCTCTGCACTTTTGGATCGTATGACCAATTGACGATGTTGTTTTAGTTGATCAATGTGAGTGATTTGCTGCTTTGCTAAAGGATGTGTTGAAGAGACATAGACATCAAATGCAATATTGCCAAGATTGGTGAAATCGATGTGCCTTGGCATTTGTAAATCACTCAAAATAATCCCAGTCGTGGCGCGTTCCGACTTAACCAATTCAATGATATCAGGGCTTGATGCCGTTAAGCATTCAACTTGTAAGTGTGGAAAGCGTTGCTCTAACTTCTTTAGCACATCCGGCAAGCGAGTCAGAGGAATCCCTTCATCAATAGCTAAGACTAATTTGTTCGTTGGCGTGGAAAAGAGCTGCGATGCCCTATTGTTTAGGCGGTCGAGTTGGCTGATTGTTGCTTGTGCATAAGGTACGAGCGCGAGGCCATTCTCAGTTAATTTAGGGTACCTGCCTGATCGATCAAAAAGCTCAACGCCACAGTCGATCTCCATATTCATGATGTGCTGGCTCACTACAGATTGAGCTCGCCCCAGTTTTCTAGCTGCTCCTGAAAATGATCCTGCTTCTGATGTAGCAATAAAAGCTTGCAGTTGTTCGATGGTAAACATATCGCTTAAACCGATGGTATCTAACTTTTGGTTATCTAAATAATAGATAAAATTCTAAGCATTGAGTAGAACTATTTGGACAGAGAAATATGACTCGTAACGAACGAATTTTTCATGCAGTACTTTTTGAGTTAATCGCACTCGCGATTATTGTACCAGCGGCTTCATTGATCACTGGAAAGGGCTCTAGTGATCTTGCGTTGGTTGGGGTCGGGTTGAGCATGTATACCGTGATATGGAACTACATCTACAACTTGTACTTTGATAAGTGGTTTGGTGGCAATCGAGCTGAGCGAAGTTTAGCGATGCGGCTTGGACACACTGTTGGTTTCGAGGGAGGATTGATCTTTATCTCTCTACCTGTGATTGCCTGGTTCTTAGAAATTACGCTTCTTCAAGCTCTGATGCTGGAAGCCGGCTTCCTCGTTTTCTTCCTATTTTATGCTACTGGTTTTAACTGGTTGTATGACAAGGTTCAACCATTTAGCAAAATGAAAAAGCGATTATTGCCGCAGGCATCGACAGGAAAAATATAGGACTAAAAAACGCCACCGAGTTCGGTGGCGTTTTTTGTTCAAATTACACAGACAAAACTCTTAAAATCTTATCTGCATGTTCTGCAACTTCAATGCCTTCGTCTGTTAGATAACCACCGTCAGGCTGTGTACAAAGTTGCTTCTCATATAGACGAGCAACGGCTGCCTGCATTTCTTCTGACGCGTCTGTATGAACTTTAATACCAGTTGCAGCACTACTTAGGTCGAACTGAAGAAGTAGATTCAATTCGGCGATATGTTCAGCTGAATATTTCATAAATGATTCCTTTGCGCTTTTTTTACCAAGCTAGTCTGAAAAGTAGCGTTGGGCAACATTCAACGACAAGAAGTGTTAAGTATGGCGCTATCAGGCTGATATAACGCAGGATCTTTGTTCGAAAGGCCGAATACTTGTTAAGTATCAATGATACTTACGGTAGCGAATGATAGGCGCTATTTATTGCTTGATCTCCCAATAACAACGATTTTAGTAAACACGCCAAATAGCACTTGAAAAAATAGGGAAATAGAGCGATTATCCGCGCCTCTTTAAATGTTTCTAAATGTTACACCAGAATGAACTTTAATCAGTTTGACTCACTATTACCGCCACAAGCTGCGGAACGCGCGGCTGAAGTGGGGGTAGGCAAAGCAACGAAAGCTCCAATCAAATCTTTTCTGCTCGCCATTTCTGCGGGGCTTCATATTGGTATTGCTTTCATCTTCTATACCACAGTAACGACAGG